>NZ_JBNCKR010000011.1:0-252898 GCF_049841645.1 Micromonospora sp. DT43 | reverse complement strand
CTGGCCGTCCGCTACGAAGCCACCCTGACCATCGCCGCCATCAACCAGTACCTCCGAGCCTTATGAAACACGGGCTAATGGTCGCCTGCGAACTCGTCCAGGCCGCGGTCCTGCTGGTGATCGTGCTGACGCTGCCTCCGCTGCCGGTGCTGCTGGCCCTCGTCGCGATCCGCGCCACCGCCGCGCAGGTCTTCCAACCGGCGTCTCGGGCGGCGGTACCCGCGTTGTGCGCCGACCGTGACCTGGAGACCGCCAACTCCACAATCGGGTTCGGCTCCAACGCGGCGGAGGCGGCCGGCCCGCTCCTCGCCGCGGCCCTGTTCCCGCTGGTCGGAGTGCGTGGCCTGCTCCTCGTCGACGCGGTGTCGTTTCTCCTCTCGGCCGTGCTGCTGGCGACGCTGCCCTCCCTGCCGGCGGTGACCGGCAACGCGCGCCGGCCGTCCCTGCTGCGACAGGCCAGAGCGGGAATCGGCTATCTGTTGAGTGTTCCCACGGTACGGGTGATCTTCCTGGGCTTCACCGCGGTGGTCGCCTTCAACGGGGTCGACGACGTGGCGCTGCTGCTGTTGGCCCGCGACACCTTCACGGTGGGCAATTCCGCCGTCGGGCTGCTGCTGGGCGCGGTCGGCGTCGGACTTGTCGCCGGTTACGCCATCCTGTCCCGGTGGGGCACCCGGGCGTCGATGCCGCTGCTGCTGATCGTGGGCTTCGGGGTCAGCAGTGTCGGGAACCTGCTGACCGGGCTCGCCTGGGCCGTCGCCGCCGCGATCGCCCTACAGGGGGTCAGGGGGTTCGGATTGGCGGCCATGGACGTCGCCTCCAGCACCCTGCTGCAACGGACGGTTCCGGCGGGCCTGCTCGGGCGGGTCTTCGGGAACCTGTACGGCGCGATCGGTGTCGCCGCCGCGACGTCCTACCTGGCCGGTGGTCTGCTGCTCGACGCCACGTCCGCCCCGGTGACCCTTGTGGTCGCGGGTGTCGGCGGCCTGGTGGCCACCGGCATCGTCGCGCTGCGACTGCCCCGGGCGATGCGGCGCGTCGACGAGGATGGGGTGTTGGTAAGAACCACGACACCAGGGGCCAAAAAGATGATCTAGGTGTGAGGGCTGATCAGGCGGTGTCGTCGTCCTGGTGGTCGACGACGTCGCCGAGCGCCTGCCCGAGCCCTTCGTAACTGAACGCCGGTTCGTTCACCGCGGCAGAGAACACGTCCGGCACCGCGTCGACCAGTCCCGGCCACAACTCCTCGTCGTTCACGGCCGGGCTCATCGAAGATTCATGATCGAATCCCCGAAGAAAGGCGCCCGCAGGGGAGAACACGATCGACCAGGCGTCCCCGGAGCCGTTGTCCATCGACGCCAGCTCCTCGCCCTCCGACCAGGCCGACGTGAACGAGTAGTACCGAGACTCCTCTTCCGGGCTCAGGATCGCCTCCAGCACCGCCAACGCGCGACAGCGCTCCCGCAGAGTCGCGATATCCGGCAGGCTTCCAGCAACATCATGAGCGGTCACCGCCACATTCAACCCCACGCGCCCGGCCGTCCGGCTTGTCCCCAGGCACTACGGAAAGTGATGGAGAGGACGGGACTGGTGGGCGAATCCGTGACAGTTGAATACGCGGTCTCACCAGTAGACACCCGGGTCGCGGCGAGCCGCCATAGTGTCGGATAGCTCTGCCACTATGTCCTGTCATGGACTACCAGGATCGATTTCTGCGGGCCGCGACCGAGCAGGGTGTGCCGCGGGACGAGGCGGCCCGCTACGCCGAACTCGTCCTTCGATTCCGGATCAGGGCCGGCGCCGGGCCGGACGGGGTGCGCGCCGGACGATTCGGCGGGCTGCCGCACCTTCCGGCCGACATCGCCTGGCCGTGCATCCGGCCGGGGGTGCCGCTGCCGTACCTGGCGGCGGTCGACTGTGCGGCGCTCCCCCGGATCGCCGGGTTCGCCCTGCCGGCGGGCGGCTCGCTGCTTTTCTTTCTGTCGCCCGAGGCGGCCATGTCGTCGCGTTCGGTGCCGGAGGAGCAGCAGTTCGCCCGGGTCGTGCACGTGCCAGCCGGCACGGTGACGGCGCCGACCGGGCCGCCGGACGACGACTGCGACGACGAACCGCTGACCGGCCCGGAACACGACCTGTACGCGCGGGTCGAGCCGGACCTGCCGGACTGGCTCAATCAGTCCCCGGAGTTCCTGACCGACCTGGAGAAACAGTTGACCCGCGACATTCCGGGCATGGCACAGCTCAACGCGGTCGTCGACCGGCTCTGGCCGGGCCGGGTGCCGTGGATCGAGGACGACCTGCTGCTCGGCGGGTACTCGGTGTCGGCGCAGAACAGCCCCGAGTCGATCCTGGCCGACGACAGCTCCGAGGAGGCCGTGCTGCGCGGGTGGGTGGCGCTGGCCCAGTTCGCGGTGCCGCACGAGGAGTACGTGAACGGGCGGTTCCTGATCCGGCACCAGGACCTGGTCGCCGGGCGGTTCGACAAGGCGCTGTCGTTCTGTGAGTTCACCGAGTGAGCCGTCACGGCGTACCAGGAAGGGTGTCGAGCCAAGCGCGGACCGCGCGCGTCGAGCCGAGCAGGACCACCGGCGGTATCGCGGGGTCGGCCTGCCAGGGTGTGTAGGCGGGCGCGTTTGCGCGGCAGCGACCGTAACTGGACCAGCACGGTCGAGTCGCGGGACAGGGCTTCGCGCAGCGATTCGGTGTCGCCGTTGCCTCGAACTCGGCGATCATCGCCAAGGTGGTGAACAGCAGCTTGCCCATCGCGTCGGTCGGGTCGTGTATCGAGCCGCCGAGGTTGAGCTTGACCTGCCGGGCGGTCAGCTCCTTGGCGATGTCGTGTGCGTCGGTGACCGAACGGGCGAGCCGGTCCAGCTTCGTCACGACCAGCTGATCGCCGGCCCGGCACGCCGCGAGGGCCTCGCGCAGACCCGGCCGGGCCCGGTTGGTTCCGGTCAGGCCCTTGTCGACGTAAATCCGGTCAGTGCCAACACCGAGCTCGGTGAGCGCGGCCAACTGCGCGCTCAGGTCTTGCTCGTCAGTGGACACCCGGGCATAGCCGATCTTAAGGCCGTTCATGGCGTCACCGTACCGATTGGCCCCCGCTGACCGGGCACTTCACCGGGCGGGTCTTACGGGACTCGGCGACCAGGGACGGAACGGCCGAGTCCGCCAGCCTGGCGGTGCCCGGTGGACGATCCCCTAACGGGACACCAGCTCAACCACCACCGACCGCCCCGGGCGGCTCGTGAAGATCAACTACTTGGCCCCTGGTGTCGCCGTTCTTACCAACACCCCAGGATGACGCGACGCCGACGGCATCCGCGCCGACCACCGAGTAGATCGGGTGATCAGATCGGGCCGTCGGTGCGCAGCCGCGCGTGCAGGTGCATGTCGTGCCAGCCGTCGGCGTGGCGCACCGAACCCCGCACCACACCCTCCGGAGTGAAGCCCGAACGGGTGGCCACCCGGCACGACGCCGCGTTGCCGGTCGAGTGCTCCAGGGCCAGCCGGTGCCACCCCGCCGCGAAGCTCCACCGGGTCAGCGCCCCCAGCGCCGCGGCGGCGACCCCTGCGCCGCGCGCGGCGGGCAGCACCCAGTACGACACGTCCGCCGACGCCTCCACCAGCGACACCTGCCGCAGTCCCACCTGACCGACCGGCCGGTCGTCGGCGTCGACGATCGCCCAACTGGCGGCCGTCTCGGCACGCCAACGGCCGACCCACTGCGCCGTCCACGCCCTGGCCTCGGCGTCGTCGTCCAACCGGAGCGCGTGCCAGCGCTGGATCGCCGGACAGTCGAACGCCGCCCGCACGACCGGAGCGTCCCCGTCGTGCCACGGCCGCAGCGCCAGCCCGGGGCGTACCGCAAGGTGGGGTTGCTCTCGGCTGGCGAGACTCCCGGCGGGCAGGGCGGGCGTGACGAGCAGCGGCATCCCGTCATTCTGCTCGGCCGAGCGGCCCGGCGATGCCCGCCGGCCTCACTCGCCGGTCGGTCCGCCGGCGAGTTCGGCGACCACGTCGAGGTGGCCGAGGTGGCGGGCGTACTCCTGGACGAGGTGGAACAGCACCCGCTCCAGCGACGCCGGGTCGGCGCCGTTCCAGCGTGGGCCCGGCGCGCCGATCTCCGACAGGTCGTGCGCCGACACCACGGCTGTGGTGTGCGCGCCCTGCGCCCGAAGCGCCGCCACCAGGTCGGAGAGGGTCTCGACGGGAGCGACGTACCAGCGGTCGTCGCGGCGGTCACCCCACGGCTCGGCGACCGCCCGGCCCTGGAAACCCCACTCGATCCAGCGCAGCTCGACGTGACGCAGGTGCGTGAGCAACTCCAACGGGGTCCACCCGGACGGCAGACGGCTCTGTCGCAGCTCCGGCTCCGCCAGCGCCGACACCTTGGCCACCACGGACTCGCGGAAGTAGTCGAGGTAGCGCAGGAACACCTCGGAGCGGCTGCCGGCCGGGCTGGTGGGCTCGGGGAAGGGAATCATGACCCGGTCGGCAGGTCGCGGCCACGCTGGCGCACGCCGGCGCCGCCGTACGGGTAGTCGCCGACCAGCGGGGCGCTCGCCTCGTCCAGCAACCGCATCTGCTCGGCGTCGAGAACCAGGTCGCCGGCGGTCAGGTTGTCGTCGAGCTGCTCGGTGGTCCGCGCGCCGAGGATCACCGAGGTGACCGCCGGTCGGGCCGCCAGCCAGGCCAGCGACACCGCCGACATGGACACGCCACGGTCCCGGGCGATCTGGCCGACCGCGTCGAGCACCCGCCAGGTGCGCTCCTCGGCGTTGCGACCCGCGTACGCCTCCACGCCGCGCTCGGGGTTCTCGCCGAGCCGGGTGGCGCCGGTGGGCGTGCTGTCGCGCTGGTACTTGCCGGTCAGCCAGCCGCCGCCCAGCGGCGACCACGGCAGGATGCCGATGCCCTCGTTCTCGCAGACCGGCACCAGCTCGAACTCGATCTCCCGGGCCAGCAGGTTGTACTGCGGCTGGAGGGTCACGATCGGGGTGAGGTTGAGGTGCTGGGTGAGCAGGGCGGCCTTCTGCAACTGCCAACCGGTGAAGTTGCTGACCCCCGCGTAGCGGATCTTGCCGGCGCGCACGGCGTCGTCGAAGAAGCGCAGCGTCTCCGGCAGCGGGGTCAGCGGATCCCACGCGTGAGCCTGGTACAGGTCGACGGCCTCGACGCCGAGCCGCCGGAGGCTGGCGTCCAGGGCGCGCGTGAGGTGCACACGGGACAGGCCGGCGTCGTTCGCGCCCGGGCCCATCGGGAAGCGGCCCTTGGTGGCGATGACGAGGCGGTCCCGCAGGTCCGGACGTGCCCGCAGCCAGCGGCCCACGATCTGCTCGGAGACACCTGTGGAGTAGACGTCGGCGGTGTCGAGGAACGTGCCGCCGGCCTCGACGAACCGGTCCAGTTGGGCGAAGCTGCCGGCCTCGTCGGTCTCCGCGCCGAAGGTCATCGTGCCCAGACACAGGGTGGACACCACCGTGCCGGTGGCGCCCAGAGTGCGATATCGCATGTCGTCCTCTCGGTCCGAGTTACCAAACTGATCTTCGCACTCGCCCAGACCACCCGCATTCGGGACGGTGCCGAACGCCGGTACGGGCACCCACGCGGCGACGCCGCCGGTCATCATGGGCCCGTGAGCGAGCCCGCGACCGACATCGACCGGCCCATCCAGTCGCCGCCGTCGGCGGCGCCACCCGAGCCCGGCGGGCGTACGCGCGGCCCGTGGCTGGTGGCCGCGGCGACGAGCGTGACGCTGCTGCTGCTCGCCGGCCGGTACGGCTATCACCGCGACGAGCTCTACTTCCTGCTCTGCGGCCGGCACCTCGACTGGGGCTACGTCGACCAGGGCCCGCTCGTTCCGGCGCTGGCCCGGCTGCTCGACACGATCGCGCCGGGCAACCTGGTGGTGCTGCGTACGCCGTCGGCGCTGCTGGCCGGCGGCGCGGTGCTGCTGGTCGCCGCCATCGCCCGCGAGCTGGGCGCGGGCCGGGGCGCGCAGATTGTCGCGGCGGTGCTCGCCGCGCTGTCCGGCATCGTGCTCGCCAGTGGTCACCTGCTCAGCACCACGACCGTCGACCTGCTGGTCTGGCTCGGGGCGGCGTGGTGCGCGGTGCGGTTGCTGCGCACCGGGGACAACCGGTGGGCGCTCGCGCTCGGGCTGGTGCTCGGCGTGGGCATGCTCAACAAGCTGCTGCCCGCGCTGCTGGCCGTCGGTCTGCTGGCCGGGGTGCTGATCGCCGGGCCGCGTCGGCTGCTGCGCGAGAAGTGGGTGCTCGCCGCCGCCGGGATCGCCGTGCTGCTGGCCGCGCCGAACCTGATCTGGCAGGCCGCGCACGGCTTCCCACAGCTCGGCGTGGCCGCCTCTATCGCCGACGGCGACAGCTCCTACAGCGGTCGCCTCGACGCGTTCACCCTGCAGTTCCTCATCATCAGCCCGTACGCCGTGCCGATCTGGATCGCCGGTCTCGTCGCGCTGCTGCGCCGGCCGGCGTGGCGGGCGTACCGCGCGGTGGGTTGGGCCTGGGTGGTCGTGGTCGGCGTCGTCCTGGTCGCTGGCGGCAAGGGTTACTACGACGCGCCCCTGCTGCTCGTCCTCGTCGCGGCGGGCGCGGTGGTGACCGCCGCCTGGGCGTCGCGCGGCTCGGCGTGGCTGCGGCGGGCGGTGCTGGCGGCGGGCGCCGTGCTGTTCCTCCTGCCCAACGTCGTGCTGCTGCTGCCGGTGCTGCCGGCCGAACGGCTGCCCGCTTTCGTGGTCGACGTCAACTACGACGCCGGCGAGACCATCGGCTGGCCGGCGTTCGCCGACTCGGTCGCCGCCGTCCATCGTGGCCTGCCGGCGCAGGAGCGCGCGCGGGCGGTCATCCTCACCGGCAACTACGGGGAGGCCGGGGCGGTCGCCCGCTACGGGCCGGCCCGTGGGCTTCCCCGGGCGTACTCCGGGCACAACAGCATTGTCGACTTCGGCCGTCCGCCCGCCGACGCGGACGTGGCGATAGTCGTCGGCTGGGAGCGTCCCGACGCGCTGAACGCCTGGTTCGACGAGTGCGCGCTCGCCGGGCGGGTGGATCAGCGGGTCGAGGTGGACAACGACGAGAACGACGGTCCGATCTACGTCTGTCGGGGGCTGCGGCGTCCGTGGGCGCAGATCTGGGACACCGAGGTACGCCACACCGGCTGAGCGCGGTCAGCCGGCGCTGTCGCCGGTGAGCCACGCGCTGACCCCGGCCAGGGCCTCGGGGCCGGAGTCGACGCCGACGTCGCGGGCGAGGTCGGCGATCGTGACAGCGGCCAGGGCGGCACGCCACGCCTTCTCGGCGCTCGCCATGGCGCGGGCGATCGGGCAGGCGCGGGTGCAGGCCTCGGGTGGGCTGGCCAGCGGGCCGCGCTGGCGGATCTCGGTGCAGACGAAGGCGGGGCCCGGCCCGTCCACGGCGTGGACCACGTCGAGCAGGCTGATGCTCTCCGGAGCGCGGGTCAACGCGTACCCGCCCGCCTTGCCCTGCACGGAATGAATGAGCCCGGCGCGGGCAAGCGCCTGGAGCTGTTTGGCGAGGTAGCTGCCGGAGACGTCGTGCAGCTCCGCGAGCCGGGCGGCCGGGACGGGCCTGCTGCTGGCCGTGAGCACGACGCAGCAGTGCAGCGCCCACTCGACCCCGCCGGACATCTTCATCGCCTCACCCTAACCACCCCGATACCCGGATTCATTGTGTCCGAGTATAGTTCTCGGACATAGGAGGTCCGAGTTAAGTCGGACAAAACAGGCAGGAAAGGTGGAACGGACATGAAGATCGCCGTGCTGGGCGGGACCGGACTGATCGGGTCCCAGGTCGTCACGATTCTGAGGGCGGGCGGGCACGAGGCGGTTCCGCACTCGCAGTCGACGGGTGTCGACCTCCTCACCGGGCAGGGTCTGCCCGAGGCGCTCACGGGCGCCGACGTCGTCGTCAACCTGACCAACTCGCCGACCTTCGACGACGCCTCCCCCGCCTTCTTCCAGACGACAATGGACAACCTCGTGACTGCCGCCGAGCGGGCCGGCGTCGGCCACGCGGTGATCCTGTCCATCCTCGGCGTCGACCAGGTGCCCGACCTGGCCTACTACCGCGCCAAGGTGCTCCAGGAGGACATCCTCAAGGCCAGCGCGGTGCCGTACTCGATCGTCCGCGCCACGCAGTTCTTCGAGTTCATCGACGCGGTCCTCTCCTGGACCGCCGACGAGACCGGCGTCCGCCTGCCCCGCACCCCCGTACAACCGATGGCCGCGGCCGACGTGGCCCAGGCCGTCGCCGACGTCAGCGTGGGCGCACCCCTGCGGGGCGTCCGCAACGTCGCCGGCCCCGACGTGTTCGGACTCGACGAGCTGGGCCGGATCACCCTCGCCGCGCACGGCGACCCGCGCGCCGTCATTGCCGACGACAGCGCCGGCATGTTCGCGGCCGTTCCCGGTGACGTGCTGATCGCCAAGGAGGGCGCCGTGCTCGCGCCGACGTCCTACCGGCAGTGGCTGGCACGCTGACCCTGCACCCGCGGTGTTCCGGCGTACGCCCCCGCGCCGGAACACCGCGGACACCTCAGTGCCGCATGCGTCGACTCCTCGCCGGGCGGTCGACCGCCCCGGCCGGGACGCCGCATGCCTCGTTCACCGCTTCGGGCGGACCGGCCCGGGATGCGGGACGCTCAGATGCGAGCGGGGCGACCGGCGCGCGCCGGCCCGGCGCCGCGACAGGGAGCGGATCAGACCCGCGTGCACCCGCTGCTCGTCGCGCTTGGTGAGCCCGAGCTGATTGTGCAGCAGGTGGACCAGGTCGAACGTCATCGCGCTCTCGTAGTCGGGTGCGCGGCGAAACGCCTCCAGCAGGTGTGACCAGCAGGTCAGCGGGTGGCGTTCGGTCTGCAGCGCGGTGGCGATCCGCTGCCAGCGCGCGCTCGGCAGGGCCGCCGCGGCCTCGGTCGGAGCGAGCTCGCTGTCGCCGCGCAGGGCGGGGCAACTGCGTATGGCCGCCACCATCGCCAGGTCCACGGCGGCGCCGAGGCGGGCCTGCCGCCCCGGGGTCATCCCGATCAGGTCCACCGCCACGTCGACCAGCCGGGGATCGCGCGCCGGCGGAGCGGCGAGGTGCGGCAGGTGCACGGGCCCCTCGGCCCCGACCGCCAGGCAGAGCCCCGCCAGTCGGGCCGCCAGCAGTCGTGGCGCACTGCCGAGCAGGTGCAGACACACCACCCGTGGCGACTGTCGGGTGAATGACCAGGCGGACAGTTCACCGGTGGCCTGAAGGCCGTGCAGCAGCGGGCTGATGCCCCGGGTCAGGAACGCGTCGGCAACCGCCGCACGTGGCGGTAAAAGGCACTGAAATGCGTGCCATCGTTCCGACTCGTTGAGCATCACCTCGGCATCTGACGAATTGTCCAGATAGGATCGGTACTGAACGGTCATCCGAAGTCCCCCCAGAAGGCGTCGCACCGCCGGGGTCGACATTAAGCGACGGGGAACGATGCGACAGTAGGGGAAACCCCACATTGTCGTGAACTCAACGCAACCGCCAACGTGCGCTGTGTCAAGACTCAAGTCCGCTATTTCGGTTTTTGGGCATCAACATTTGCTCTCTTCGGCAATGCGAGCAACCGGTCCCGCGATCGCAGTTCTTGGCAAGCGGACCTAGAGTTGCACCTGCCGCTCGCCCGAGCGCCGGCAATTGGCGCCGGTATCGGGCACGCCGAGAGGCCCGAACGGGACAGATCCTGGGGGGTGGCAGTTGAAGCTGAGCCAACGCGCGCCGCGCCGTCGCGTCCGACCAGGCCGTCAGGCCGTCGCCGCACCGCACGACCCGCCGACCCGATGGCGTACGCCGACGGGCCGCACCGTACGGGTGTCCGTCGTGGAGAGCCGATGAACATCAGCGAGGAGGAGTTCGCCCCGCCACCGGCAGGCGACCCTCTCGACCCCCTGGTCGGGCGCAACTGCGCGCTCGACCTGTTCGACCGCGCCCTGTCCGGGGTCCGCGACGGCCAACCCGCCATGATCGAGTTCGTGGGTGACCCCGGCACCGGCAAGACCCGGCTGCTGCGCGAGGTCGCCGCACGAGCCCGACGAGCCGGGGTGCCGGTGCTCGCCGCGACCGGCCACGACGCCCAGCAGATCGGGCAGGTCCTCGCGGCGCTGACGGAGGAGCCCGCCACGGCGGCCCGCGCCGGCGGTCCGCTGCTGCTACTCCTGGACGACCTGCACGGCGCGTCGCCCGCGACGGCCACGCTGCTCGGTCGACTCGCGCAGGCGCCGCCCGCGGGTCTGCTGTGGGTCACCGCGTACCGGCCGCGGCAGATGCCGACCCGGGTGACCACCGCGCTCGCCGCCGGCATCCACCTGAGCCGCCGGGCGGTCACCCTGACACCGTTGGATCCCGCAAGCGTCGCCGCGCTGCTCGGGCTGGCGGAGGGACGCGCCGCCCAGCGGGTCCACGTGCTCTCCGGTGGTGTGCCCCGCTACGTTCTCGCCTACCGGCCGGGTGCCCTGGACGGCCCGGTCGCGGCCCTTCGTGGCCTGCCCGCCGAGCTGCCCGTCGATGTCACAGGCGCGGTCCAGCTCGACCTCGACGCGCTCACCGACGAGCAGCGGCAGATGCTGGAGGCCGTCGCGGTGTGCCCGGACGGGTTCGAGCCGGCGCTGGCCGCGGCTCTCGCCGATCGCGGCCCGGAGGTCACCAGCGACCTGCTCGACGCGCTGGTGGCCGTCGACCTGCTGCGGACCGACCCCACCGAGGCGTCGACCCTGCGTTTCCGCCACGAGGTGGACCGCACCGTGGTGTACCGCTCGCTGTCTCCCGGCCGGCGACGACGCCTGCACGCGACGGCGGCCCGCGTCCTGCGCGAACTCGGACATCCGGTCACCCGGTACGCCGAACACCTGTCGGCCAGCGGCCAGTGCGCCGAACCGGCGACCGCCGACGCGCTGATCGAGGCGGCGGAGAGCGGTCTCGTGCCCCGGCTCGACGCGATCCGGTGGTTGACAAACGTCCAGCGGCTGCTGCCCGCCGCCGAGGTCACCGAACCACGCCGTACGCGGCTGGAGTTCGCGATGGCCGACGCGCTTGTCGGTGCGGGTCAACTGCGCCAGGCCCGCACCCTGCTACAGGAACTCACCCGCCGTCCGCTCGCCGACTGCGACAAGCGGCTGCGGGCGGTGGCCGCACGGGCGCGGGTGGAACGGCTGCTGGGCCGGCCGTTCGACGCGTACGCGCTGCTGCTGCCGTACCGGGACGGGCGGGTGGAGCCGCACACTCACTTCCTGCTGACGGTCGAGGCCGCGATCGCCGGTGCCCTCTGCGCGGCGCCCGACGCGGCGGAGCACGCCCGGAGTCTGGGCCCGCTGGCCGAACGCACCGGCTCGGCGGTCTGCGCGACCACGGCGGCGGTGGTGCAGTCGTTCGTGGCCGCGTACACCGACTGTGGGATCCGGGTGTCCGAGACACTGGACCGGGCGTCGTCCGAGGTGGACGCGTTCGCCGACACCGACCTCGCCCGGCACCCGGACCTGCTGGCCCTGCTGGGCTGGGCGGAGTACTTCCACGAGCGGGAACGCTCCGCCCTGCACCACTTCGACCGTGCGCTGGACATCTGCTGCCGCGGGGGTCTCGTGGCGCTGACCCCCTGGCTGCTGGTGGGCCGTTGCGCGGTGACCGCCCGACTGGGCAGCCTGGACCGGGCCCGGGTCGAGGGTGAGGACGCCGAGGAGGTGGCCGTCGCCATGGGCATCGACCCGATGGTGGCGCTGGCGCGCGCGTACCGGGCCATCGCGGTGGCGTGGCGCAGCGGCCCGGCGGCGGCGCGCCACCTGGCCGACACCGCCGTGCTGGACGCCAGCACCCGCCGCGAGAACTGGTACGACGGGGCGAGTCAGCGCGTGTCGGTGCGTCTGCGCTTCCTCGCCGGCGACCGGGCCGGCTCGACGTCGACGTTGCTGCGCGCCTGCGGCGGCGATGGTCTCGACCAGGTCGAGGTGACCAACCGGGCCTGCTGGGCCTCGGCCCTGGCCGAGATGGCCCACAAGGCCGGCCGGTGCGACGAGGCCGCGCGCTGGTTGGCCGTGGCGGAGGGGTACGCCGAGCGGCTGGGGTTGCGCGGGCAGAGCGCGTTGACCCGGACCGCCCGCGCACGGCTGACCCTGGAGGCGGATCCGCGCTGTGCCGCGGAGCTGGCCGCCGCCGCGGCCGACGCCTTCGCGAGTCTGGGATGGAGGCTGGAGGAGGCGTCGGCGCGGTTGGTGCGCGCACGGGCCCTGTGCGACGCCCGGGAGTGGTCGGCGGCGGAGGTCGAACTCGCCGAGACCCGCCGCATCGCGGAGCTTGTCGACTCCCCGCCGCTGCGACGCTCGGTGGCCGGCGAGCAGAGCCGCGCGGCCGGGGCCGCGGGCCGCCTGCCGGCCGCGGCCGCCGGCGCGGGCGGGGAGCTGACCCTGACGCGGCGGGAGTGGGACATCGCCCGGCTGGTGGCCGCCGGTGCGAGCAACGCCGAGGCGGCGGACCAGGTGTACGTGACGGTCAAGACGGTCGAGGCCCACCTGACCCGGATCTTCCGCAAGACGGGGGTGTCGTCGCGGGCCGGCCTGGCCGCGTTGCTGGTGTCCCGGTCTGTCGATCCGCGATCCGCGACCGAGGATCGAGGGTCTGCGGCCCGGAGAGCCCGATTTGAGCGTTGATGCCCACAATAAAACGGAGATGAAGGATAGGCGTCCCGTGGCGAGTGTCGGATATCTCGCCTTCTGCCTGCGGGAATCTGATATCTTGTCTCCCACCACAGGTCAAACCCGACAGGGTTGACCGGGGGGCCGGAAGCCGCACTGGCTCGCCCGGAGATGCGCAGGAAAGGCATCGTCGTGAGTCAATACATCATCACCATCGTGCCCGTTGAGGACGACGGTGAGGAGATCACCGGCCCGGTGGCCCAGACCGTCGTGCGTCTGGAGACCGGCAACGGGCACCCGGTCGTACGGGAGCTCACCGTCCGCGCGCCGCAGAGCGCCGGCCTGACCGGCGAGCTGCCCTACGTCGACTTCGATGCCCTGCTGCGCGCCTTCATCCCCCCACAGGACCGGGACAGGAGCCGCGCCGAAGCCGCACCCCGTCCGGCCGTGACGGTCGGGCCGGTCCCCGCGACCACCGCCACCGAGACCGCACCGCGACCGCTGCCGCCCCGGCCCGCACGCCGGGCCGGCGAACCGGACCGGCTCAGCCGACTCAAGGCCGGTCGCGCGTACCGCCGGGCGCCCGACCCGGCGGACCTGGAGGCGGTCTACGAGCAGGTCGGCACGATCAGCGCCGTCGCCGAGCACTTCGACGTTCCGGTGCACACGGCACAGGGCTGGATCAGCCGGATGCGCCGCAAGCACGACACCGAGGTCAACGCCGGCTGACCCCGGGCTCGGCGCGCTCGCCGGGCACCCCGGCGAGCGCGTCCACCACCGCCGGCGCCGCCCGGTCCAGCCAGCGCTCGATGCCTACCTCCGCCGTGTCGAACTCGCGCTCCAGCACACACAGGCCGGCCGCGGGCACGTATGCGCCCACCTCGGCCAGCAGCGCGCCCAGGTAGGTGTCGACGACGTGCCGGTGACCGGACCGGGCGGCGGTCATCACCGGCACCGCCACCACCCCGGTGAGCGCACCCCGGGGCAGCACGTCGACGAAGAGCTTCAGCAGGCCGCTGTACGCCGCCTTGAACGTGGGGCTGGCCACCAGCAGCAGCCCCGGCCGGCGTACCGCCTCCAGCACCTCGTCGAGCGTCTCCGGCCGGCTGCCCTGACCGACCAGCTCGGCCGTCAGCTCGGCCAGGTCGACCACCGTCGGCGCTCCGACCGGGGTCGGGCAGTGGGTCAGTCGGGAGTGCAGGGCGGCCGCGGTGGCAAGCGCGACAGTCCGCGTACGGGAATGGGGTTTCGGGTTGCCGATCAGCGTGGTCATCGGCAGCTCCGCGACGGGCCGGCTCATCGGCCCACCGCCAGCTCCGGGGTCCGTCGGGACCCGGCGTCCGCGTCGGTCCCTGCTCCCGCGTCGGTCGGGGTGTGCGCGTCGGTCGCGGGGTCGAGGAGACCGTCGTGGCGCAGCAGCGGCAACACTCCCTCGCCGAACCAGTACGCCTCCTCCAGGTGCGGCTGCCCGGACAGGATCAGATGGTCCACCCCGGCGGCGTGGTACTCGGCGATCCGTTCGGCGACCTCCTCGTGGCTGCCCACAAGCGCCGCACCGGCACCGGGGCGGATCAGGGAGTAGCCCGCCCAGACGTTCGGGTACACCTCCATCCGGTCGTTGCCGTCGGCGTGCAGCGCCGCCGCCCGCCGCTGGCCCTCCGAGTCGGTGCGAGCGAAGCGCTGCCGAGCGGCGGCGATCCGCGCCTGGTCGACGCCGGCCAGGAGCCGGTCCGCCTCCGCCCACGCCTCCCGCGCGGTGTCCCTGGTGATCACGTGGAGTCGACTTCCGGTGCGCAGTGTGCGGCCGACCTCCGCCGCCTGGTCGCGTGCGCGACCCAGCAGCTCGCCGAGCTGGGCCGGCGTCTCACCCCAGGCCAGATAGACGTCCGCGTGCCGGGCGGCCGCCCGCTGCGCCGCCGGCGAGGACCCGCCCAGGAACACGGCCGGAGCGGTGGCCGGCGGCCGGGCCAGCAGAGCGGCCTTCACCCGGTAGTGCTCACCGCTGTGGTCGACCGGCTGGCCGGCCCACAGTCCACCGAGCACGGTGAGGAACTCCTCCGCGCGGGCGTAGCGGGCGTCGTGGTCCAGCCAGTCGCCGTAGCGGCGCTGCTCGTCCGGGTCGCTGCCGGCGACGATGTTGAGCAGCACCCGGCCCGCCGAGACACGTTGCAGGGACGCGGCCATCTGCGCGACGAGCGTGGGCGAGGCGAGGCCCGGCCGTAACGCGATCATGAATTTCAGTCGTTCGGTCTGCGCGGCCAGCGCGGACGCCACCACCCACGGGTCCTCGCAGAACAGCCCGGCGGGCGTGAGCACGCTGGCGAAACCCAACCGGTCGGCGGCGCGCGCCACCTGCGCCAGGTAGCCGATGTCCGGCGGACGGCGGGTGATGCGCGACGGCCGGGCGCCGCGACCACGGGCGGGCTCGGCCAGGTCACGGCCGTCGCCGTGCGTCGGCAGGAACCAGTGCAGGTCCAGTGGCATGGGGTCACTCCCCTTCCGGCGCGACGTCGAAGCGCGCGGGCATCGCGGTGACGGCGTTCATGAAGTTGGTCCGCATCCGGCGTACCGGCCCGGTCAGTCGGAGCCGGGCCAGGTGCGGACGGATCGCGGTGAGGAAGGCCGACATCTCCAGCCGGGCCAGGTGCGCGCCCAGGCAGAAGTGCGGGCCGATACCGAATGCCAGGTGCGGGTTGGGATCGCGGGCGAGGTCCAGCCGGTCGGGGTCGGTGAACGCGGCCGGGTCCCGGTTGGCCGAGGCGTAGTAGATGACGACCTTGTCCCCGGCGGCGATGCGGGTGCCGTCGAGGACTGTGTCGCGGGTGGCGGTGCGCCGGAACTGCATGATCGGTGTGACCCAGCGCAGCAGCTCCTCGACGGCGCTCGCGGTCAGGTCGGGTTCGGCGATCAGCCGGTCCCGCTGCTCGGGGTGCTCCAGCAACGCCTGCACCCCGTTGGAGATCAGGTGCCGGGTGGTCTCGTTGCCGGCGATGACAAGCAGCAGCCACAACTGGCACAGCTGCGCGTCGGTCAGGCCCCGACCGTCGGCCTCGGCGTGCACGAGGAGGCTGAGCAGGTCGTCGGTGGGCGCGGCCCGTCGCTGGGCCGCCAGCTCCCGGACGTAGGAGAAGGCCGCCGCGAAGGTGTCCCGGTAGCGCTGCACGCTGCCGCCGCCGTAGCGTGGATCGTCGAACCCGACCAGGTTGTTGCTCCAGTCGAACAGCAACCGGCGGTCCTCCCGTGGCACACCGAGCAGGTCGGTGAGGACGAGCAGCGGCAGCTCGGCCGCGAGGTCCGCCACCACGTCGATGTCGCGCGCGGCCACCGCCCGGGAGACCACCTCCTCGGCGTGCCGCGTCACCAGCTCACCGAGGCGGCCCACCGCACGGGGCGTGAACGCCCCCGCCACCAGCCGCCGCACCCAGGCGTGCTCCGGAGCGTCCATATTGATCAGCAGCTGCCGGTTGCGGTGCAGGTCCTCAGGTGTCCGGGGGTCGGCGAGGAACGCCCCGCCGGCCGCCGACGAGAACGTCGCCGGATCACGGGACACCTCGGACACCGCCGCGTGGCGGGTGACGGCCCAGAAACCCCGGCCCCGGGACCGCACCGACCGGTCCTGGTCGGTGCGGGTCAGCTCGACCTCCTCGACCCAGGCCACCGGCGCCTCCCGTCGGCGGCGGGCGAACTCGTCGTGCGGCACACCGGTCAGGTAGCTCGCCGGGTCCGCGAGCAGACCCGGCGACACCACGGCCGGCCGGTAGCGGTCCCGCAACGCCCCCCGGGGCAGCTTGCCGGTGGGCTCGCGGGGGATCCGGTCGACCACCTCGTACGAGCGCGGCACCTTGAAACCGGCCAGACTGGTGCGGCAGTGCACGTCGAGGACCTGCTCGACGCCCTCGGCCGGCCACGCCGGGTCGAGCTGCACCACCGCCCGAACCTGCTCGCCGAACTCCTCGTCCGGCACCCCGATGACCACACTGTCCTGCACGGCGGGGTGCGTCGACAGCACCGCCTCCACCTCGGCGGGATAGACGTTCACGCCGCCGGTGACGATCAGCTCCGCCGAGCGGCCGGTGAGGAACAGGTAGCCGTCGGCGTCCAGGTGGCCCAGGTCACCGACGGTGAACGTGTCCGGGGCGACGTGCGCCTGCTCGGTCTGCTCCGGGGCGTTGTGGTAGTGGAAACCCCGGCCCGGGGGCCGCCGCACGGCCACCCGGCCCTCCTGCCCGGCGGGCACCGGCCGGCCCTCGTCGTCGACCACCACCACCTCGGTCGGCGGCGCCGGCCGGCCCACAGTGCCCGGTCGGGCCAGCCAGGTGTGCGAGTCGGCGAGGGTGACGATGCCGGCCTCCGTCGCGGCGTAGTACTCCACGAACACCGGCCCCCACCAGTCGATCATCGCCCGCTTGGTCTCCGGCGGACAGGGGCCTCCGCCGTGCCAGATCCGGGCCAGGCTCGCGCCGGAGAACGCCGCCCGGGTCGCCGCGTCGACCCGGAGCAGGCGGATGAACTGGGTGGGCACCAGATGACTGATCGTGATTTTCTCCTCGTCGATCACCCGCAGCACCTCGGCCGGGTCGAACCCGCGTCGCAGCACCAGCCCACAGCCGCGCAGCAGCGGAAACTGGGCGAAGAACAACTGCGCCGAGTGGTACCACGGACCGACAAGCAGCGCCTGGCCCTGCGTCGGGATGCCCAACCCGCCGCCGAGCGCCTCGGTGGTGGCCGCCACCCGGTCGATCGGGGCGCCCACCTTGAGCAGCGGGTTGACCACGCCCTTGGGGCGTCCGCTGGTGCCCGAGGTGTAGAGCAGCACGCCACCGGAGAGCGCCGCGACGGGTGGGCCCACCGGCAGGTCGTCCACAGCCGTGCACCCGTCCCCGCCGTCGACGCTCACCAGCAGGTCGGGGCCGTCCGGCGTACGCGCCACCGCGTCGCGCACCGTCGGCGCGTACGCCGCCTCGGTGAGCACCGCCCGGGCGCCGCAGTCGGTCAGGATGTGGGCGATCTCCGGCGCGGTGAGGTGCCAGTTGACGGGCACCGCCACCAGTCCCGCGTGCACGCAGGCGAGCAGCGCCTCGAAGGTCTCGTGCCGGTTGCCGAGAACGAACGCCACCCGGTCACCGACGTCCAGGCCGGCCCCGCGCAGCACCCCGATCCACCGGTCCACCGACCGGTCCAGCTCCGCCCACGTCCGGGTGGTCCGCTCGTCGGTCAGCGCGACGTCGCCGGCCCGGTCCCGGACCATGGTCTTCAGCAGCTCGGCCACTCGTCACTCCTGTCTGGGCGTCGTGCCGTGCGTGAGGTCGGGGCTGACGGCCAGGACGTGCTCCGCGACCGGCCGGAAGTTCAGGCGGGCGATCTGCGCGGTGCCGATGTCCGCCCGCGCTGCCCGGGCCGCGTCGGCGGGGATCACCACCAGCTCGCCGGCCGCCTGGGCGAGCATCTGCACCTGGCAGCAGCGGTCCATCGCCAGGAACCACCACGCCGCCTCGGCCACCGAGCCACCGACCGTGAGCAGCCCGTGGTTGCGCAGGACGACTGCCTTGCCGGTGCCCAGAGTCGCCGCGATACGGTCACCCTCCGCGCCGTCGAGGACGACACCGCCGTACTCGTCGTGGACCTCGTGGTCCTCGAAGAAGGCGCACGCGTCCTGGGTGATCGGCGCGAGCGGCCGGCCGAGGGCCGAGAACGCCCGACCGTGGATCGAGTGGGTGTGCGCGGCGGCCACCACATCCGGTCGGGCCTTGTGGATGGCCGAGTGGATGGCGTACCCGGCCGGGTTGATCCGGCCCGAGCCGTCGACCACGTCACCTGTGTGGTCGACGCGCAGCAGGTCGTCGTCGCGCACGTGGGCGAAGTGCCTGCCGAACGGGTTGATCCAGAAGGTGTCCGGATCGATCGGATCCCGGGCGGTGACGTGCCCGCCCGCGCCCTCGTCGAACCCCGCGAGGGCGAACGCGCGCAGCGTGAGCACCAACTGCCGGCGGCGGTGGACGCGTTCCTGTTCCGGGTTGCGTCGCTCAGCCACAGCCGCCTCCGGTGTCGGTGTCGTACCCGCCCACTCCCGCCGGCACCGCCGGAGGCGCGACAGACGTCCCGGTCCGCTCGGCGTACGCGGCGAGGAAGTCGTCGACCCGGTCCACGCCCCAGAACCGGTGCGGGCCCAGCCGCAGGTAGGGGATGCCGAAGATGTCCTCCTCGTACGCCCGCAGCAGGCAGTTCGCACCGGCCGCCCGGACGGCCTCGTCGTCCACCGCGCCGAGCACCACCGCCGGGTCCACGGCGGCCCGCTCGGCCACCTCGGAGATCACTTCAGGTGTGCAGACGTCCTCGCCGCGCTGCCAGCGGGCGGCGATCACCTCCCGGTAGAACGCCTCCCCCGCGCCCTGTTCCCGGGCGGCCAACCAGCCCAGGTGCGGGACCTCCCACCACGGGTCGATGTCGATCGGCCAGCGCATCGACAGTCCCAGCCGTTGGGCCTGCCGCTTGGCGTCCTGGAGCAGGTACAGGTGCTTCGGCTTGCTCATCTGCACGTAGTGGAAGGTGCCGCCGCGGGCGGTCAACGCCGCCTCGGTCCGCGCGTCCGGATCCCAGTAGGGGATGAACTCCAGCGCCTCCTGCGGCCGGCCCAACGCCCGGGTCAGCCGCTCCACCGCCAGCCAGCTGTACGGGCTGCGGAAGGAGAAGTACAGGCGGGGCTGCTTGGCGGCCATCACCGCCGCCCGCCGGTCAGTGCCGCCACGGTGTCCTCGTCGAGGGTGGCGAGCCGGCCCGCCTCGGGGCCGCGGCTCACGGCGTACCCGTGCAGGATGCTTGCAGTCGCCACCCGGACCAGGCGGCCGTCGCGGACGACGTGGCAGTCCATCCGGGCGTCGTACGTGACGTCCTTGAGCACGTCGGTGACGGTGAAGCTGACCCACATCTGCTCGTCGAGGTGGGCGTCGCCGAGCACCTCGATCCGGGCGCGGGAGACCACCGGAATCCACCCCCGCTCGCGCAGCATCCGGCCCACCGACACTCCCCGGTCGGCGAGGTAACGGTCCACCACCTCCTCCAGCAGCCGGACGTACCCGGAGTGCTGCATCCGCTGCGAGTACTGGCAGTAGAAGTAGGGCACCCGCCACGGCCACACGAAGCCCGCGCCGGCTGCGCGCAACGTGTCGGCCGGGTCGACGCCGGCGGGGGCGCCCGGCTCGCCGACGGCCGGCTCCTCCGCGAGGCCGGCCAGCTCCGCCGGCAGCGGCGCCGCCTGCGGTACGTCCGCCTCCCGCACCAGGGCCACCCGCACCCGGGCCCGGCACACGGTGACGTCGGCGTCGCGGCGCACACCCATCCGCACCGCGAATCGACCGTTGGCGGCGGGGGTCGTCACCACAGTCGCGGTGTCGTCGACGTCGAGGACGGCGGGCAGCAGCAGCGAACAGTCCCGGATCGACAGTCCCACCCCGTGCTCGTGGTAGAGCCGCCCGGGGCCGTGGCCCCGCTCCCGGAACCACTGCAGCACACCCTGCTCCACCAGGTACGCGAAGTGTTTGAACCCGATCCAGGTGCGGATGTTCGCGCCCTCGAACCCGGGTCGGGCGGACAGCGTCACCGATGCGTTCTCAACCGCCGTGGTCACGGCGTACCTCCTCGGATCGCGGGGTCGGGGCAGACCTTCTCGACGAAGCCCGCGACGTGTCGGGCCACCTCGGCCGCCCGGTCGAGATGACAGAAGTGGTGGAACTCCGGCTCCACGACGACGTGCGCGTCGGGCAGTTCGGCGCGCAGCGCGCCGACGCGCGGACCGTCGAGGCCGGGGTCGCGGCCACCGGTGAGCACCATGGTCGGCACGGTCACCGCGTGCAGCGGCAGGCCGGCGGTCGCGGTGAAGTGGTCGAACAGCGTGGTGAAGCCCACCGGGCCGATCCGGTCCACCATGATGTCGCGCATCGCGGCCAGGGTCTCCGGGTCCAGGTCGGCCAGGCGGGGGCCGAGACGGTGGCGCAGCCCCTCGTCGATGATCTGCACGAAGTTGGCCTGCGCCCGCTCGTGCACCGCCCAGGTGATCGACAGGTCGGGCGGGCAGTAGAACGGCGCGATCAGCATCGCCCCGCGCGGCGCGACGTCCGGTTCGGTGGCGAGCATCTCCAGCACCGCGTTCGCGCCGAGCGAGTGGCCGACCACGACGTCCGGCGGAGTGGCCAGGGCGCGGACGGCGGCGGCGAGCCAGGCGCCCGGGGTGCCCCGACGACGCCAGCGGTGGTCGGTGCCGGCCTTCCACGGCAGCTCGGCCGCGAGCAGCCGCCAGCCGCTGGGCAGCCGCTGCGCCAGGGGCCGCCAACTGCGCCAGGTGTCGGACATGCCGTGCGCGAGCAGCACTGTCGGCGTTGCGGTGTCCGGTCCGGCGAGCCGGTGCACGGTGACCGGGGGTGGTGTGCCGCTCATCGCCGCGCCGCCCGGACGTCGAGTTCGCGGATGCCGTCGACGGGGTCGCCGCAGCGGACCGTGACGGTCGGGGTGGCGTCGACCAGGCGTACGGCCAGCGCCGTGTGCACGACCCCCGCGGCGCCGTAGTGGTCACCCGCCACGGCGGCCGCGTCGACAAGGAGGCCGGGTGGCGTGCCGTCGACGGGTACGCCCGCCCGGACCGGCCCCAGCAGGGCAAGCGGGTGCGGCGCGGCGTCGGCCCGGCCCAGCAGCAGGCAGGCCGCCCCGGCGCGCAGCGGCACACCGTCGGTGACGCCGTCGCGGGCCGCGTGCAGGGCCTGGGCCTGCGGATCGTCCGGTTCGGTGCCGACCACTACCACCCGGTCGGCACGGCCGGTACGCAGCAGCAGGCAGGCCAGCCAGATCGCGTCCAGGCCGGCGGTGGCCCCGGAGCAGACGGTGAGGTTGGGGCCCCCGAAGCGGAACCAGATCGCGATCGCGCCGGCGATGACGTTGCTGGACGCGTTCGGCGCCTCCAACGGGCCGACCTCGCGCGGGCCGCCCTCGCGCAGCCGGCGGGCGATGTCGCCGACGGTGGCGACGTTGCCCAGGTTGGAGCTGACCACCACCGCGGTACGCGGATCCGCCGGCCCGTTCGGGCGGGGCGCCTTCGGCGCGAGGCCCAGCGCCCGGTGCACGGCGCAGAGGGCGAGCCGGGTCGCCGGCTCCTTGGCCAGCAGACCCTTGCGGCCGAGCAGGTCGGCGGCGCGCTCGGGCGGGCAGGCGGGCTCCTCGTCGACGGCCCACATCCCGGTGACATCGGCCGGCAGGTCGACACCCGGCAGGTGCAGTGCCGCCGCGAGTACGGCGGCCACCGGGCGATCCGGGTGGGCCCCGGCTGTGCGGCCCGGATCGGCGGCGGCGGGGTTGTCCGTCGTGGACCGCCCCGGGCGGGTCACCTGACCCGGCCGGCGCGACGCGGCCGGCGGCACGGTGCGGTCCGGTGTCGGCGCGAGGTGCCCGACCTGGACGTGGCCGGTCATCGCAGCGCCTCCAGGAGGGTGACGGCGTTGAGACCGCCGAAGCCGAACGCGTCCACCTGCGCCACCCGCACGTCGGCCCGCACCGCCGCGTCGCGGACCAGCCGCAGCGAGGCAGCTTCGAGGGCCGGCCGGGTCAGCCCGACCACTGGCGGCACCCGGCCGGTGCGCAGGACCTCCACGGCGACGGCGACGCTGAGCAGCGCCGACCCTCCGGACGTGTGGCCGACGGCGCCCTTCAGGGCGGTGACCAGGGGGCCGGGTGCACAACCGGCGAACACCTGCGCGATGACGCGCGCCTCGGTCTCGTCGTTGAGCATCGTGCCGGTGCCGTGCGCCAGCACCAGGTCGACCTGGTCGGGCCGACGCTCGGCGCGGCGGTGGGCGTCGTGGACCGCCCGCAGAATGCCCGCCGGGTCGGGCGCCGTCTCGTGCCCGGCGTCGCAGGACAGCCCGGTGGCCAGCAGCCGGGCCAGGCCGTCGGGTCGTTCCGGCTCGACGACCAGCACCGCCGCGCCGTCGCCGAGCAGGACGCCGGCCCGGTCGGCGTCGAAGGGCTGCACCCGGCTGGTCGGGTGGCCGGCCACCCGACCGATCATCGCCAGCATGGAGGCGCTGCTGCCGTCGGTACCGCCGACCAGCACGGCGTCCGCCTCGCCGGTCTCCACCAGGTCCTGCGCCAGGGCGAGGGCGGAACCGCCGGCGCTGCACGCGTTGGCCAGGGTGACCACCCGCTGCACGCCGGGCGCCGCGTCGGCGACGGCGTCGGCGAAGTGCAGCCGCTCGGTGGGAAAGTCGACCGAGCCGGCGAGGGCCGCCCGTTCCACCTCGGCCGACTCGCGCAGCCCGGTGCCGACGAGACTCACCACCCGCTGGCGATGGGGGTCGAGGCCGGCGGCGGCGAGGGCCTCGGCGACGCAGTCGGTCAGCCAGCGGCTCGGGCCGAACGGCAGGTCGTCGTCGATCGGGTAGCCATAGTCGACGCCCACCCGGGCCGGGTCCGAGCGCCGCAACCCGGCGGCGCCGCACGCGCCCCGCAGCAGCGCCGCGACGGTGGCCGGGCCGTCGCCGAAGCAGGTACGCACGGCGGTGGCGGTGATGGTCGCGGACATGTCCTACCCCCGCACCACAGCCGCGGCGACAGCGCCGTCACGCGACCGCCCGACGATAAGCGCGGGCCGACCGCGCGCGGCCGGATCCTCGGCGTAGTGGCCCAGCAGCACGCCCAGCGCCAGCGCGCCGGTGGCAGACTGGCAGTCCCCGAGCGCCGGACGCACCGACATCCGCTGCGCGGCAGCCGGCACCACCTCGGAGAGACTGTCGGCGTCGAGTTCACCACTCGCGATGGCCCACACGTCGGCCGGGCGAACCTTCGCCGTGGCCAGCGCCCGACGGACGCAGCCGGCGAGCCCGTCGGCGGTCTGCTCCGGTTGGAAACCGGTGGCCACCGCGAGTACCTGGGCGCGCGGCGTCCCGGTCAGCCCGGGTGTCGGGCGGCGCAGCAGATAGACCGCCGCCGCCTCACCGGCCGGGCCGGCGCCGGTCAGCTCCGCCGCCCACGCCGTGTTCGGCGTGTACTCCTCCACCCCGCCGACCAGCAGGGCGTCGACATATCCCCGGCGCAGGGCGTTGAGCGCGTAGCGCAGCGCGTACAGGAAGGCGAGCGGGCCGCCGGCCACCGTGGCGTTGACGCCCCGCAGCCCGTAGCGGATCGCGGCCTGGCCGCTGGCGCAGTTCATCACCGTGTTCGGGAACAACACCGGGTTGACCAGGTACGGCTTGTCCTGCACAAGCGTCTCGCGGGAGAAGTCCATGGTGGACTTCAGGCTGCCGGTGGTGGTGCCCAGCACCACGCCGACGCGGTGCCGGTTGTCGTCGTCCGGGGTGAGTCCCCCGTCGGCCAGCGCCCGCCCGCAGGCCACCATCGCCAGCGCCGTCGCCCGGTCCAGGAAGCTGGTGCCCTTGCGGCCCAGCAGTCGGCGTACGTCGAAGTCGGCGATCGCCGGGGCCTGCGCCGTGGGCAGCGGCTCGTCGAAGCGGTCGCGCACGTCCACGCCGACGACGGCGCCGGCGCGTACGGCTGCCAGCAACTCGGTGACCGAGTCCCCCGCCGCGCTGAGCACCCCCCAGCCGGTCACCAGGCCGGTCACCGGATCGCCCCGAAGATCGTGATGGCGTTGTTGCCGCCGAAGGCGAAGCCGTTGTTCTGCGCGACCCGCACCGTGGCCGGCCGGGCCGTGTTCGGCACCGGATCGATCCACGACAGCTCCGGGTCGGGGTTGGCCCAGTTGATGGTCGGCGGCAGGAACCCGTGCCGGATGCCCAGCGTGGTGGCGATCGCGCCGAATCCGCTCGCCGCCCCCATCGTGTGCCCGAGCATCGACTTGATCGAGCTGACCGGCGGCACCCGCTCGCCGAACACCGCCCGGATGGCCCGCGCCTCACACAGGTCGTTGGCGGGCGTGCCGGTGCCGTGCGTGCTGATGTAGTCGATGTCCTCCGGCTTCACCCCGGCGTTCTCCTGGGCCAGCCGCATGCACGCCGCGACGCTGTCCTCGTTGGGCGCGACCATGTGGTGGGCGTCGCAGTTGACGCCGTACCCGAGCACCTCGGCGTAGATCCGGGCACCCCGCTCCCGCGCGTGCTCAAGGGTCTCCAGCACCAGGGCCGCGCCGCCCTCGCCGGTGAGGATGCCGGAGCGGTCCCGGTCGAACGGCCGGCAGGCCCGCTCGGTAAGTGCGCCGAGCCGGTAGAAGCCGGCATGCGCCCAGCGGCACACCGAGTCGGCGCCGCCGGCCACCATCACGTCCGCCTCCCCCCAACACAACAGGTCGTACGCGTACCCGATGGCGTAGTTGCTGGCCGAGCAGGCGGTGGTGAGGGTGACCGACTCCCCGGCCAGTCCCAGCTCGGCGCTCACCGCGTAGGACAGCCGCTCGGCCGGCGCCTGCCGCAGCGCCTCGGCCGACATGGCCGGGTAGCCGTCGGCCACCAGTTCCGCGGTGAGCTGTTCCACGACCGTGGACTCGCCACTCGTGGTGCCGATGACCGCGCCGACGCGCCCCGGGTCGGTGGTCGGCAGCGACAGACCCGCGTCCAGCGCGGCCAGCCGGGCGGCGGCCGCCGCGAACAGCGCCGAGCGGCCCCAGTCGGCGACCCGCAGCCGCCGCAGCAGCGCCTCCGGCCGGAACGCGGGCACCTCACCGGCCCAGTGGTGCGGGAACCCCGTCGTGTCGAAGCTCGTGATGGGCGCGGCGGCCGACCGGCCGGAGCGCAGCCCGTCGGTGAACTCGTGCACGCCGATACCGATGCCGGACACCGGGCCGAGCCCCGTGACGACCACGCGGTGCACGGTCAGTCCTGCCAGCCGGCGTGTCGCGCCACCACCTCGTGGACGGCCTTGAGGCTGCGCATCTCGTTCAACTCGGCCTGCGGGATCTCCACCTTGTACTTCTTCTCGATCCGGGCCAGGATCTCGATCGCCCGCAACGAGTCCGCCTCGTACTCCTCGACGAAGTCGGCGGTGTCGGCGACCTCCTCGGGTTCCAACTCGAGCACCTCCGCGACGATCTCCCGCAGCTCCGCCATGTGCTGGTCGCGCTCACTCATCGAAATTCCCTCTTCCTCTCATCGTTTCCGCTCCGCGATGGCGTCGGCCGGTCGGACGACCGCCATCATCGAGCCGAACTCCGCCACCTGGTCGGTCCCCACCCAGCTGGATCCGGCGGCGAACGCGGCGCCGTGCACGACCTGTTCCAGTCGAACCCGGTGCCGGATCACGTCGCCCGGGTACACCGGGCGCAGCAGCACGCAGTCACGGGCCGCGGTGAACATCGGCAGCCCGGTCGTGCCCGGCCCCCGCGACAGCAGCCACAGCACCGCCGCGCCCTGACCGAACGACTCGATCAGCAGCGACGCCGGATACGCGTACCGGTCGGGGGCCTGTCCCTCGGCGATCCCCCGGTAGCAGGGCTCGCAGCCGGTGACCGCCTTGACGGCCTCCAGGCTCACGCCCGGCTCGACGCTGTCGACCCGGTCGAGCAGCAGCATCGGGTACCGGTGCGGCAGCAGGGACCGCAACTCGCCGTGGTCGAGTCTCATCGGGCGTTCCCGCCGTCCGCGCTCGGCCAGCGGTAGACGGCACGCACCGTCGCCGCGTGGACGCCGTCGTCGCGTACGCACCGGGCGGTCACGTCGAAGGACTGGTCCTCGCCGACCGGGCCGACCGACGCCTCGACGGTGAGCGTGTCGCCGGCCAGCAGCGGGGCGAGGAACCGGGCGGAGCGCAACAGGTGCAGCTGGGGCAGCCGGCCGGCGCAGTAGCCGACGGCCGCCGTCACGGCCTGCCCGATCGTCTCCAGGGTGAAGACGCCCGGATAGACGGTCAGCTCGGGGAAGTGCCCGGCCAGGTAGACGTCGGTGGCGTCGACGGTGACGCCGGCGCGCAGGCCGATCCCGCCGCGCGGCCCGGCGGACACCTCGACCCAGTCGATCGCCGGCAGGGGCGCCGCCGCGGCCTCGTACGTGTCGACGGGGCGGGTCGCGGCGCTGAACGCGGGTGCGGCGGTCACAGCACGATCCCCCCGTCCACGCGGATCACCTGGCCGGTGACGTAGCCGGCGCGTTCGGAGAGCAGGAACTCGACAAGCTCGGCGACGTCGGCGGGCGCGCCGAAGCGGCCCAGCGGGATCTGCCCCAGCGCCTGTTCGCGCAGTTTCGCCGGCAGCGCGGCGGTCATGTCGGTCTCGATGAAGCCGGGGGCGACCACGTTTACCCGTACGCCGTACCCGGCGACCTCCTTGGCCAGCGACAGGCTGAGCCCGATGATGCCGGCCTTGCTCGCGGCGTAGTTGGTCTGCCCGGTGTTGCCGGTGACCCCGGCGACCGAGGAGAGGTTGACGATGGCGCCGCGGCGTCGCTTGAGGAAGCGGAACGCGACCGTCCGGCAGGTGTTCCAGGTGCCGGTGAGGTTGGTGCCGATCACGTCGTGCCACTCGTCCGGGGCCATCAGCACAAGCGGTCGGTCCCGGGTGATGCCGGCGTTGTTGACGAGCGCCGTGAGCGGTCCGAGGTGCTTCTCGGCGGCGGTGACGAACGCGTCGACAGCGTTCGGGTCGGTCACGTCGCACGGCCCGAACCACGACCCGACCCCGTACGCCTCGACCTCCGCCCGGGTCTTCTCGGCGGCCTCGCTGGGCGCGCTGTAGCAGCCCGCCACCGCGTACCCCTCGGATGCGAGCCGGAGCGCGACGGCCCGGCCGATTCCCCGGGACACCCCGGTCACCAGCGCGCAGCGTGACGCCTCGCCTGCCGTTGTCATGTCACCCCCTGCTCATCCGATGGCCCGTTGCGCGCGCAGCCGTTCCCGCGTTGCCGCGTCGACGCCCACCTCGTCGAGGACCCGGTCGGTGTCCGCGCCGGGCTCGGGTGCGCCGGAGCGGACGGCTGTCGGTGTCCGGGAGAACTTGACCGCCGGCCCGGTCAGCGGCGCGGTGCTGCCGTTGGACAGCACCGTCTCCTGCACCATCGCGCGGGCGTGGACCTGCGGGTCGGTCGCGGCCTCGGCGAAGGTCCGCACCCGTTCGGCGGTGATCCCGGACGCGTCGAGGGTGGCGACCACCTCGGCGCAGGTCCGCCCGGCGAACCAGTCGGCGACTACCGCGTTGACCGTGGCGCGGTTGGCGCGGCGTTCCTCGTTCGTCGCGTAGCCGGGTGCGCGGGCCAGTTCGGGGCGGCCGACGACCTCGGCCAGTCGACGCCAGGAGCGGTCCAGTGCGACGGCCACGTAGACGTGGCCGTCGGCGCACCGGAAGCAGCCGGCCGGCACGACGAAGTCGGCCTGGTCGCCCCAGCGGCGCAGCGGCACCCCTGTCGCGCCGAGGGTGAGGTAGCCGTTGCTGGAGAACAGCAGCGAGTCGAGCATGCTCACGTCGACGTGCTGACCCTCGCCGGTGCGGTCGCGGTGGCGCAGCGCGGCGAGCGCGCCGATCACCGCGTGCAGCCCGGCGAGGTCGTCGGCGAGGAAGGTGGGCGCCTTCAGCGGCGTGCCGTCGGGGTCGCCGTTGAGCGCCATCCAGCCGGCGGCGGCCTGGGTGGTCGGGTCGTACCCGGGTCGTTGCGCGTCAGGGCCGTACTGGCCGTAGCCGGAGACGGAGACCAGCACCACGTCCGGCCGGACCTCCCGGCACTGCGCGTAGCCGACGCCCCAGGCGTCAAGCGTCCCGGGCTTGTAGTTCTCCACCACCACGTCGGCCGTGGCGACGAGCCGCAGGAACACCTCGGCCGCGCCGGGGCGGCGCAGGTCGAGCCCGATGCTGCGCTTGTTGCGGTGCACGCTCTGCCGGAACCAGGACAGGCCGGTGCCGGGGATGTCCGGGGGCATCAACCCCTCCCGGTTGCCGGGCATCTCCACCCGCAGGACGTCCGCGCCGAGGTCGGCCAGGACGCAACTGGCGATCGGGCCGGACCAGACCTTCGTGACGTCCAGGACCCGTACGCCGTGCAACGGCCCGGTCAGGTCGTGCCGGGCGTCGGCGTAGAAGTCCGCGGCGTCGCGGGCGGGCGCGGTACGCGTCTCGGTGTCCATGCCGCCTACTCCCGCACCAGCAGCGACGCCGTGCCGAGCGAGCCGCCGCAGCACATGGTGACAAGTGCCGCCTCGCCGTCGGCGCGTTCCAGCTCGTGCAGGGCGGTCACCAGCAGCCGGGTGCCGCTGCTGCCCAGCGGATGCCCGAGCGAGATGGCGCCGCCGTTGACGTTCACCCGGTCCAGGTCGGCGTCGTGGTGCGCCGCCCAGGACAGCACGACCGCTGCGAACGCCTCGTTGACCTCGACGACGTCGATGTCGGCGAGGGTCATCCCGGCGCGCTTGAGCAGCTTGCGGGTGGCCACGGTGGGGCCGTCGAGCAGGTAGTAGGGGTCGGCGCCGGTGACGACCTGCTGCGCCAGCCGGGCCCGGGGCCGCAGGCCGTGCGCGGTGGCCCGCTCCCGCGACATCCACAGGACCGCCGCCGCGCCGTCGGAGATCTGCGAGGTGGTGCCGGCGGTGTGGATGCCGTCCGGGAGCACCGGACGCAGGGCCGCCAACCCCTCCGCTGTGGTGTCGCGGATGCCTTGGTCGGCGTCGACCGACGTGCCGTCGGGCAGCGGCACCGCTGTGATCTCCCGGTCGAAGCGGCCCTCGTCGCGGGCCCGCGCCGCGCGCTGCTGCGAGCGCAGCCCGTAGGCGTCGGCGTCCGCGCGGGTCAGCCCCTGCCGGGCCGCGATCCGCTCCGCTCCGCCGAACTGCGCCTTCGGCGGATCGTCGTACGGGTAGTCGGGTGTCTTGTAGTGGCCCGGCCCCTGGTAGAGGTTGGTGCCGACGGGCACCCGGCTCATCGACTCCACGCCGCAGGCGATGCCCACGTCGATGGCGCCGGCAGTGATCAGCGCCGCGATCAGGTGGTTGGCCTGCTGCGCGGAGCCGCACGAGGCGTCGACGGTGCTCGCCCCGACCTCGTAGTCGAGGCCACTGTCGAGCCAGGCGTTGCGGGTGACGTTGAGGCTCTGCTCGCCGACCTGGGTGACGCAACCGCCGATGATCTGCTCCACCTCGCCGGGCTCGACGCCGGCCCGACGGAGCACCTCGACCTGCACGTGGCGCAGCAACTGCACGGCCTTCAGGCCGGACAGCACACCGTCGCGCCGACCGATAGGCGTCCGCACCGCCTCGACGATCACCGCCTCCGGCATGGACTCCCCCTCCTGGTCGGCGCGTGGTGGTTCGTGGGTGCTCAGGCCGGGACGAGCCGGACGCGCAGCTCCTCCAGGCCCCGGAACGTGCTGCTGTGCCGCCACTCGAGGTCGATCTCGTCGGCGTCCGGGTCGGCCAGCTCGATCACCGCGAACCGGTCGACCAGACGGCGGAAGGCGATCTGGCCCTCGGCGCGGGCGAGCTGCGCCCCGAGGCAGTGGTGCGGGCCCCAGGCGAACGACAGCGGCGTCTCCGGCGGTTCGGCGCCGGCGAAACGGGCGATGTCGAGGCGGTCCGGGTCGGCGTAGCGGGCCGGGTCACGGTTGGCCGCGCCGATCAGGGTGATCACGTGTTCGCCGCTGTTGAGCGGTGTGCCGTCGACGAAGGTGGTGTCCTCGAACGCGGCACGCCCCAGCACGTGCACCGGGGAGTCGAAGCGCAGCAGCTCCTCGACCGCGGAGCGGGTCAGCTCCGGTTCGGCGCGCAGCCGCTGCAACTGGGCCGGGTTGCGGCACAGCGCGTGCGTGCCGAGGCCGATCAGGTCGGTCATGGTCTGGAAGCCCGCGCCGAACAGCAGCACGATCACCTGGATCAGCTCGTCGACCGAGAGCCGGTCGCCGTCGATCTCGACCTGGCCGAGCGCGGACGCGAGGTCGTCGCGGGGGTCCTCGCGGCGCTTGCGGACCAGGTCGGCGAAGTACTCCTCCATCTCGCCGAGCGCCTGGTCGGACGCCTTGAGCACCTCCTCGGGGGCGAAGATCTCCAGCCCGCCGGACGCGGCGCGGGTGAGCCGGCGCAGCAGCGGCCAGTCCTCCGGCGGCACGCCGACCAGTTCGCCGATCACCATGACCGGCAGCGGGAAGCCGAACGAGCCGACGATGTCGACCTCGCCGCCGCCGGGGCCGATGCGGGCGGTGATGTCGTCGAGCAGGCCGTCGACGAAGGCGGCCAGTCGGGGACGCAGGGTCTCGGTGCGCCGCGGGGTGAACACCCGGCTGACCAGCCCGCGCAGCCGGGTGTGCTCCGGCCCGTCGAGGAACAGCAGGGTGCGGGCGCCCTCGCGGCCGCGGGAGTCGCCCATCCGGGGGCGTTGGGCCGACTTGTCCAGCGACGGGTTGCGCAGCGCGGCCCGACAGTCGTCGTACGCGGTGAGCACCCAACCCACACCCTGACCGGGCTGTTCCATCCGGTACTTCGGCGCCGCGGTGCGCAGCGCGTGGTAGTGCGGGTAGGGGCTGCTGACGGTGGCCGGAGCCTTCATCAGCAACTCCATCGCGATGATCCGGGGGTCAGCGCTCACCACGGTCTCGGTCATGGCTCGGAAGCCTAATAGTGTTTCGCGTATCTCGGAAGTACTTGTTTCTCGTATCTTTGGTTGAGCATACTGGCGGGCATGACCTCGGCCCGTACCGGCATGCCGCCGAGATTCGACGCCCGCGACCCCGCCGTGGCGGCCGACCCCTACCCCACCTACGCGGCGCTGCGGGCGGCCGGCCCGCTGTGCCGGATGGGCCCGGGCAGCTGGGGTGTCACCCGCTACGCCGACGTCGCCCGGCTGGTCCGTGACCCGCGCCTGGGCAGCGAGTTCCCCGCCGCCTACCACCGAATGTCGGCAGGCGACGGCGCGGCCGGCGACTTCTTCGGCAGCATCATCCTCTACCGCGACCCGCCCGAGCACGGCCGGCTGCGCCGGCTGATGGCCAAGGCGTTCAGCCCGGCGCTGGTCCGCCGGCTGCGGCCCCGGATCGAGCAGATGGTCACCGAGCTGCTGGCCCCGGCCGCCCGCACCGGAGGCTTCGACGCGGTCTCGGATCTCGCTTTTCCCCTGCCGGTGATGGTGGTGTGCGCCCTGATGGGCATCCCACCGGCCGACCACGAACGCATCCGCCCGTACGCGCTGGACCTGAGCAAGGCGTTCGCGGCGATCGTGCCCGACGACGACCGCCCGGCCGCCGACCGGGCTGTCGAGTGGCTGCGCGGCTACCTCGGCGACATCCTCGAGCGGCGTCGCGCCGAACCCGGCGAGGACCTGCTGTCGCGGATGCTCGCCGCGACCGACGACGACGGCGCCGTGCTCGGGCACGACGAGATCGTGGACAACGCGGTCTTCGCCTTCTTCGCCGGCTTCGAGACCACCACCAACCTGATCGCCACCGGGGTGGCCGCCCTGCTCGACCACCCCGAGCAGCTCGCCCTGCTGCGCGCCGACCCGTCCCGCACACCGGCGGCGGTGGAGGAGTTCCTCCGCTACGACGCACCCATCCAGGGCGTCGCCCGCCTGGTCCGCGAGGACCTCGACATCGGCGACCGCACCATCCGCGCCGGCCGGGTGCTGATCCTGCTGATCGGCAGCGCCAACCGCGACCCGGAGCAGTTCGCCGCGCCGGACCGCCTCGACATCACCCGCGCGGAGAACCCGCACCTGTCCTTCGGCGGCGGCATCCACCACTGCCTCGGCGGCTACCTGGCCCGAGTGGAGGCGCAGGTCGCGTTCGAGACCCTGCTGCGCACGTATCCCACGCTGACCCCGGCCGGCCCGGCCCGCCGGCAGACCGACGGGACGCTGCGCTCGTACGCCAGCGTGCCCGTGGCGGTGCGGCCGTGAGCCCCGCCGGCCGCGTCCTGCCGGCGCGGATGGACCCGCTCGCGCCCGAGGTCGTCGCCGACCCGTACCCGACGTACGCGCGGATGCGGGCGGCCGGCCCGCTGTGTCGCTTCGGGCCGGCGAGTTGGGGCGTGACCCGGCACCGGGACGTCGCCGCGCTGCTACGCGACCGCCGGCTGAGCAACACCTTCCCGGAGGACGACCCGCAGTTCCGGATGGCACAGGACCTCTCCCGCGAGGTGTTCCGCCGCATCATTCCCACCCGTGACCCGGACGACCACAGCCGGCTGCACCAGCAGGTCGTCCGCGCGTTCAGCCCCGGCGTGGCCCGACGCACCGCGAGCCGCGTCGGCGACCTCGTCGACGAACTGCTCGCCCCGGCGCTGGACACCGGGCGAATGGACGCCGTGGCCGACCTGGCGTTCCCGGTCGCCGCGACTGTCGTGTGCGAACTCATCGGCCTGCCGGCGGCGCGGACCCGGGCCGAGGTCTGGCCCCGCTCGGGGGCGCTGGGCCGGGCCTTCACCCCGTTCCTGCCCGAGGCCGACCGGGCGGCGGCCGACGAGGCGCTGGCCTGGCTGCGCGGGTACGTCCGCGACCTGCTCGCCAATCGGCACGCCGACCTCGGCGGCGACCTGCTCGACCGGATGCTCGCCGTGGCCGACCCCGCCGAGGGGATCGAGGAGGTCGTCGACAACATCGTCTTCCTCTGCTTCACCGGCTACGAGACGACAATGAACATGGTCTGCACCGGCAGCGTCGCCCTGGCCGACCGACCCGACGAGTGGCGTCGACTGCGCGCCGACCCGTCGCTGTCCGCCACCGCGGCCGAGGAGTTCGTCCGGTTCGACTCCCCGATCCAGTACACGGCGCGGCTGGCGCTGGAGCCGATCCCTGTCGGCGACCGGGTGATCAGGCCCGGCCGGTCGGTCTTCCTGCTGCTCGGCTGCGCCAACCACGACGAGGACGTGTTTCCCGACCCGGGTCGCGTCGACATCGGCCGCCACCCCAACCCGCACGTCGGCTTCGGCGGCGGCGTGCGCGGCTGCCTCGGCGCCGCGCTGGCCCGCATCGAGGGAGCTGTCGTCTTCGAGCGGCTCGCGCGTCGGGTCGCCGGCATCGAGCTGGCCGCCGACCCGGTCCGCGAGCCCAGCGCCCTCTTCCGGTCGTACGCGTCGATCCCGCTCGCCGTCAGCCCGGCCTGACCCGGGCGGAACCTGGAGTCGCAGATGTCTTTGATCGGCCGACCGGTCCGACGCACCGAGGACCGGGCCCTGCTCACGACCGGCGGAACGTACGTCGACGACGTACGGGTGCCCGGCTCGCTGGAGCTGGTCGTCGTCCGCTCGACGGTGGCCCACGGCCGGCTGCGGGGCGTGGACACCGACGCCGCCCGCCGGGCGCCCGGCGTGGTCGCGGTGTTCACGGCAACGGACGTGGACCTGCCGCCGCTGCCGCCCGAGGCCGGGGTGCTGAACCAGAAGATGACCACCCCGGTGCTCGCCGACGGGGTGGTGCGCTTCGTCGGCGAACCCGTCGCCGCGGTGCTGGCGACCAGCCGCGCCGAAGCTGTCGACGCCGCCGCCCTCGTCGCGGCCGACATCGAGGCGCTGCCGGTGCTTGTCGACGTCGAGGAGGCGCTCACCGACGAGCGGGTGCTGCACCCCGAGGCCGGCACGAACATGGTGCTGAAGCTGGGCTTCCGGCGCCCGGCCGGGCGTGCTGAGCTGCACGAGGGCGCCGAGGTGGTCGTCCGGCAGCGGATGCGCAACCCCCGGGTCGCGCCGTGCCCCCTGGAAGCCCGCGCCGGGCAGGCCCAGTGGGGGCCGGACGGGCTGCGCTACCGCGCCGGCAGCCAGGCCGTGCACCTGTGGCGCAACCAACTCGCGGCGGCCCTCGGTGAGCCGGAGGACCGGGTCCAGGTGGTCAACGGCGACGTCGGCGGGGCGTTCGGCTCCAAGGCGTTCGCCAGCCGCGAGGACGTCCTCGTCGCCTGGGCCAGCCGTCGACTCGGCCGGCCGGTGCGCTGGGCGGAGACCCGCAGCGAGAGCATGATCGCCGCCGGGCACGGCCGGGCCCAGCACCAGAGCGCCGAGCTGGGCGGCACCCGCGACGGGCGGATCGTGTCGTACGCCCTCGAGATCGTCCAGGACGCCGGGGCGTACCCGCGCATCGGCGCGATCCTGCCGTTCTGGACCCGCACGATGCTCACCGGCCCGTACGCGATCAGCCGGGCGAAGTTCAGCTCGTCGAGCGTCACCACCACGACCACGCCCGTGGTGTCGTACCGGGGCGCAGGGCAGCCGGAGGCCGTCGCCGCGCTGGAGCGGATGGTCGACGTGTACGCGGCGGAGATCGGCCTGGACCCGGCCGAGGTACGCCGGCGCAACCTGCTGCCGCCGGAGAGCTTCCCCGTCACCACGATCACCCGCGCCCGCTACGACACCGGCGACTACCCCGCGGCGCTCGCGCGGGTGCTCGCCGAGGCCGACTACCAGGCGTTACGCGCCGAGCAGGCGGCCCGCCGCGAGCGCGGCGACGTCGAGCAGCTCGGCATCGGCCTGTCCACCTTCGTGGAGATCACCGGCGCGGACACCCGCAGCGAGTACGCCTCGATCCACGTCGACGACACCGGCCGCTTCACCGTCGGATCGGGCACCTGCCCGCACGGGCAGGGCCACGTCACGGCGTGGGCGATGCTCGCCGCCGACGTGCTCGCCGTGGCGCTGGACCGCGTCGACGTACGCCACTCCGACACCGCGACGGTCGCCGCCGGCGGCGGCACCGGCGGGTCCCGGTCGTTGCAGACCGGCGGCATGGCGGTACGCGAGGCGGCCCTGGCCCTGGTGGAGCGGGGGCGGGACGCGGCGGCCGTACACCTGGGTGTGCCCCGCGACGACGTGGAGTACACGGCGGGACGGTTCCGCTCGACCGCCGGGCACGTCGTCTACTGGACCGAACTGGCCGCCGCCGACGACGCCTTGTCCGCGGAGGCGAACTTCCAGCCGACGGCGGCGACCTGCCCGTTCGGCGCGCACCTGGCGGTGGTGCTTGTGGACACCGAGACCGGGCAGGTGACCCTGCGGCAGGTCGTGGCCGTGGACGACGCGGGAGTGCTGCTCAACCCGCTGCTGGCCGAGGGGCAGGTGCACGGCGGCCTCGCGCAGGGTGCCGGTCAGGCGCTTGTGGAGGAGGTCCGCTTCGCCGCCGACGGCACGCCCCTGCACGGTGACCTGCACCGGTACGCCATGATCGGCGCGGCCGAACTGCCCTCCTTCGAGACGGTGGCGACGCAGACCCCCACGCCCGTCAACGCGCTCGGCGCCAAGGGCCTGGGCGAGTCGGGTGCGGTCGGGCTCCCGCCGGCGGTGCAGAACGCCGTCGTCGACGCCGTCCGCCACCTGGGCGTCCGGCACATCGACATGCCGGTGACAGCCGAACGCGTCTGGACAGCCATCCAGGAGGCGACCGCACCGACCAGCTCGGCATCGGCTTGATCAAGTGATGAAAAGTAGGTTCCAGCAGCGTTCCTGACCTACTTTCCATCACTTGATCACCGCGCGGCCCGCCGGTACAGGAAGCCGGCGACCGCTCAGCTCGACGCGTTCGGGACAGGACCGAACGACGCCCGCGAGCAGCCCGGACACAACCGTGCTGTCCGGGACGCATCGGAACGCTGGTGGCCAGCCGAAACGCGCCCCTAGCCTCGGCGCAGATCCCGCGGGTTCCTCGTGTCGGGCGGGATCGCGGCACATGGTCCGCCGCGGGTGGGCGGGCCGTCACCTCTCCCGGAAGGAAAACCCGTGCGGTATCCGAGACTGCTCAGAATCCTCGTCGGCGTCCTCACGTTGGCCACGGTGACGCTCGTCGCCCCGACCCCGGCGCAGGCCGCGAGCCGGTGCAGCACCGGCAGCGCGACCGTGTACAGCCCCACCGGAGGCGTCGGCGCCACCGCCAGCGCGCGGGTCTGCATCAACGACAAGTACCGTCCGACGCTGGACACCAGCAGGTACAACTACGTCAAGGACCAGAAGGCCGACGGGTACGCGGCCCGCGCCTGGTTCCGGTACTACGACACCTGGTACGGCTACTGGGCGACCAGCGGGCCGTTCGTCGCGGACGACACCTCCACCTCGACCGGCGCGGAGATCCCGAACTACGGGTGGCCGGTCGAGAACGTGGACCAGGCGGAGGTCTGGGTGTGCCTCGGCATGGCGCGTCCCGGGTACGGGTCCGAGGACCGCTGTTCGATAGTCGCCTACGTCGAGTACTACGAGTAGCGGGCCACCCGCTCCCCGTCGAACGGGGAGCGGGTGCCTCCTCAGTCGTCCACGACGGACAGCGCCTGCTTCGGGCAGCGGCGGGCTGCCTCGCGTACCCGGTTGGCAAGAGAGCCTTCCAGCGGCTGTTCGGTGATGTGCAGCCGGTCGTCGTCGCCGACGTCGAACACCTCCGGCGCCTGCCCCACACAGACCGCGTTGCTCTCGCAGCGGGAGAAGTCCACGACCAGTCGCATCGCTCACGCCTCCTTCGGGACGATCTCGAGGATGGGGAACATCATGGTGGGCACGCTGCGCGCCAGCCGCAGGTCGGCGGCGTCCAGCAGCCGTTCGATGTGCTCACGGGAGCGCGCGCCACCGCCGACCATGGCCAGCAGGAGCAGGTCGTAGAGGCGGCCCACGTCGAAGCGGTCGCCGGCCTCGACCACCGGCTCCAGCACCAGCAGCCGGCTGTCCGGCCGCATCGCCGCGCGCACGGCCGTCAGCAGCCGTACGGCGTTGTCGTCGTCCCAGCCGTAGAGGATCCGCTTGAGCAGGTACGCATCCGCGCCGGCCGGGATGGTCTCGAAGAAGCTGCCGCCGGTCACCGTGCACCGCTGGGCCACGCCGAGCTTCTGCAGCACCGGTTCGGCCTCGGCGACCACGTGTGGCAGGTCGAACAGGGTGCCCTGCAACTGCGGGAAGCGGGCCATGATGCCGCCGAGGAAGGCGCCGTTGCCGCCGCCGACGTCGGCCACTGTGGTCAGCTCCCCCCAGGGGTACGCGGGCAGCGCCGCCCGCAGCTCCAGCCGGGTGGCCGCCTGCTGGGAGGCGTCGAAGCGGGCGCTGTCGTGCGGGTGTGCGGCCATGTACGGCCAGTAGCCCTCGGGGTGGACCTGGTCGAACGACGCCTCTCCGGTGCGGATGCTGTGGTCGAAGTGGGCCCACGCCTCGATGTCCGGCTCCAGCAGCGGGTACGCGTCGCGCAGCGACAGCGGGTGGTCGGTGCGCAGCGGCTCGGCGAGTTTCGTCAGGCCGAACACCTCGGGTTCGACCTCGGTGAAGATGCCCTTGCCGGCGAGCGCCCGCAGGGCGCGCAGCAGCGACGGCGCGTGCGCTCCGGTGGCCTCGGCCAGCTCGGTGACCGGCCGTGGCCCGTCGACGAGTTGGTCGGCGACGCCCAGCTCGGCGACCGCGCGCACGGTGAACGGCACGATGTAGTCGGCCAGCTCGGTCAGTCGGAACACCGACTCGATGTCGATCCGGGGTCGGCTCGGGGCCATCGATTCCTCCTAGGGGGATGTCAGCTGCGGCCCGGCGGGACCGGCGGCGATCACGGTGAGGGTGGGCGTGGCAACGACTCGGTCCAGCCGCAGGCCGGCGTGGGCCAGCAGGTCGACGAGGTCGTCGCGGGTGCGGTGCCGACCGCCGGTGAGCACCAGGGTGTGCAGGTCGACGAGCTTGGCGACGTCGAAGACGTCGCCGGTGGGGATGATCGCTTCCAGCAGCAGCAGCCGGCTCTGCGGAGCCATGGCCGCGGCGATCCGGCGCAGGATGGCCGTGGCGTCGGCGTCGTCCCAGCCGGGCAGGATCGTCTTGAGCACGTACAGGTCGGCACCGGCCGGTAGCGGGTCGAAGAAGCTGCCCGCCACGATCCGGCACCGGTCGGCGACCCCGGCCTCGGCGAGCAGCGTCGGCGCGGCGGCCACCACGTGGGGCAGGTCGAGCAGGGTGCCGTGCAGGTGCGGGTAGCGGCGCAGCAGGCCGGCCAGGAACGCGCCGTCGCCGCCACCCACGTCGACGAGCTGCCGGGCCTGCGCCCACGGCCACGCCGGCAGGACGGTGCGCAGGTGCAGCCGGGTCAGGCTCGACATCCAGCGGTCGACGGCGAGGCTGTCGGCGGGATGCTCGGCCAGGTAGGACCAGTAGTCGGCGCCGTGGATCCGGGGAAAGGCGGCCTCGCCGGTGCGCAGACACCGGGCGAGCCCGGCCCAGGCGCGCACGTCCGCGGCCATCAGGGGGTACGCGTCGCGCAGCGACAGCGGGTGGTCGGTGCGCAGCGGCTCGGCGAGTTTCGTCAGGCCGAACACCTCGGGTTCGACCTCGGTGAAGATGCCCTTGCCGGCGAGCGCCCGCAGGGCGCGCAGCAGCGACGGCGCGTGCGCTCCGGTGGCCTCGGCCAGCTCGGTGACCGGCCGTGGCCCGTCGACGAGCTCATCGGCGACGCCCAGGTGGGCGATCACCCGGATGGTGAACGGCACGATGTAGTCGGCGAGTTCGGTGAGCCTGGTCAGCGCACCGAGGTCGGTACGGGGCCGCGCCGCCAGCATCAACCGCCTCCACTATCGCGTGTCTTGTATCTCGTGTATCTGCACACTAGCTTGTGAGCGGGTCGCTGTCACCGTCGTCACGGGAGGCACGGGATGCTGGACGGATGTGTGAGCTGGCCGCAGGAGCTGGCCGAGCGCTATCGCGCGCAGGGCTACTGGCGCGGCGAATCCCTCGCCGACCTGGGCCGGGAGTGGGCGCGGACCGACCCGGAGCGCGTCGCGCTTGTCACCGGCGAGCGGCGGGTGAGCTACGGCGACCTCGACCGCCGGGCCGACCGGATGGCCGCCGGACTGCGGGCCCGCGGCATCGACAGGCACGACCGGGTGGTGGTGCAACTGCCCAACAGCGTCGAGTTCGTGGTGCTGTGCCTGGCGCTGTTCCGCCTGGGCGCGCTGCCCGTGCTGGCCCTGCCGGCGCACCGGCGCGCCGAGATCGGTCACCTGTGCGCGCACACCGAGGCGGTCGCGTACGTGACAGTCGACCAGGTCCAGGGGTACGACCTGCGCAAGCTCGCCGCCGACGTCCGCGCCGAGACGCCGACGCTGCGGGAGGTGTTCGTCGTCGGCGACCCGGGTGAGTTCACCGCCCTGTCCGAGGTGGACGCCGAGCCGGTGCCGCTGCCCGCCCCGGACCCGTCGGACGTCGCGTTCTTCCTGCTCTCCGGCGGCTCGACAGGCCTGCCGAAGCTGATCCCCCGCACCCACGACGACTACGCGTACCAACTGCGGGCGACCGCCGCGGCGATGGGTTTCGGACCCGACGGGGTCTATCTCGCCGCGCTGCCGGTCGCCCACAACGCGGCACTCGGCTGCCCCGGCGTGCTCGGCGCGCTGCGGGTGGGTGCCACGGCCGTGCTGGCCGGCAGCCCCAGCCCCGACGAGGCGTTCCGGCTGATCGCCAGCGAGCGGGTCACCCTGACCACGCTGATGCCGCCCTTCCTACCGCTGTGGGCCGACCTCGCGCCGATGCTCGGCGCCGACCTGAGCGGCCTGGTGGTCGAGGTCGGCGGCGCCAACCTCAGCCCCGCGGTCGCCGAGCGGGTGACCCGGGAGCTGGGGATCCGCCTGGCGCACTTCTTCGGCATGGCCGAGGGCCCGATCTGCTGCACCCGCCCGGACGACCCGCCGGAGCTGGCCGCGCACACCCAGGGTCGTCCCCTGTCGGCCGACGACGAGTTCCAGGTCGTCGACGAGGACGGCCGGCGGGTCGCGGCCGGTGAGGTGGGTGAGCTGATCGTGCGCGGCCCGACCACCCTGCGCGGCTACTACCGGGTGCCGGAGTACAACGCGCACACCTTCACCCGCGACGGCTTCCTGCGCACCGGGGACCTGGTCCGCTGGACGCCGACGGGTGAGCTGGTAGTGGTCGGCCGGATCAAGGAGGTCGTCAACCGGGGCGGCGAGAAGGTGCCCGCCGGCGAGGTCGAGGAGCACCTGCTCGCCCACCCGGCGGTCCGCGAGGTCGCCGTGCTCGCCGTCGGAGACCGGGTCCTGGGCGAGAAGACCTGCGCGGTAGTGGTGCCCCGCGCCGACGCCCCCACCCTGGGGCAGCTGCGCGACTTCCTCACCGGCCGGGGGCTGGCCGCGTACAAGCTGCCCGACCGGTTGGAGCTGCGTACGGCGCTGCCGCACACGGCGGTGGGCAAGGTGGACAAGCGGGCGCTCGGCGCCGAGCTGGCGGGCTGAGCCGGCGCGGGGGAAGGCGACGCCGCCCTCCCCCGCGCCTCGGTCAGCCGGTCAGGTGGTAAAGCCTGTGGAACCGGTCGTCCACGGGCACGATCTGCACGTCGGCGAAGCCGGCCTCGGTGGCGAACAGGCGGACCTGCGCGGGCCGCAGGACCGTGCCGCTTGCCGTCGAGCCGGGCGCGGCCAGACCGGCCGGCAGGCAGTGCAGCACGCTCGTGGCGTACTGGAAACGCTCGACCTCGTCGCCGGGTGCGACGAACCGGTGCGCCACCTTGGCGTCGAGCACCAGCACCGCGCCGCCGTCGGCGCGCAGCCGCCGGCAGGCCGCCAGCACCGACACCGGATGGCTCATCTCGTGCAACGCGTCGAACACGCAGACCAGGTCGTACCTGCCGGCCAGCTCCGGATCCGCGGCGTCGCGCCGGTGGAACCGCACGCGGTCGGCGACGCCCGCGGACGCGACGTTCGCCTGCGCCGCGGCCACCGTCGGCGCGTCCAGGTCGTAGCCGTCGACCTCGGCGAGGGGGTACGCCCGTGCCAGCGCGATCGCCGCCCAGCCCGCGCCGCAGCCGACGTCGGCGATCCGGCTCGGCGCGGCGGCGAGCCGCTGGTGCAGCTGCGGCAGCGCCGAGGCGAGCCACCCGGGCAGGGAGTACGTGAACAGCGCCCGGTTGGCGCCCGAGTGCCCGTGCCGCCAGTCGTCGCCGTACACCTCGTCGGGCACCCCGGCGCCGGTGCGGTACGCCTCCAGCAGCGCCGGCAACGCGCCGGCCACCCCGCCCAGCGGCAGCATGGTCAGCGACACCAGCGACAGCGGGCTGTCCGAGGCGAGCAGCACCTCGGCGTGCCCCGGCGGTAGCCGGTAGACCCGCCGCTCGGGCGCGGCCGTCACGTCGTCCACGTCGACGAACCCGGCGACCGCCTGCTGTTCCAGCCACTCGCGCGCGTACCGGGTGTCGATCCCGGTACGCGCGCACAGCTCGGCCACGTCGGCCGGGCCACGATCCAGCGCCTCGTACAGCCCCAACCGGGCGCCCAGGTAGCCGGCCAGCAGCTCCTGGGTGTGCAGCATGGCCAGGAACAGCCGCAGCGACAACGCCCGGGCCCGCTGATCCGGCTCGCCGGGCACCGGTGGGCGCAGTGTCGCCGTGCCCGGCGCGTTCCCCGGGCGGCCGGTCAACTGGCCAGCTCGCCGCGCGAGCGCAGGATGTCCTTCACGTGCTCCACCACCGCGTCGATCGTGACGATCTTGCGGGCCGTCGTCTCGTCGATCGGCGGCAACTCGAACTCGTCCTCCAGGGTGAAGGCCAACTCCAGCAGCGCGAGGGAGTGGAAGCCGAGGTCCTCGACCAGCCGCGAGTCACCCGCCCCCTCGGTCTGCTCCGGGTTGGGCGCCAGTTCGGTGACGATCGCCGTCACCGAGTCACGCACCTCCGCCTCGGTCCGTACCTCGGCTGTCGTCGACCTGGTCGCGTCGGTCATTCCCGCCTCCTGTCCGAACGTCCCTCAGGACGCCGTCGTCGTCTGCTCGGTCTGGTCTCGCTGACCGGCCGGTCCCGTGGTGACCACGGTGCCGGGCAGTCGGTCATCGACGAACGCCTGCCACAGCTGGCGTCGTTTGGGTTTGCCGCTGGAGGTGCGGGCGATGGTGCCGCGTGGCGCGTCCACGATGACCACCTGCGCGCCCTCCGCCCGGCGGCGCAGCTCGCGCTCTGCCTGCGCCAGCCACTCCGGCTGGGCCTGTTCGAAGACGGCCACCACCGTCGCGGTGCCGCCGCGGTGGCCCAGCAGCGCGGCCATCCGCTGCGCCGGCACCCCGGGACGGCAGATGGCCCACTCGAGATCCTCGGCGAAGACCGCCCGGCCGCGTACCTTCATGCTGTCGCCGAGGCGGCCCAGCACGTGCAACTGCCCCTCGTGCAGGAACCCGGCGTCGGCGGTGCGCAGCACCCCACCGCCCAGCGCGGTCTGCGACGCCGAGTCGGCCGCGTTGACGTACCCCTGGGCGACGGACGGGCCGTGCACCTCGATCTCGCCGACCACCCCGTCCGGCAGCGGCGTGCCGCCCTCGTCCACGATCCGCACCCGCACCCCGGTCAACGGCCGGCCGCAACCCACCACCGGGTACGCCTCGACGCCGCCGTCGACCGGTTCGCCCGGGTCCGCGACGGCCCGCGCGCCCAGCCGCAGTCGGTCCGGGCGCAGCTCGACGGCGTGGTACAGCTCGTCGAGCGGCAGCCCGGTGACGGCCAGTGTCGCCTCGGCCAGCCCGTACGCCGGCAGCAGCGCGCGCGGGTCGAAGCCGTGCGGGCCGAGCAGGGCGCAGAAGCGGCGCAGCGCCTCGGCGTCGACGCGCTCGGCGCCGACGATGACCGCGCGCCAGGCGGAGAAGTCCAGCCCGGTCAGCGCCTCGGGGCGGACGCGGCGGGCGATGTACTCCAGCCCGAAGTTCGGCATCGAGGTCAGCCGCGCGCCGTGCGCCCCGAAGCAGCGCAGGTAGCGCCCGGGGTTGCGGACGAACTCCTCCGGCGGCATCAGCCACAGGTCGCTGGTGTTGACCACAGGGGTGACCAGGCAGCCGATGAGGCCCATGTCGTGGTGCACCGGCAGCCAGGACGCGGTCGGGTCGTCGGGGGTCATCGCGAGCCACCGCCGGATCGCCGCGACGTTTGCGGCCAGTGCCGCGTGCGGCACCTGCACGCCCCGGGCGCGGCCGCTGGAGCCGGACGTGAACTGCAGCAGGGCCAGCGGGCCGGGATCCGCAAGGGCGCCCCGGGATCCGCCTGCGGCGTCGGCCAGTTCGTCGGCGCTCAGCACGCGCGGGACCCCGGCGGTTTCGGCGAGCGGCGCGATGGTGGCGGTGAGGGTGGCCGCGCAGACCACCACGCGCGGCGCGGCGGCGCGCAGGAGACCCAGCACGTGTTCGCCGTAGACCGCGCGGTCCTGGAAGTTCAGCGGCGGGGCGATCGGCGAGGGCGCCGCCCCGGCGGCCATCACGGCGAAGAGCGTGGCGACGAAGTCGGGGCCGGCGGGCTCGACGATGGACACCACGTCGCCCGGCGTCACCCCGACCGCCCGCAGGCCGGCCAGTATCACCCGGGTCCGGTCGGCCAACTCGGCGTACGACAGGAAGCTCCAGTCGTCGCCGCCGGCGGCGAAGTGCACACCCCGGTCCTGCCGGGGACGCTCCAGCCAGCTCAGCAGCGGCGACTCCGCCACGGCGCGTGCGGTCATCGGCCCGTCACCTCCTCCCCGATACGTCTATCCGAGATTGATAGCAGATACAAGGCTAAACAAGATACGAGGAAGGCGATAGAGTCCAACCGTGACCAGTACGCTTCCCCGCGTCGACGGACTGCTCCCCGCGCTCGCCGAGCGGGCGGCGGAGATTGACCGGGCGGGCCGGGTCCCCGAGGACGTTCTCGCCGAGCTGAGCGCGGCGGGCTGCCTGCGGATGCTGGTGCCGGCCGCGTACGGTGGCGCCGACCTGCCGCTGGGCGACGCGCTGCGCGTCATCGAGCAGCTCTCCACGGTGGACGCCTCCACCGGCTGGCTGATCGGCCAGGTCGGCCTGGCGCACCTGCTGTTCGCCTGCTTTCCCGACGCCGCCCGCGACGAGATCTACGCGCACGGCCCGGACGTGCTGGGCGCCGGAGCGGTCGCGCCGAAGGGCCGGGCGGCCCCGGACGGGGCGGGCGGCTGGCGGGTCAGCGGCCAGTGGCCGTTCGTGACCGGCAGCCCACAGGCGAGCTGGATCTACCTGAACTGCATAGTGCTCGACGGGCGGACCCCCCGGACCCTGCCCAACGGGGCCCCGCTGACCCGGATGGTGCTCTTCCCCGCCGGTGAGCTGGAGCCTGTCGACACCTGGCAGGTGCTGGGCCTGCGCGGCACGGCCAGCCAGGACGTGCGGGCGGCCGGCCGCACCTGCCCCGAGCACCGCGGCTTCAGCCTGGTCGGCGACGGCGACGACGTACGCCGCACCGTCTTCCGGATCGCCCAGGCCGGGCTGCTCATCGCGGCCGTCGACCTCGGCATCGCACAGGGTGCCGTGCAGGACGCGGCGGCGCACGCCGCCGCCGGCCGCCGCCGGACGTTCAGCACCCGGTCGCTCGCCGACTCGCCGGTGTTCCACGACCGCCTCGGCGAGGCCCACGTGGCCCTGCGCGCGGCCCGGGCGCTGCTGCACCAAGAGGCGGCCGGGGCCTGGGAGACCGCGCGTCGCGGCGAGGTGCTCAGCGCGCTGGACCGCGCCTGCCTGCGGGCCACCGCCACGCAGGTCACGGCCACCGCGCTCCAGGCCGTGCAGACGGCGTACGCGCTTGCCGGCGCGTCGACCGTGTTCGACTCCTCGCCGCTGCAACGTCGGCTGCGCGACATCAACACCGCCACGCAGCACTTCGTCAACAGCCGCGACAGCTACGCCACTGTCGGCGCGCTGCTCTCCGGCGCGGACGTCGACACCACGATGTTCTGAGCGTGATCGTCAGGACTGATCTGGCCTGAGCGCCACACCTGCACCGACGACACGATGATCCAGATCTCCAGCTTCTACTCGATCGAGCTGCACCGGGACAAGCCGCAACCGGCGCCCAGCCCTACCCAGCCGGCGGCAATCCGGCCCGGTACCGGGCAATCGCGGCCGCGGCGGCCTCGTCGTCCTCGTAGTAGCGCATGAACCGCTCGACGGAGCCGCCGGCCTCCAGCACGTTCAGCGCGATGGCCCGGACCTCCCGTGCCATGTCGGGGTCGCCCGATCCGCCTGCGTCGTCAGGGATGTCGAGGATGGCTGCCATCACCGGTGTGACCACTGGACCGTGGCGGCCGGAGACTGCCCGCACCAGGTGGGCGCGTTGCGGCCAGGTGTCCAGCGAGGGGTACGCGTCGACCAGAGCCTTGAGCAGGTCTTCTCCGAACGGTTGGCGTAGCTTCTCGATCGCGTCGCGGTCGCCGGCCCGAATCGCCGTCAACAGGCCGCGCAGCAGGCTGGCGTCGCTGATGTCGTACTGCCGGGCACGGACGTCCTCCACCCGGTGCTCCCCGTTCACCACTGTCACCACGGCGGCGAGTTCGAAATACCACAGGCGGTCGGCGTACATCTCCTGTTCGATCGCCCCGGCGAGGTCGTTCCGCCCATGCTCACGGAGCCGGTCGACGGCGTAGCGGAGATAGTCGCGGGTGCCGCCGACCACCGTCGTCCCGTACGGGAGACGCCGTCGCGGCAGCTCGTACTCGCCGGCCAGCGCGGTGACCGCGATCAGCCGCTCGCCGTGGTCTCCCGGCATCCGCCACACCGCGTCGAGCTCGTCGGGTTCGGTCGGATCGCCGTCCGTGCCCCAGAGGCGGATCGCTTCGGGAAACACCTGTTGCACATAGCTCGTAGCGCACAGCCGGGCGATCGTCCGGTCCGCCTCCCAAACTGCGCGGCTCGTCGCTTCGTGAACCATCCGGCCTCCAACCTTCGCTGCCGACCCCGGCGTCAGCCCGACAGGTTACCGCCGAGAAGCGACCGGCGCGTCGGCGATACCTGGGACAGGTTTTCGTGCACATCGACGCCGCGACGGCGTTCGCACCTTGCCGCAAGCAGGTCGGCTACGAAACGCGTGCCGCCAACTCTGCAACCTCTCGGAGATGGTTCGCCTCACCCAGAGTAACCAGCAATTCGCCCTCCTTTGTGCGCACCTCGAGGTAGGCGAAGGTCTGGGGGCTCTGCGCCTGCCCGACAAGATGGGTCTTCGACCCCTTCCGCACATCCACCTCGTTCCACGCATATGGCCGCAGCTGTCCGTTCCCGCCAAGAACGAAGCCGGCTTCGAAGCAGTACAACCTGGGTGCTCGCGCCCAGGTTCGGCCGTACGCCCGCCAGAAGAGGAAGGCGACAACGGGTGCAAGAACAATCAGAGCGATGCCCACCGCGGTCGTCACCGGTCCACCGTCGGCGACGAGCAGCCCGGTGCCGACGAGTGCCAGGACGAAGGGCGCGATGACGCTCAGGCACCCGGAGCCGATGTCGGCCAGCACCGCCGTCACGACATGCGAACCGTAGCCGCGCTGCTCGGCCAGCTCCGCCACTGCCCCGGTTGGTCGTTCCATATTTCTCACTGTTCTCGCTAGTCCCGCATCGCAGACTAGCGAGGTACGGGCCGGTCGTACCAGGTGTGACGACGACGCCTGCCGCGACGATCCGCGCGACATGTGCTCCCGAACCACTCTCTGACGGCGGGATGTTCCGGCCGCGGCGCACGCGAGCAGCGCGCGGCCGAGGCGGCCTGTCAGCCGCGCGCGGTGGCGGGTTCGGCCGGCACCTGCGTGTCCCGCGCCGGCACCCGGGCCGGCACGGGCGTGTCGGCGCCGAAGTAGCGCTCCCGCAGGGTCCGCTCGGCCGGGTCGTACGCGGTGCGGAACAGGCCACGCCGCTGCAACTCCGGCACCAGCAGGTCACAGATGTCGTCGATGCCCTGGGTCGTCGGGCAGGGGATGAGGTTGAAACCGTCCACGTCGGCCACCGCGCACCACTCCTCCATCCGGTCGGCGACCTGCTCGACAGTGCCGAAGAGGGTCACCGGCGCACCGGTACGGGGCCGGCGGGCCGTCGCCACGAGGTAGCGCACGTCGCCCACCGTCCAGGTGCGCTCGGGTCCGAGTCGGCGCAGGAAACCCACGAAGCTCTGGCTGCCCTGCCCTGCGATCTCCGCCACCGGCGTCTCGTCCGGGTACGCCGCGAGGTCCACGTCCATCCAGCCGCACCACTTGGCGAGCTGGCCCTCGCCACTCCACAGCGCCACGTACTCCTCGGCCCGCCGGCGGGCCTCCGCCTTGGTCGGTGCGACCATCACCATGCTGCCCTGCAACGCCTTGACCGCACGCGGGTCGCGCCCGTGGGCGGCCACCTCGGCGCGCAGCCTCGCCACCTGCGACGCGCCGCTGGCCGGGTCCGCCATGGTCAGGAAGACGACCTCGGCGTGCCGGGCCGCGAACGTCATCCCCCGCCCGGACGCGCCGGCCTGGTAGAGCACAGGGGTGCGCTGCGGTGACGGCTCGCACTGGTGCGGCCCCCGCACCGAGAACCAGCGCCCGTCGTGGCCGATCTCGCGCACCCGGTCCGGGTCGGTGAAGACGTTCGCGGCGACGTCGCGCCGCACCGCGTCGTCGTCCCAGCTCTCCTCCCAGAGCCGGCGGGCCACTTCGACGTACTCGTCGGCCCGGTCGTAGCGCTCGTCGTGGTCCAGGTACGAGCCGAGCCCGTTCGCCGACGCGGAGCGCAGATACGAGGTGACGATGTTCCAGGCGATGCGTCCGCCGGTGAGGTGGTCCAGCGAGCTGAACACCCGGGCGCACTCGTACGGGGCGTGGTACGTCGTCGAGTAGGTGACGGCGAGGCCCAGCCGGGAGGTGGTGGCCGCGATCGCCGGCAGGACGAGCAGCGGGTCGATGGACGGGATCTGCACGGCATGCCGCACTGCCGCCCGCCAGGAGCCCTGGTAGACGTCGTACGTGCCGTGCACGTCGGCGAAGAAGAGCGCGTCCAGGCAGGCGGCCTCCAGCCGGCGACCCAGCTCGACCCAGTAGCCGAGGTCGCGGTAGCCGGTGGCGGTGCGGTCGGCGGGGTGCCGCCAGAACCCCTTGAACTGCGGCGACGGCGAGCACTGGGTGAACAGGTTCAGATGCACGTATCAAGTGTCTCGTATGCTATCTGGTATCGCAACGCTCGACCGGATACCGTACGGACATGCCCGTGACGCCTCGCATCGACCTCGCGTCGGTCACCCGCCTCACCGAACTGGCCGACTACATCGTTCCGTTCACCATCCGGGTCATGTGTGACCTCGCGGTCGCCGACCAGCTCATCGAGGGTCCGCTGCCGGTGGACGTGCTGGCCCGGCGCGTCGGCGCCGACCCCGCCGCGTTGACGCGTGGCCTGCGCGCGCTTGCCGGCCGGGGCATCTTCACCGAGGTCACGCCCGAGGTGTTCGGGCTCACCCCGCTGGCCGAGCCGCTGCGCAGCGACCACCCGTTCTCGGTACGCGAGTGTTTCCCCCTCATGCCACCGGACATCTACTCGTGGGCCCGCCTGACGCACAGCCTGCGCACCGGCGAGACCGCGTTCGGGCACGTGCACGGCGGGACGCGCTACTACGACCACTTCGCCGACCACCCCTACGAGTGCGTCCGGTTCGAGCGGTCGGCCGAGAGCGTCAACCCGTTCGTGCTGCGCACGGTGGCGCCGGCGCTGGATCTGCGCACGGCGCGGACGCTCGTGGACGTGGGCAGCGGCCACGGCACCTTCGTCGCCGGCCTGCTGGCCCGCCACCGCGAGCTGCGCGCGATCCTGCTCGACCTGCCGCACGTGGTAGCCGAGGCGCCGGACGTGCTGGCAGCCGCGGGTGTCGCCGACAGGTGCGAGGTCCGCGGCGGCAGCTTCTTCGATCCGCTGCCCGAAGGCGCCGACGTGTACCTGCTCAAGACGATCATCCACGACTGGCCGGACGAGCAGGCCGCCGCGATCCTGCGCAACGTCCGCGCCGCGGCCCGGCCCGACAGCCGAGTGGTAATCGTCGAGTCGGTGAGCCGCTACGGCAACCACGACGACACCGGCAAGGTGATGGACGTCAAGGCGCTCGCCCTCTTCGGCGGGCGGACCCGGACCGAGCCGGAGTTCCGCGCGCTGCTCGACGACGCCGGGTTCCGGCTGGCGCGGATCACACCGACCTCGTCGATGTCGGTCCTGGAGGCCGTCCCGGCGGTGCCCGCGCCCGACGGCGACCGGGCCACCGGCAGACCTGCCGTCGCGGCGGCCGGCCGGACGGCCTGAGGAGGCCGGCGATGCCACGCCTGGACGGTCGTAACCACATCAACCTCACGGTCGTCGACCTGGAGCGCAGCACCGCGTTCTACTGCTCGGTGTTCGAGATGGTGGTGGTGAACGACGTCACCCCACCCGAATCCGGCTTCCGCTTCCGCACCCTGCTGCACACGGCGTCGTTCGCCTCGGTGGTGCTGGGCTGCGTCGAGGGCCCGGCCGAGGGTGACGTCGACGCCGATCGCTTCGACGAGCGGCGGCCCGGGCTGCACCACCTGGCCTACCACGTGCCCGAGCGCGGCGACCTGGACGAGTGGGTCGTGCACCTGGACGCCATCGACGTCGCGCACTCCGGCATCACCACCAGCAAGCACGAGGCGGGATCGCAGATCTGGCTGCGCGACCCGGACAACATCTGGCTGGAGTTCTACTGGGTGAACCGGGACTTCTTCGTCGACCGGCTCCGCCAGGTGTGGCGCCGCGACCGCCAGTCGACCCGCGCCTGAGCCCGCTCGACACGGTGGGGCCGCCCGACCGGGCGGCCCCACCGCACGTCAGGACGGCAGGTCGGCCTCGCTGCGGGCCACCACCGTGTCGCCGAGGACCAGCAGATCGATCTCCTTGGCGCGTACGAACGTGTCGACCGCGTCGACTGCCGAGTTCACGATCGGGTCACCGGCCAGGTTGAACGACGTGTTGACCACCGCCGGCACGCCGGTGAGCTGCCGGAACTGCTCGATGAGCGCCCAGTAGCCGGGGTTGGTGTCGCGGTGCACGGTCTGCGGGCGGGCCGAGCCGTCCACGTGGGTCACCGCCGGCACCCGCAGCCGGGCGTCCGGACGCAGCGACGCGGCGGCCAGCATGAACCGCGACGGTTCGCCGACCGGCCCCTCGATCAGGTCCGACACGTGCTCGGCGAGGACGCTCGGCGCGACCGGACGCCACATCTCCCGGCCCTTGAGCACGTTGAGGCGTTCCAGGTTGCGCCGGGACCGCGGATCGGCCAGCAGACTGCGGGCGCCGAGCGCCCGTTGCCCGATCTCCGCCCGGCCGCGCGCCCAGCCCACGATCCGACCCCGGGCCAGTTCACCGGCCACGGAGCGGGCCAACTCGTCGTCGCCGAGGCGGCGGTGCACCATGCCGGCGCGCGCGGCCGCCGCCTCACCGGCCTCCGTGGTGATCGGCTGACCCCAGTACGCGTGGTCGATGCGGGTGGGCGTGAACTCCCCGCACTCCCGCGCCGCGACAAGCGCCGCCCCCAGGGACACCCCCGCGTCGGTGGGCACCGGCGGGACGTACACCCGGTCGAAGAGTCCACTGCGGACCAGCACACCGATCATGGTGCAGTTCATCGCCACCCCGCCGGCGAGCGCCAGCACCGGGGTGTCGACCCGCCGACGCAGGTCTGCCGCCAGGGACAGCACCGTCTCCTCCAGCCCCTGCTGGATCGTCGCGGCGAAGTCCGCGTACGCGATGGGTTCCTCGCCGGTGCGCGGCGCGTACGGGAACAGCTTGCCGAACTCGGGTTTGAGCGACTCGGCGACGGCCGGGTAGTACGCCATCAGCGGGCCGAGCGTCGCGGCCCGCCGGCTGGGGACCTCGGCGGTGGGCGTGCCGCGGACCAGCTCGTACCCGCCCGCGACGGGTCGCACCGGCGCGCCCGGACCGGGTCTGCCGTAGGCGGCGAGGCCCATCAGCTTGCCGGTGCCCCAGTAGCCCAGCCCGGCCCACTCGGCGGCGGCGTTGTAGTAGAAGCCCAGCGACTGCTCCACGGGCCACTCTCGCAGAATCTCGATCTCGCCGTCGGCGTACCGCCCGAACGAGGTCGACTGCGTCTCGCCGGCGCCGTCGAGGACCAGGACGGCGGCCTCCTCGCAGTCGCAGCTGTACACGGCGCTGGCCGCGTGCGCGACGTGGTGCGGCACCCAGCGGACCGCAGGCATGGGCAGGTCCTCGTCGTCGGGGAAGAGCATCGCCCGCAGCCCCTCGGTGGTGAACCGTCGGTTGCGGCCCAGCGGGATGTCCCGGAAGTCCCAGCCGATGGCGACCGTGTCCACCTCCCGCGCGCCGATGCCCGCCATCGCCAGGCACGCGGCGATCGCCTCGGCGGGCGGCTGGCCCACCGCGTGCTTGCGGCGGCTGACCCGCTCCTGCTCGACCAGAGCGCAGAGCGCGCCGTCGCGGACCAGCGCGGCGCTGGAGTCGTGGAAGCCGATGTTCACCCCGAGTACGTAACGCGCCGACATGGTCGGCCTCCCTTCCGGTCTCTGGCGGTCATCCGGCCTGGCGGGCCCCGTCGAGGGCGAGCACGGCACGAACGATGTTGTGGTAGCCGGTGCAGCGGCACAGGTTGCCCTTGAGGGCGTGCCGCACGTCGTGCTCGGTGAGCGGCCCCGGGTTCTCCTGAAGGAGGCTCACCACCGCGAGGACCATCCCCGGGGTGCAGAAGCCGCACTGCAGGGCGTGGTGCTCCCGGAACGCCTCCTGCACCGGGTGCAGCCGGTCGCCGTCGGCGAGCCCCTCGGCGGTGCGAATGTCGGCGCCGTCGGCCTGCGCGGCCAGCAGGGTGCACGACTTGGCCGACCGCCCGTCGAGCAGCACCGTGCAGGCACCGCAGGAGGTGGTGTCACAGCCCACCGTCGCGGCGGTCAGCCCCAACTCCTCACGCAGCAGGTGCACCAGCAGGGTGCGCGAGGGCACCCGACGGCTCTCCGGGCGGCCGTTGACGGTGGCGGTGACGGCGACCGTCGTCGTACCGGGCCGGGCGTCGATGCTCATCGTGGCTCCTCCACCGTCGTGCCGGAATCGGTCAGGGCGCGGGCCACCAGCACCCGACTGAGGTGCCGCCGGTACGCGGCCGAGGCGCGTACGTCGTCGGGCGGGTCGCACCCCTCGTCAGCGCGTGCCGCCGCGACCGCGACACCGGCGCCCTCGGCGAGCGCCGCCTCGACCCCGTACGCCCGCCGGATGGTCGGACCCATCCCGGCCAGCGCCACCCGGGAGTCGGCGACGGCGACGGCCACCACCGACCACTCCAACGCCGGCCGGGCGAACGTCAGGTAGCGCCACCGCGCCGGGCCGGGCAGCGGCACCCGTACCTCGGTGACGAGCTCGTCGGGCCGGCACACAGTCACGCCCGGCGCGACGGCCAGCTCGGCGGCGGGCACGGTCCGCGCCCCGGTCGCGCTGCGCAGCACCACCACGGCGTCCAGCGCGACCAGGGCCAGGGGCAGGTCGGCGGCCGGATCGGCCTGCGCGAGCGCCCCGCCGACGGTGCCGAGGTGCCGCACCTGCGGGTCACCGACGGCCGCGGCCGCGACCGCAAGCAGCGGGGCGTACCTGTCGACAAGCGGATCGCCGAGCAGCAGGTGGTAGCGGGTCAGCGCGCCGACGGCCAGGTGGTCGTCGCGGTGCGCCACGTACGACAGTTCGGTGACCCGGCCGAGGTCCAACAGCGTGTCGACCCGGTCCCGGCGCAGCTTGAGCGCCGGCAACAGCGACTGCCCGCCGGCCAGTGGCCGCAACTGGTCCCCGTACGCCTGGCGCAGCTCCAGCGCCTCGGTGAGGTCCCGGGCCCGGTGGTAGTGCAGGCTCGCCGGGATCACGGGCCGGCCGCCGACCAGGTGGGCACCGGGCTGCGGTGCGTGGCCCGCAGGATGGTGTCGATGAGCTGGTTGCGGCGCGCCAGCAGGTAGAAGTGCCCGCCGGGGAAGGTGTGCACTGTGCACCCGCCGCGGGTGCGCAGCGCCCAGTCGCCGGCCTCGTCGGCGGTGACCTCCGGGTCGTCCGCGCCGACGCAGGCCAGCACCGGCGCGCGCAGCGGCACGGGTGGCTCCGGGCGGTACGTCTCGGCGATCCGGTAGTCGGCGCGCAGCACCGGCAGGGCGATGGCGCGTACCCCCTCGTGGTCGAGGGCCTCGCGGCCGGTGCCGCCGAGGCGTCCGGTCTCCGCCCACAGCGTGTCGTCGTCGGCCAGGTGCACGCTTGTGGCCCGCAGCCGACCCGGGCCGGGGCGACCGGAGACGACGAGCGCCCGCAGCACGCTGCCGGGCCCGTCCAACCGGCGCGCTGTCTCGTACGCCACCGACGCGCCGAGGCTGTGCCCGAACAGGACGACAGGCGCGTCGGCCGGCAGCTCCCGCACCGCCTGCGCGACGCCCTCGGCCAGGCTCGGCAGGTCGGCCGCGAACGGCTCCGCCGACCGGTCCATCCGGCCCGGATACTGCACGCCGTGCACCTCGACGTCGTCGGGCACCTGCGCCGACCACGCCCGGTAGAACGCGGCGTTGCCGCCGGCGTGCGGGAAGCAGACGAGGCGCAGCGCGGGCCAGCGCAGCGGCCGGAAGCACCGCAGCCACGTCCGCGCGACGGGGGTCACGGCCGCGCTCCGACCGGCTGTTCCCCGGCCCGCTTATCGCCGGCTTGCGACGAACCGGCCTGCGACGAACCGGCCTGCGGGTCGACAGCCCTCGCCGCCGCGTCGGCCAGGTCGGCCACGTCGGACGCCCCGAACATCCGCGGCGGTACGGAGTGCACCAGCTCGGGTGGCCCCAGCCGGGCGGTGACGTCCTGCCACAGTTGGCACAGGCTCAGGTGGTACTGGCCGTGGCGGGCCAGCTTCTGCCCACCCAGCGCCGCGGCGTGCAGGTTGCCCAGCGCGTACCCGACGCCGGCCGGCCACACCTCGTCGAACACCCTGCGGTAGCTGGGCGCGACGGTGTCGGCAAGCGGCTGCGCGCTCGGCACGTCCAGGTGGTCCGGTTCGTCGCTCTCGCCGTCGGCGAAGTGCGGCCGGCCCACGCCCCGGTCCTGCACCTGCTGCGGGAAGTCCGGCCGAGGGCTCCACACGGTGGGCCCGTGCGTGCTGACCAGGGTCAGGTTGCCGGCCTCGGTGCCGATCGTCACCCGGTGCAGCAGGTGCGCGTAGTTGTCCGGGTCCGCCGGGTCCATCTGGTTCTGCACCCGCAGCGTCAACGGCACACCGGCGAGCACCCCGTCGAGGCTGCGGAACGGCACGTCCACCCGGGACAGCCGGCGTACCTGCTCGGGCAGCTCGACCGCCGGGGCCAGGCCCCACGGGCGGACGCCGCCGAGGGCCTGACCGAGGATGTCCAGCAGCGCGTACGCGACCTGGAACCCGCAGGCCGCGTCGACGTAGCGGGCCGGCTGTCGGGCCAGCAGCGCCCGGGCGGCGGCGAGGAACCGGCGCACCGGGGCGGTGTGCACGTAGAACGAGTTCAGGTGGTAGACGACACCGGCCCGACCGGCGGTACGCAGGCACTCGACCAGCTCGTCGTGGTGCAGCGGATGCTCCTGCAACACGTGCAGGCCGCGCTGCATCAGCGCCCGGGCCACCTCGCCGCCCGGCCCACCCAGCAGGCCACCACGGATGACCACGCAGGCAAGCGTCACGTCCTCGGGCACCTGGGCGACGTCGGTCCACAGCGGCACCCCGTAGTGCCGGGCACAGGCCGCCGACCGGGCGCTGCCCCCGGCGAGGATTCCGGCCAGCTCGAACGGGAAGTCCGGCTGCCGGAACGCCTGCAGGTACACCTGGCCGAACTTGGTGCCGGCGACAAGCACTCTCGGTTTCACGCCACCCCCTCCTCGATCAGGTCGTACGACCCCAGCGGGCCGTCCTCGACGCGCAGTGACGTGACCGCCGGGCTGGTGCGCAGCAGGTCCACCGCCCATCCCGGATCCACCGCCTCGGCCAGGTGGTGCACGCCCGGTGGCACGTCGCCGGCGGCGACCGCGAGGGCGCCGAGGGCGACAGCCGCGCCGGTGAGCGCGTTCGCGCCGGTCCCCCGGCAGACCAGCACGCGGGCGTCCGCCGGGCCGGTCAGCTCGACGATGAGCAGCTGGTAGCGGGGCCGCCCGAAGGTGTCCAGCTCGGCCGCCCGACACAACTGCGCGGCAGCGTCGGCCAGCTGCGCCGCCGTCGCGCCGTCGCGCGCACGGCGGGCTCCCGCGGCGAGCGCCGCCGGCAACCGGCTGCCGGCGAACGCCGACCACCAGTCGACGTCGGTCAGGCCCAGCCGGCGGGCGAGCCGCTCGGTCTCGGTGCTGAGGTACGGCTGCAGCAGCACCGGCTCGTCGAAGAATGGCACCGGCGCCTCCGACCGGGCGGCGAGGGCGTTGCTGCGTCGCGCGCCGTCACGCCACGCGGCCGACGGCTCGCCGTACTCGGCGTCTCCGGCGGCGAGGAAGTCCAGGGCGGCGCCGGGTGTGAACCCGTCGCGACCTCCGACGTACCCGGTCATCCGCCGCGCTCCCGGCACCTGCGCCGCGAGGTGGGCGGGGAGCAGCCCGGACAGGCCGGGCATCAGACCGGCGGACAGCACCGCGACCCGGTCGGTGGCTCCGGGCAGGGCGGACACCGCCGCGTGCAGCGGGTCGTCGCCTGCCGCGTCGACGTAGCCGGCCCCGCAGCGGGCCGCCGCGCGGGCCACCGTGTCGCCGATCGAGGCCGCCGGCCCGGCGCAGTTGACGACTGTGTGGCAGCCGGCGCAGAACGCGTCCAGGCTCGCCGGGTCGGTGACGTCCACCGCCCGCGCCTGCACCCGGGGATCGTCCACGCCGAGCCGGGCGGGATCGCGGGCGCCGGCGCGGACGTCGTCCACGCTCCAGGCCAGCAGGTGCGCCAGGGCGTGCCGGCCCACACCACCGGTGGCGCCCACCAGGGCGATCGTCGGGGCCATGTCAGCGATCTCCGGCGATCGGGCCGGCCCACTCGCCCGGATCGTCGGGCACCCGTCGCACGGTCAGCTCGCCCAGGCACACGTCGCGCCACCAGTCGACGCTCGTCGGGTCCGGCTCGTCCGCGCACAGCAGCGTGACGTCGCCCGCGTACGGGGAACTGCCGTAGTCGTCGCCGTCGACCGGGTCGGCGATCACCAGGGTCGCCACGTCCACCCCGGACTCGGTGAGCTGCCGGGCCAGCTCCAACGCCAGCACCCCGGCCGCACCCCGACCCACGAGCACCAACTCCCCGGCCGACACGTGCCCGGCCAGCGCGCTCGTGTAGTCGGCGGCGAGGCGTTGCACGAGCGGCGCCGGGTCGAGACCCGCGTAGCGGTGCAGCCCGCCGTCCACGATCCCGCACACGGCCCCGGTGGCCGCCAGCCGCTCGGCCAGCCCGGCGTACCCGTCGAGGCAGCCGCTGCCGTCGTGCACCAGCACGTAGCGGGGCGGGCCCTCACCGGCCAGCGCCACCACCTCGCCGGTGTCGCTGACGGCCGGCTCCTCGTCGGGCCGGACGCTGCCCACGGCGGCCAGGTGATCGGCCAGGTCCGCCACGCTCGGGTGCTCCAGGATCCGGCGCAGCAGCTCGTCGAAGAAGACGTCGGCGGCGGCCGGCACCCGCTCGGCGAGCTGACCGGCGAGTTTCGCGGCGAGCAGCGAGTCACCGCCGAGGGCGAAGAAGTCCGCGTCCCGTCCGACCCGATCCACCCGCAGCACGTCGGCCCAGACGGCCGCGATCTGCTCCTCCAGCTCCGTGAGCGGGGCCGTGGCGCTCGCCTCGGGACCGGCAGTCGTGGCCGCCACCAGCCGGCGTACGGCCGCCCGGTCCAGTTTGCCGTTGGCCGTGCGGGGCAGGTCGTCGACGACCTGCAGCACACCCGGGATCATGTAGTCGGGCAGCCGGTCGGCCAGGTGCGCCCGCAGCTCGTCGGGAACGACCCGCCGCCTGTCGGCCTTCACCCGCGCGGCGATGATCCGCATGCCGAGCCCGGCCATCGGGTCGGCGGCCGACGGCAGGTCGAGCACCGGCGACGCCCCGGCGGCGGCGAGCAGGCCACGCCACTCGTCGCCGGTGAGGAACGTGCGGTCGGTGCCCCGGCGCAGGTCGGCGAAGTCACCGAGGTCGTCGTCGAGCCGCACCAGCAGCTCCAGCGAGGTCATGATCTGGTAGTGCTCCCGGGTCATCTCCAGCAGCACCAGGTGCCCGCCGGGGGCGAGCAGGCCGCGCAGCCGGGCCAGCGTGGCCGGCACGTCCCGGGTGGCGTGCAGGACGTCGCCGGCGATCACGATGTCGGCGCTGTTCGGGGCCATGCCCTGCCCGGCCAGGTCGGCGTCGAGGTCGAGCTGCGCGAACCGCAGCCCCGGCCGGTCGGCGAAGCGTTGCCGGCCGGCACCGAGGAAGAACGCGGACAGGTCGGTGTAGAGGTAGTCGACGTCGAGGCCGTCCAGCGCGTCGAGCACCGCAGCTGTCGTACCGCCGGACCCGGCGCCGACCTCGACGATGCGCACCGGCCCGTCCAGCCGCTCGGCCAGCGACCGGACTGTCGCCGCCGCGACCGCGTTTGCCCACCTGTTGAACAGGGCGTCGGCGTAGAGGTTGTCCGACACCTCCAGCTCGCCGCCGGGGAAGAGCAGCGCGAGGGGGTCCTCGTCGCCGCGCAGCAGCGCCGGCAGCGCGGTGGCGCTGGCCTGGAAGTAGCGGACCAGCTCGGGGGACTCCCCGACCGCAGCCGCCCGCTCGGCCACCGCGTCCCAGGCCCGCGCGGCCGGTGGTGGCGCGCCGGCCAGCCGGTAGCCGTCGTCGTCGTGGCGCAGCACCCCGCTGTCGGTGAGCGCCCGCAGCCAGCGGCGCAGCAGCCGGCGGTGCCGGGGCGCGACGCGGGTGGCGGCGTACACCTCGTCCAGGCGGTGCGGGCGGTCGTCGAGCGCGAGGCCGGCGGCGCGCAGGGTGTCGAGCATGGCGGCGAGGCCGAGAGCGTCCAGCTCGTGCAGGTACGCCTCGTAGGCGCCCAGGTCGGTGCCGGCCACCAGCACGGACCCGGCCGCGGTGGGTCCGGCCGGGTCGACCGGCTGCCCACCTCCGGGCTCGACCGCGGCGGGCTGGACGACGGCGGCGAGCCGCCTCTCCAGGGGACGGTCCCCGTCGACCACCGCGATCGCCCCGCCCACCCCCGGATGCGCGAGCAGCGCCGATTCGACCTCGGCCAGTTCGATGCGATGGCCGCGGATCTTGACCTGGAAGTCCTCCCGGCCGAGGAACTCGATGGTGCCGTCGGGCAGGTAGCGGCCCAGGTCACCGGTGCGGTACAACCGTTCGCCCGTGGACGGGTCGGTGACGAACCGCTCGGCGGTGCGGACCTCGTCGCCGAGGTAGCCCAGCGCCAGCCCGGCGCCGCCGATGTACAGCTCCCCGGCGACCCAGTCCGGGCGGGCCCGCAGCGCCGCGTCCCGGACGTGCCAGCTCTGGTTGGCCAGCGGCACTCCATACGGGATGCTGCGCCAGGACCTGTCGACACGCCCGATCGGGTGGATGATCGACCAGATGGCGGCCTCGGTCGCGCCGCCGAGGCTGACCACTGCCAGACCGGGAACGAGATCGCGGATCTGGTCCGGCAGGGTTACCGGGATCCAGTCGCCGCTGAGCAGGGCCAGCCGCAGCGAGGGGATCCGGACCATCGGCGCGGCCGCGAGGTAGTCGGCGAGCATCTGCAACTGCGCCGGGACCGAGTTCCAGAGGGTCACCTCGTTCTCGGCGACCAGCTCCGCCCAGTGGGTGGGGTCGCCGCGCCGCTGCGGCGCGGGCAGCACCAGTGCCGCGCCGACCGCGGGCGGGCCGAACAGGTCGTAGACGGACAGGTCGAAGCCCAGACTGGCCAGGCCGAGGACGCGGTCGTCGGGCGTCACGTCGAACCGGGCGTTGATGTCCGCCACGGTGTTCAGCGCCGCCCGGTGGGTGATCACCACTCCCTTCGGGGTGCCCGTCGAACCGGAGGTGTGGATGACGTACGCGCGGTCGTCCGGGCCGACCGTGCGGGCCGGCAGGGCCGTCGGCGCGGGCCCGTCGCAGTCGTCCACGGCGATCGGCGTCACATGCTCCGGCCAGTCGCCGTCCACCCGGTCGGCCTCGGTGAGGACGTGCCGGATCCCCGCGCCGTCGAGGATCAGGTCGCGGCGCACGGCCGGCTGGTTGGTGTCGACAGGCACGTACGCCCCACCGGCCAGCAGGACGCCGAACACCGCCACCACCTGCCGCCAGCCCTTCTCGGCGACCACAGCGACCAGGTCGCCGGGCCGGCAGCCGGCCTCGACGAGCCGCGCGGCCACCGCCGTGGCACGGCCGGTGAGCTGCCGGTACGTGAGGGAGCCGTCGGCGGCCACCACGGCCACCCGGTCCGGGGTCCGCAGCGCCTGGGCGAGCACCCCCTCGTGCAGCAGCCCGTCGGGCAGCGGCGCGGCGGTGTCGTTGACCTCGGCGCGGCGGCGGGCGCTCGCCTCGGGCAGCGCCACCGGGGCCAGCTCCTCCCACGCCTCGTCGGTGCCCGCCAGCCGGCGCAGCAGCGCGGCGTACGCGGCGAACATCTCGTCGACGACACCGTCGGGGAACACGCCCTCGCGGACGTCCCAGTTGGTGGCCAGCCCACCGGAGCGCTCGATGTTCTGACAGTCGATCCACACCTGCGGGGTCTGACTGATGCCGTACCCCAGCTCGCCGAAGCCCTCCACGCCGGTGTCGCCGCCCAACCCGATGGCGCTGGTGAAGACGATGGGCATCAGCGCGGCGTCGGCGCCCCGACGGCGGACCAGCTCGCGGACGACGTCGACGCCGGAGAACCGGCGGTGGTCCAGGTCGGACCAGAGCTGCGCCTGAATGCGCTTGGCCCGCTCCTGCACCGGCGCGTCCGGGCTCTGCTCCACGGCGAGCAGGCTGACCGAGGTGAAGTCGCCGACGATCCGGTCCACCTGCGGGTGCGTGGGCGTCCGGTTGAGCAGGGTGACGTCCACGGTGAAGCGCGGGTGCACGCTCCACGCGGCGATCACCTCGACGTACGCGGCGAGCACCGCCCCGGACGGGCTGATGCCGTGCTGCCCGGCGCGTTGGCGCAACCCGGCCCACTCGGTCGGGTCGAGCCGCAGGTCGAGGCGGCGGAAGCGGGGCGGCGCGGCCGTGGCGTCACCGCGCAGCGGCAGCTCCGGCGCCGGGGGCAGGTCGTCGAGCCGGGCCAGCCACCAGTCCCGGTCGGCGTCGTGGCGAGGGCCGCCGCGCAGCGGCTCGGTGGCCAGCAGATGGTCGCGGAACGTCAGCGTCAACTCGTCGCTCGGCGGGTCACCCGCGTAGCGGCGGCCCAGCTCGTCGAGCAGGATGTTGATGCTGACGAAGTCGCAGACCAGGAAGTCGATCGAGAAGTGCAGGACGCAGCGCTGCGGGCCGCGGGTGACCCGCAGCGCGAACAGCGGCCACTGCTGCGGGTCGTAACGGCGGTGGTCCAACTCCGCCCGGGTGGCGGCCACCGCGTCGGCGAAGCCGGCCGCGTCGGCGTCACGCACCTCGATCCGGTACGCCGGCACGTCGGGTCGTACCTGCTGGGAGCCGTCGCGGTTGACGACCGCCCGCAGCATGTCGTGCCGGGCGACGACCTCGTGCCAGGCGCGTTCCAGCCGGTCCACGTCCAGCTCGGTGAAGGTCAGCTCGCCGTAGCCGTGGCAGCCGACCCCGCCGTAGGCGAAGCTGTCGCTCCGCCCGAGCAGGTACGCGCTCTGCACGTCGGTGAGCGGGAACGGCTCGTACCGCTGCTCGGGGTGCGCCACAGCGGTTGGTGCGGCGGCGTCGCGCAGCACGGCCAGCACCTGCTCCCTGTGCTGGCGTAGCGCGGCGCGGCGCTGGTCGGTGAGAACGCCTGTGGGTGCCCGGAAGCGGAGCTGGCCGTCCTCCTCCCAGAGGTGGACGCCCACCTGCGCCAGCTCGGCAATGAGGTCCTGCCCGTTCATACGATTCCTTCCTCGTACGTGCCGGCGGCGTGCTGCACGGCGGTGGCCAGGTCCGCGATGGTCGGTCGGTCGAGCAGGCCCCGCATCGGCAGGTCGACGCCGTAGCGTTCCCGCAGCACGGCCAGCAGCCGGGTGGCGAGCAGGCTGTCCCCGCCGAGGCTGAAGAAGTTGCGGGTGCGGCCGGGAACGGGGCCGTTGAGCAGCTCGGCCCAGAGCGCGCCGAGGTCGCTCTCCAGGCCGGCGTGGGGTGGCTCGTCGGGCGGTGCGGCGTCTCCGCTGGCGAGCAGGGTGGCCACCGCGCCCCGGTCGATCTTGCCGTTTCCGCTCAGCGGCAGCGCGTCGAGCACGGCGACGTGCTCGGGGACCATGTACGCGGGCAGCCGCTCGACGACGAACGCGCCTGTGGCGTCCGGGTCGAGGGTGACGCCCGCCTCCGGTACGACGGCGGCGGCGAGCCGGCGGGTGCTGGTACCCACGGCCACCACGACTGCCTCGCGTACGCCGGGGCAGTCGGTCAGGGCGGCCTCGACCTCGCCCAACTCGATGCGGTGCCCCCGGATCTTGACCTGGAAGTCCGCCCGCCCCAGGAACTCAAGCGTCCCGTCCGGCCAGTAGCGGCCCAGGTCACCGGTGCGGTACCAGCGCGTCCCGTCGTGGGTCACGAACCGCTGCGCGGTGCGCTCCGGATCCCCCCGGTAGCCGGCCGCGACTCCCGCTCCGCCGATCCACAGTTCACCGACCACCCAGTCGGGGCAGTCCCGTCCCCGCCCGTCCACCACGCGGTAGCGCTGGTTGGGCAGCGGGAAGCCGTACGGGATGGACCGCCAGTGCGCCGGCACCTCCCCCACGTCGAACGCGTTGGACCAGATGCCCGCCTCGGTGGCGCCGCCGAGGGCGGTGAGCCGGGCGTCGGGTCGGCGGGCGACCAGCCGGTCGCGCAGGTCCAGGCCGACCCAGTCGCCGGAGACCAGGGCGTGTCGCAGCGCGCCGAGCGGCTCGTCGCCGGCCGCGGTGAGCAGCATGTCGAGCAGGGCGGGCACGGTGTTCCAGATGGTGACGTCGTGTTCGCGGACGAGCCGCAGCCAGGCTCGGGCGTCGCGTCGCTGCCCCTCCTCGACGAGCACCACCGCGCCGCCGACGCCGAGCAGGGCGAAGATGTCGTACACCGACAGGTCGAAGTCCAGCGCCGACACGGCGAGGACCCGGTCGTCCGGGCCGAGGCGCAGCCGGTCGTTGACCGCCGCGATGGTATTTCCGGCCGCCGCGTGGGACACCTCGACGCCCTTGGGCTCGCCCGTGGAGCCGGAGGTGAAGATGACGTAGGCCAGCGCAGCCGGGTCCACCGGGACGCAGCCGTCCAGGGCCGGGCCGCCGTCGCCGGCCGGGTCGAGCCCGTCCGCGCCGACGACCGTCTTCACGTCCGCGCGGGTGAGGATCCGCTCCCGGCGCACCATCGGCTGGTCGACGCCGACAGGCACGTACACGCCACCGGCGGCGAGCACACCCAGCACGGCGACGATCTGGTCGACGCCCTTGGGCAGGCACACACCCACCGCGTCACCCGGCGCGACGCCGGCCCGCCCCAGCGCCCCGGCCAGGGTCAACGCCCGCGCGGCCAAATCCCCGTAGGACACCGACACCCCGTCGCCGAGCAGCGCCACCCGAGCGGGCTCCCGCGCCGCCCAGCCGAAGAACCCGTCGTGCAGCAGGCCGGGCGGGATCGGTGCGGCTGTCGCGTTGACCCGCTCGCGTACGGCCCGCTGGCCGGCGGGGAGCCCGACCGGCACCTGCCGTGCCCAGTTCCCGGCCGCGAGGGTGGTCAGCAGCTCGACGTACGCGGCGAACATCGTCTGCACCACGTCGGGCGGGAACAGCTCCGCCACCACGTCCCAGTTGATGCTCAGGCCGCCGTCGCGTTCCATGACCTGGTTGTCCAGCCACACCTGCGGGGTCTGCGAGGCGCCCCAGATCTGCTCGCCGAACGGCAGGGACATGCTCACCAGTTCGTCGCTGATGCCCAGCGCGCTGGTGAAGACCACAGGCATCGCGGCGGCGGGCGCGCCGGTGCGCCGGGCGATCTCCCGCAGCACCCAGATGGCCGAGACAGCGTTGTGCTCCATGCCGTCCCACATCCGCTCCTGAAGGCGACGCACCAGGGTCAGGAAGTCGTCGGCCGCGCCGGGGCGGTGGCCGACGAGCAGCAGCGAGGTGAAGTCGCCGAGTACGTGGTCGATGTCGGGGTGCACCTCGCGGCGGTCGAAGAGGGTCAGGTTGAGGGTGAGGTCCGGCCGTGCGCTGAAGGCCGAGAGCACCTCGGCGTACGCGGTGGCGAGCACCGCCGCCGGGCTCACCCCGTGGGCGCGGGCGGCGTCGACCAGGGCTGTCCACTCGGCGGGGTCGAGCCGCGCCGCGTGCCGGACGAAGCGGGGGGCGCGTACCCGGTCGGGGTCGACGGCGAGCGGCAGTTGCGGCGCCGGGGGCATCTCCGCGGCCTGCGCCGACCAGTAGCGCTTGTCGGCCTCGACCGTCGCCTCGTCCGGCCGGGCGGTGAGCACGTAGTCGCGAAACGACACGCCGATCGGGCGCAGCGGCGCGTCGAGGTCGACGTAGAGGGCGGACAGTTCGGCGAAGACCGTCACGATGCTGAGCGCGTCGAGCACGATGTAGTCGAAGCTGAACGCCAACCGGACGCGACGCTCCCCGTAGCGGACGGCCTCGATGGCCACCAGCGGCCAGCGGGTCGGGTCGGCGACCCGGTGTGACAGCCTGTCGCGCAGGTCGGTGAGCGCGGCTTCGCCCTCGCCGACCGGAATGGTCACCTCGGGCACCTCGGGTTGGACGCGTTGGCGTCCGTCGGCGTCGAAGACGGCCCGCAGCATCTCGTGCCGGCGGACCAGCCGGTTCCAGGCCGCGGTGAGCCGGTCGAGGTCCACGTCCTCGCCGTCGAACTCCCAGTACCAGTGGGAGCCGACCTCACCGAGGGCGAAGTCGCCGCTGCGACCCATCCAGTACGCCCGCTGCACGTCGGTCGCGGGGAACGGCTCGTGGCGGTTCGCCGGGTCGGCGACGAACGTCCCGGTCAGCGCGGCGCCGGTGTCGAGGCGTACGCCGGCGGCGAACCCGGCGAGGGTCGGCTCGGCGAAGAGGCGGCGCAGTTGACCGCCGGCCAGCCCGGCCGAGCGCATCCGCCCGAGCAGGCGGGTGGCGAGCAGGCTGTCCCCGCCGAGGGTGAAGAAGCTGTCGGCGCGGCCGACTGTCGGCACGCCGAGCAGGTCGGCCCAGAGGGTGGCCAGCGCCGTCTCGACCGGCCCGGCGGGTGGCTCGACCTCGGTGGAGCGGCCGGCGCCCTCGGCGAGCCGTCGTGCCAGCGCCGGCCGGTCGATCTTGCCGTTGCCGCTCAGGGGCAGCGCGTCGAGCACTGCGACGTGCTCGGGCACCATGTACGCGGGCAGCCGCTCGACGACGAACGCCCGTACCGTCTCCGGGTCCAGGTCCGACGCCGTCGGCACGACGGCTGCGGCGAGCCGGCGCGTGCTGGCGCCCACGGCCACCACCACTGCCTCGCGTACGCCGGGGCAGGCGGCCAGGGCGGCCTCTACCTCGCCCAACTCGATGCGGTGCCCCCGGATCTTGACCTGGAAGTCCGCCCGCCCCAGGAACTCAAGCGTCCCGTCCGGCCAGTACCGGCCCAGGTCACCCGTGCGGTACCAGCGCATCCCGTCGTGGGTCACGAACCGCTGCGCGGTGCGCTCCGGATCCCCCCGGTAGCCGGCCGCCACCCCGGCCCCGCCGATCCACAGCTCCCCCACCACCCAGTCGGGGCAGTCCCGTCCCCGCCCGTCCACCACGCGACAGCGCTGGTTCGGCAGCGGAACCCCGTACGGGATGGACCGCCAGTGCGCCGGCACCTCACCCACCTCGAAGACCGTCGAGTGGATGGCGGTCTCGGTAGTGCCGCCCAGGGCTACGAGCCGGGCGTCGGGGCGCAGCGCCACCAGGCGGTCGCGCAGGTCCAGGCCGACCCAGTCACCGCCGAGCAGCGCCAGCCGCAGGTGGTCCAGGCCGCCGTCGGTCTCGGCGGCGGTCAGCAGCATGTCCAGCAGCGCGGGGACGGACTGCCAGACGGTTACCCGGTGCGCGTCCACGAGCCGCCGCCAGGCGCTCGCGTCGCGCCGCTGCTCCTCGCCGATCAGCACCACAGCCCCGCCGACACCGAGCAGCGCGAAGATGTCGAACACCGACAGGTCGAAGTCCAGCGCCGACACCGCGAGGACCCGGTCGTCCGCCCCGATGTCGAACCGTTGGCGGATGGCCTCGATGGTGGTGCCGGCGGCGCAGTGCGGCACCTCGACGCCCTTGGGTTCGCCTGTGGAGCCGGAGGTGAAGATGACGTAGGCCACCGACGCCGGGTCACCGGGCACGCAGCCGTGCAGGGCCGGGCGGCCGTCGCCGGCCGGGTCGAGCCCGTCCGCGCCGATCACCGTCTCCACGCCGGCCCGCTGCCAGATCCGGTCGCGTCGGGCGGCCGGCTGGTCGACGCCGACAGGCACGTACACGCCACCGGCGGCGAGCACACCCAGCACCGCGACGACCTGGTCGACGCCCTTGGGCAGGCACACACCCACCGCGTCACCCGGCTCGACGCCGGCCCGCCCCAGCGCCCCGGCCAGGGTCAACGCCCGCGCGGCCAAATCCCCGTAGGACACCGACACCCCGTCGCCGAGCAGCGCAACCCGAGCGGGCTCCCGCGCCGCCCAGCCGAAGAACCCGTCGTGCAGCAGGCCGGGCGTGACCGGCGCGGCTGTCGCGTTGACCCGCTCGCGCACCGCCCGCTGCTCCGTAGGCAGCAGCTCGCCCGGCGACGCGGTCCAGTCGCCGTCGACCAGCCCGGTGAGCAGCCGGACGTACGCGGCGAACATCGCCTCCGACACACCGGGCGGGAACAGCTCCGCCACCACGTCCCAGTTGAGGTACAGGCCGCCCTCGCGCTCGGTGACCTGGTTGTCCAGCCACACCTGCGGGGTCTGCGACGACGTCCACACCGGGTCCCCGAAGCACTCCCGCACGTCGGCGCCGAAGAGGTCGCCGAGGCTGAGCGCGCTTGTGAACACCACGGGCGCGAGCACGGCCCGGTCGGAGCGGGCGCGGGCCAGGTCGCGCAGCACGTCCACCCCGGAGTACGCGCTGTGCGCCACGTCCCGGGCGAACTGCTCGCCCAGGCGGCGGGCGCGATCGACGAACGGCACCTCGTCGGTTGCGTCGACCTCCAGCAGCAGCAGGTTGGTGAAGTCCCCGCTGAGCAACGGCACGTCCGGGTGGTACGGCGTCCGGTCGTACAGCGGAAGGTTGAGCAGGAAGCGTTGCCTGCTGCTCCAGGCGGCCAGGACCTCGGCGAAGGCCGTCAGGAACACCATCGACAGGGTGACGCCGTGCTCGCGAGCGCGGGCGGCGAGCCGGTCCCGGTCGGCGCCGGAGAGCCAGTGGTGATGGCGGATGACCCGGTGTCCGCTGACCCGCTCCGGTGCCACGGCCACCGGCAGGTCGGGCCCGCCGGGCAGGTCGGGCACCCGCGGACGCCAGTAGTCGGCGGCGGCCTCGCGGGCGTCGGCCCGCCGTCGCTCGTGGGTGGCCAGGTACCGGGGATAGCTGTAGTCGATGGGCGGCAGTGGCTCGTCGGGCCGGCGGTAGAGGCGGGCGAGGTCGCCGAGGAGCACCCGGAAGCTGTGCGCGTCGGCGACCAGCATCTCGATCTCCACGTGCACCCGGCTCGCCCCGTCGGGCAGCAGACAGAGCTGGACGTCGAACACCTCGCCCCGGTCCACCCGCAGGGTGCGGTGCGACAGGGTGGCGCGCAGGTCGGCCAGCCGCCGGTCCCGCTCGTACGCCGGCAGGTCCCGCAGGTCGTGCACGGTCAGGCCGGGCCAGGCGCCGTCCGGGGTGATCTGCTGTCGACCGTCGTCGAGGAAGCGGGCCCGCAGCATGTCGTGGCGGCGCACCAGGGCTCGGATGGCCCTCTCCAGCCGGTCGGGGTCCACCTGCCGGCCGTCGAACTCGTTGTAGAAGTGCGCCCCCACGCCGCCGAGGGCCTGCTCACCGGCCCGCCCGACCCAGTACGCGTGCTGCATCGTCGCCAGGGCGAACGGCTCGTCCGGGTCGACGGTCACGTCGTCCTCGACGGGCGTCGTCGGTCCGGCCTGCGGGTGGGCCAGCGCGTGCCACTGCCGGACGGTGCGCAGCTCGATGAGGTGGGCGAAGGTGAGACCCGCGCCGGCCCAGCGGGCGGCGAGTCGCATCAGCCCGATCGAGTCGAGGCCGCGCTCCAGCAGATCCTCGTCGGGTGACACCGGCTCGTCGAGCAGCGACGCGACGTCGTCGCACATGCCGTCGAGGGTCAGCGTGGTGAGCACTGGCATGTCTCCTCCCGACTCCTCAGGCGCGGGGAACGCGGATCGAGCGGTCGGCGAACCCGATGAGGTCCAGCCGCTGCAGGCCCTCGCGGACCCGGGGAGTCAGCAGGCCGATGTTGGACAGCGCGGTGACCACGCGGGCGAAGATGGCCTGCCGATACTTGATCATCAGCTCGTTGTGGGCGGCGAAGTCGACGCCCTCGCCCCGGTCCACCTCGATGCGCTCCCAGACGTCCTCCAGCAGGAACCGGCGGCGCATGAGGCTCGCGGAGTCGAGCACCATGTCCTCGCGGTCGGCCAGCTCGGCGCTCGTCATCTCCCGGTAGATGCCCTCCAGCGACAGCACTCCGAACGACACGTGCCGGGCCTCGTCTCGGGCCACGAGGCGGGTGATGTCGCAGATGAGGCGGTCGTGGAAGGTGCTGTTGGCCAGCCGGAACGCGGCCATCGCCAGGGCCTCGACCACGATCTGCATGCCCAGCGCGGTGATGTCCCAGCGGGAGTCGGAGAGCAGATCCTCGATCAGTTCGGACAGCGCCGGGTTGATCGGGTACGGGTGCGGCACCTTCTCGCGCAGGTAGCGGGAGAACGCCTCGACGTGCCGGGCCTCGTCGGCGGCCTGACTCGCGGCGTAGTACTTGCTGTCGATGTCGGGCACGACCTCGACCAGGCGCGCGGCGACCACCAGGGCGCCCTGCTCGCCGTGCAGGAACTGGCTCACCATCCACGACTGCAGCTCCCAGCGGAACGTGTCCCACATGGGGCGGCCGCGACGCGCCAGCGGGGACGCCTCGAACGACGCCATGGCGAACGCGGAGTCGTCGGGCAACGGCTCACCGAACGGCACCTCGATCGACCAGTCGACATCGGTGCTGGCGTTCCACTGCGCGCTCTTGGCCCGTTCGTAGAGGGAGAGCACCCGGGGCATCTCGGACTCGTAGTGCCACGTCAGCTGCGCGTGCACGGGGGTGGTCACCGACAGACCAGACATGCGCCCAAGGTACCGAGAGAGAACACAAGATGCCAGACCCTTGATGACAGATACAAAGACGAGCGGTACCGTCGTGGCGTGGCCCCCCGACCCGTACCGGCCTCCGTGGGACAGCGGCTGCTCGGCATCATCGAGCACTACCGGGCGGACCACGGGGCGTTGACCTGCCCGCTGCTGTGCCGCCTCACCGGCACTGTCGACCTGGGCGCGCTGGAGCGGGCGCTCACCGCGCTCACCGTCCGGCACGAGGCGCTGCGGACCACTGTCGTGGGACGCGGACCACGGGTGTCCCAGCTCGTGCACGATCCGCGACCCGTCGAGCTGCGGGTGGTCGACCTGCGCGGCGAGCCGGATCCGCGTGCCGCCGCCGACGCCGCCGTCACCACCGAGCTGGCCACCCGGGTGGACGTCACACAGTGGCCGACCCGTGCCACCGCCTGGCGGGTGGGCGACCACGAGGTGATCGTCTGCTTCACCATGCACCACCTGGTCACCGACGCGTGGTCGTGCGGGCTGCTCTTCGAGGAGCTGCACACCCTCTACGCCGACGCGACAGCCGAGCTGCCCCCGGTGCGCTGGCAGTACCCGCAGTTCGTGGCCTGGCAGGAGGACCGGCTGGCCGGCACGGAGCTGGACCGGCACCGCGAGTTCTGGCGCGGTCAGCTGACCGGGCTGCGGTTGCCGCGTCTGCCGTACCGCGAGCCACCCCCGGACGCCACACCGGGAGTGCTGGCCCGCGACCTGGACGCCGACGTCGCCGACGGGCTGCGTGCCCTGGCCCGACGACACCGCACGACGCTGTTCACCGTGGCCCTGGCCGTCTACTACGCCGTCCTGCACCGCGTCACCGGCCAGGGTGACCTCGCCGTCGCCTCGCTGTTCGCCAACCGCGCGCGGCCGGAGAGTCAACGTACCGTCGGGTTCTGCGCCAACATGGTGGTGCTGCGCACCCGGCTGCCACCGTTCGCCACCTTCGCGGCCCTGCTCCAGGCGACGCACGCGACGACAGCCGCCGCCTTCGCCAACCAGGAGCAGCCCTACCAGGCCGTCGCCACCGGCAGCGCCAACCTGGGCGGCCGGGTCGACGACGTGGTGTTCCAGATGATGGCCGAGCTGTCCCACCGCGTACGCGTCGGCGACACCGAGTTCGAGTTGCTCGTCCCCGAGGCGATCGGCAGCCGCTTCGGCACCGAGCTGGCGATCGCCCCGCGCGGCGACGGCCTGCGGGTGGTCCTGTTCCACACGCCACGGCTGGCCCCGGCCGACGCCGTACGCCTTCTCGACGGCTATGTCGCCGTGGCACGGGCGGTCGTGGGCAACCCCTCCGCGTCGCTGTCGACGCTGCTGCGCCGCTAGGACCTACGGCACCGGCCGAGCGGGCTTTGCCCCAGGCGCTAGCCCGCGATCAGCTCGGCCCCGCGTTCGCCGATCATGATGCTGGTCAACGCGGCCGGCGCGCGCAGCGGCACCGGAACGATGCTGGCGTCGACGACCCGCAGGTTGGCCACCCCACGCACCCGGCACCGCCCGTCGACGACCGCGCCCGGGTCGCCGGCCGAGCCCATCCGCGCGCCGCCGACCAGGTTCAACCGGCTGTACGTGGTGGCGCGCAACAGGTGGTCGAGCTGCTCGTCGTCGCCCACGACCGCGTCGTCGACGAGCGCGAACCGGGCGACCGTCTTGGTGAACGCGGCCTGGTTGGCGATCTCCCACGCGTGCCGGTACGCGTCGCGCATCCGAGCCAGGTCACCCTCTGCCGAGTAGAACCCGAGGTCGACCACGGGTGGGCTCGCCCCGTCGGCGTCCCGTACCGAGATCCGTCCGCGCGAGGCCATCGCCATGTCGCCGATCATCACGGTGTTGACCTGGTCGACGCCGATGATCCGGTCCAGACCCGCGCCGGGGCCCCGCGACGTGCTCATGCCTGTGAACAGGCTCAGGTAGAACGCCTGGTCGACCTCGTGACCCGGGATGCCGGCGAGCCGCGCGATGAGCTGCGTACGCGGCCAGTCCCCGCCGATCGTCTCCGGCTCGGGAACGACCAGGATGATCGCGCCGGGCTGGTCGATCACGTCCGCGCCCACACCGGGCAGGTCGACGAGCGGCGTGACGCCGGCCGCGCGCAGCTCGTCGGCGGGGCCGATCCCCGAGCGCAGCAGCAGAGCCGGGCTGTACGGCGAGCCGGCGCAGAGGATCACCTCGCCGGCGTCGATCCGCTCCCCCGCGACCTGCACACCCACCGCACGTCCGCCGTCGAGCAGCACGCGCTCGACCTCGGCGTCGCCGCGGACGACCAGATTGGACCGCGACCGGGCCGGGTCGAGGTGGGTGAGGGCTGTGGACATCCGCAGCCGGTCGCGCCGGTTCTGCGGATACATCCCGATGCCGACGGCGTCGGGGGCGTTCATGTCCTCCTGGTAGTCGTGGCCCAGGCCGAGCGTGGCCTGCAGGAAGCCGTCCATCGCCGGCGTCAGCTCACCGCGCGGCCACCTGGTGATCGGGACGGGCCCGTCGGCGCCGTGGTGGTCACGGTCGCCGAACTGCTGGTCGGCCTCCAACCGGCGAAACGCCTGAAGCACCGCCGGCCAGTCCCACTCGGGCAGGCCGCGCGCGCCCCAGGAGACGAAGTCGGCTGCCGGGGCCCGCATCGCGCCCCGGTCGTTGATCTGCGTCGAGCCGCCGACCACCCGGCCGCGCCGCAGCGGCGCCTCCCGACCGTCGACGACTGTCGCCCGCAGATCCCAGTCGAAGCCGTCCTCGGCCTCCACCGAACCGGTCCGCAACGCCTCGGGCACCGCGCCCCCGACGAGGTCCGGGCCGGCCTCCAGCAGCAAAACGGAACGGCTCGGGTCCTCGCTCAGGCGGGCCGCGAGCACCGCGCCGGCCGCGCCCGCGCCGACGACCACGAAATCGTAGCGAAGCATGGGCTCAGCGTAGCCGAATACGCGACATGCCAGGACGCATCACATGTGCTATCCGCGATTCTTCATTAGACTCTCGTGTATGAGCAGAGGCCCGGAAGTCATCCCCACCCTGCGCTACCGCGACGCGCCGGCCGCCGTCGCGTGGCTTGTCGACGTCGTCGGATTCCGCGCGGAGCTGGTCGTCCCCGGCCCGGACGACTCCATCAGTCACGCGCAGCTGACCTGGGGAAACGGCATGGTCATGCTCGCCTCCGAGACGGACGGCAGCGACGGCCGGCTCGTTCTGGACAGCGGGCCCGCGTCGACCTATGTGGTGCTCGACGACGTGGCGGCGCACTACGAACGGGTCGTCGCGGCGGGCGCCGAGGTGGTGCAGAAGCTCCGCGACGAGGACTACGGCGGCCAGGGCTATTCGGTCCGCGACGCCGAGGGCAACCTGTGGAGCTTCGGCTCCTACCGCCCTGGCTCGTCCTGACCGCCGACGGCTGACCCCCCGCGCGCCGCGCGGGGTCAGTCGTCCAGCAACAGACCGGCCAGCTCGGCCCGCGCGTCGGCGACCGTGCCGTCGAAGGTCGCCAGCCACCACGCCCTGCGGTACCAGTGGTGCAGCGGCTGCTCCCAGGTGAAGCCGCTGCCCCCGTAGGTCTGGATGGCCACCTCGCAGGCGTTGAGCGCGGCCTCCCGAGCGGCCACGTTGGCCGTGAGTATTGCCTGGTCGGCGACCCGGCCCGTCTCCTCGTCGACAGTCCACGCCGCCCGGTAGGCAAGCGAGCGGGCCGTCTCGACCTGTCCGTAGCACTCGGCGAGGGGGTGCGCGACCGCCTGGTTGGCGCCGATCGGCGCGCCGAACTGGGTGCGGGTGGCGGCGTACCCGCTGGCCCAGGCCAGGGCCCTCGCCGCCACGCCGACGGCCTCGGCGGCGAGCAGCGCCAGGGCACGCCGCCGGGTGAGCGCCAGCACGTCCGCGGCGGCGTCCGCGGCCACGAGGAGCGTCGAGGGTACGCCGGTCAGCTCCACTGTCGAGACGGGGCGGCTCGGGTCGAGCGCCTGTCCGCCGGCACCGGCCGGTGTCGCCCGCACCGCGGACGCGTCGACCAGGCGCAGCTCCACTCCGTACGCCCCGGTCACGGCCACCACCAGGTCCGCCGCGTCGACCGCGTGCGGCACGCGGAGGGCACGCCCGGTGAGCGTCCCGTCGCCGGCGACGACCCCCGGGTTGCCCGACGACGGCGTCCCGTCGCGGGCGACGGTGCCCGCTGGCGGGCGAGCGGCCGTCGCGGCGGGGTCGGTGCCCGTCGGTCGGCGGGCGGCGGCCACCGCCTCGGCGAGGGTGCCGGGGCCGTTCTCCCACGCCCAGGCCAGCGTCGCGGGGGCGGCGATCGGCCGGCCCGCCGCCCGCAGCGCCGGGCCGGCCAGGCCCACTGTGGCCCACCAGGGTGACTGGCCACGCGCCCAGCCGAGCTGTTCGGCGAGCAGCGCCAGCTCGACGGTACCCAGCTCGGCGTCGAGCCAGCCCAGGTCGGCGATCTCGGCCCAGGCAACCCGCCCGTCGGCGGTGGACCTGTCGTCGGCGAGGTACTTCGCTGCGGTGTCCCGCAGCGCCTCCTGCTCGCCGGTCAGTGCGAAGTCCATCAGGTCTCCCCTTCGTGGGCGAGTCGGCGATCAGTACGACCGGGGCAGGCCCAGTACGCGCTCGGCGACCAGGTTGCGCAGCACCTCGGAGGTGCCGCCCTCGATGGTGTTGGCCCGGCTGCGCAGCATCTGGTGCCGCCAGTAGCGGTCCCACCCGTCGGGTTCGGCGTCACCGCCGAGCAGATGCACCGCGAGGCTGGTGAGGCGCTGGTGCGCCTGCGACCAGCGCAGTTTGATCACCGACGTCTCCGGGCCGGGCACCCCGGTACGTTCCAACGCGGCCAGTCCGCGCCTGTTGGTCCAGCGCAGACCCTCCAACTCGACGTAGCGGGCGGCGATCTGGTCGCGTACCAGAGGGTCGGTGTCCCGGCCCCGGGCCTTCGCCGTCGCGACGAGGCGGCGGAACGCCACGTCCAGCCGGGCGGTCAGGGTGAACCCGAAGGTGCCCCGCTCGTGGGCGAGGGTGGTCATCGCGACCCGCCACCCGTCGTCGAGGGCGCCGACCACCGCGTCGAGCGGCACCCGCACCTCGTCGAACTCGATCTCGGCGAACTCGGCCTCGCCTGTCAGCTGACGGATCGGGCGCACCGTGACGCCGGCCGAGCGCAGGTCCACCAGCAGGCAGGACAGCCCTCGGTGGCGGCGCTGCTCGGGGTCGGTGCGCGCCAGGAGCAGGCAGTGGTCGGCGAGGTGCGCGTACGACGACCACACCTTGCGCCCGGTCACCACCAGTTCGTCGCCGTCGCGGCGTGCGACGGTCCGCACGGCGGACAGGTCGCTGCCGGCCTCCGGCTCGGAGAAACCCTGACAGAAGATGATCTCCCCGGTGAGGATGCGGGGCAGGTACCAGGCGCGCTGCTCGGGCGACCCGCAGGCGATGATTGTCGGCCCGACCATGCCCAGGCCGATGACACCGATGTGCTCGGTGGCCTCGGCCCGGGCCGTCTCCTCCAGGTAGATCGCCTGGTAGGCAGGGGACAACCCGCGCCCGCCGTGCTCGGCCGGCCAGGTCAGGCCCGCGTACCCGGCGTCGTGCAGCGCGCGGGTGTACGACCGCACCGCCTCGATGTCGCCCCACCGGCCCTGCGGCGGCGCTCCGTCCGGGCCGGTGGTCACCGGCACCGCGTCCGCCAACCAGGCACGCAGGCCCGCCCGGAACTCGGCCTCCTGGGCGCTGTCACGCAGATCCATGCGCCGAATCGTACTCGTATCTGGTTTTGTTCTGCAGTATCTTGTTTTCACGCGTCCCAACGCCGGAAGGGGTCCTCGATGGCCAGTCTCGCGGACGACGCCGCGGTACGGCAGACCGCGCCCGGCCAGTACCGGGCGTACCTGTCCGAGGACTGGTCGGTCTGGGGGCCCAACGGCGGTTACCTGGCGGCGATCGCGCTGCGCGCGGCCGGCGAGGAGGCCGGTGGCATGTTGCCGGTGAGCCTGAGCTGCCAGTTCCTCGCGCCGCCGCGCTACGGCGACGTCGACGTCGAGGTCGCCCGGGTGCACGGCACCCGCCGCGCCGCCGCCCTGCACGTCACCCTGCGCCAGCGCGGCCGGATCCTGCTCACCGCGCACGTCTGGACCATCGCCGCCGGCCTGCTCGGCCCCGAGCGGCGGTGGATGCCACCACCGGACCTGCCCAAGCCCGACGAGTTGCCCACCCTTGTCGAGTTGATGCGCCGCGACGGCCTGCCGGTGCTGCCGATCTGGGAGCGGTGCTACGAGGTCCGGCTGGCCGGCTGGCCGGCGGGCGGCTGGCAGCCGCAACGTGACGGCGTGCCGACCATCCGGGGCTGGCTGCGGCTGCACGAGGAGCTGCCCGCCGACGCGGACCCGTGGCTGGCGGCGGCCCGACTGGTCTTCGCCGTCGACGTGGTGCAGTTCCCGGCGGTGGTGCAGGCGTTCGAGCGGACCACGTTCATGGCACCGAGCATGGATCTGTATGTGGGTTTCCAGGGCGGCGACGACGGCGCGGGCTGGCTGCTGGTGGAGGGCGAGGCCGCCGCCGCGACCGGTGGGGTGCTGGGCGCCCGCGCCCGTGTCTGGTCCGACAGCGGGCTGTTGCTGGCCACCGGCGGGCAGCAGATGCTCTACCGGATGGCCAGCCCGGTCTGACCGGCCCTCTCAAGCAACCGGCGCGGCCCGTCAGCGATCGGCGCGGCGGCCGAACCTGCGCACCGCCACCAGCAGGCAGACAGTGCCCAACCCGAGCACCCACGCGAGGGTCTGCAGCACCGGCCACAGCACCGGACCGCCGCTGGACAGGCCGACAAGCGCCTCGGTGGCGACCGAGAACGGGTTGGCCCGCACCACCGGCTGCACCACCGAGGGGAACGCCGACACCGGCACGAACCCCGAGGAGAAAATGAACAGCAGCGTCGCCGGGCCGGTCAACGACGGCGGCAGCGACTCCTCGTCACCGGGACCGGAGCCCCGCCACAACGCGATCGCCGCCCACAGCAGGCCGAACAGCGCGATCACCGCGAAGAAGCCGACGACGGCGAGCGGCCCCTCCCGGAAGCGGAAACCCAGCAGCATGGCCACGCCCGTGGTGAGCGCTCCGATCGCGACGATGCGCAACACGTCACCGGCGACCCGACCGGCCAGCAGCGCACCCGGCGCCACCGGCATGGTGCGCAGCCGGTCGACCAGCCCACCGCGCAGGTCGCGCAGGAAACCGACGGCGCTCGACGGCGACCCGAACGCCGCGGTGGACAGCACCACAAGCGGGGCCAACCGCTCCAGGTAGTGCTGCCGGTCGCCGTCACCGACGATCCGGCCGAAGACCGCGTACTGGGTGAGCAGGAGCAGCACCGGGAACGCGAACGCGTAGATCAGCGCGGGCGGCGCGCGGAAGAACCGGCGAAGGTTGCGCCCGGCGAACAGCGAGGCCTGCGTGACGGTACTCATCGGCTCCTCCGAAACGAACGTGCCGCGGCCAACCCGAACAGCAGCCCCAGGACCACCAGCCAGACGAGGGCCGGCCACACCCTCTCGTCGGCGCCCTCGGTGGACAGCGCCCGCAACGCGTCGACCTGGGCGGAGAACGGCGACACCTCGACCACCGGTTGCAGCCAGCCCGGAAACGCGTCGACAGGCACGAAGGCGGTGGAGACCGTGGTGAGCACCAGGTACGGCAGGGTCAGCGCCGAGTACACCTGTTCGGGGTCGCGGGCGCCCAGCCCCAGGGCCGCGCAGCCCGCCGCGAGCACCACCGCGAAGCCAACCGCCAGCGCGACGAAGCCCGCGGCGCGTGCCGCCCCGGCGGTGAACCGGAAACCGACGAGCACCGCGGCGACCAGGATCACCGCCACCGCGACGGCGGCGCGGGCCGCGTCCACCACGAGCCGGGCCAGCGGCACCACGACCGCGCTCATCGGCAGCGTGCGGTACCGGGAGATCAGCCCGCTGCGGGCGTCACCGGCGATCATGTAGCAGGCCGACATGGCGACCAGGGCTGTGGTCTGCACGACGATCGCGGGCGGGAGGAACTGCTCGTAGGCGATCCCGTAGTCGGACATCAGCCGCTGGAAGACCACCATGAAACCGGCGAAGAACGTCAGCGGGAACACGACGGTCAGGCCGACCGACCGGCCCGCGCGCGCCTGCCGAAGATTGCGGGCGGCCAGGACGGCGAACTGCCGCAGCCCGCTGGCCGCCACCGCCGTCGTGGTGCTCACCGGTCGGCCCCCGCCGCGTCCACGTCGACCGCCTTCTCGGCGTCGACGGACCCGGTCAGCGAGAGGAACACCTCGTCCAGGGTGGGCCGTCGCACGGTGACGTCGTCGGCCTCCACACCCGCCGACTCCAACCGCCGCACCACCTCGGTCAGCGTGCCCGAGCCGGCCGCCAACCGCAGCACGTCCTCGTCCTCGGTCAGCCCCTCGAACACCGCGCCGAGCTGCTCCGCCGCGACCGCCCGCGCCCGCGGGTCCTCGATGCGTACCTCGCAGACCGCGCCGCCGAGCTGACGCTTGAGCTCGTCCGGAGTGCCCTCGGCCGCGACCCGACCGTGGTCGATGAGCAGGACCCGCCCGGCCAACTGGTCGGCCTCCTCCAGGTACTGCGTGGTGAGCAGCACCGCAGTGCCGCCGTCGCGCAACTCCCGGACGACCTCCCACAGGGCCCGCCGGCTGCGCGGGTCCAGACCTGTGGTCGGCTCGTCGAGAATCAGCACGGGCCGGTCGACCACCAGGCTCGCGGCCAGGTCGAGGCGGCGGCGCAACCCACCGGAGTACGTGCGCACCGCCTTGCCCGCCACCTCGCCCAGGTCGAACCGGTCGATCAGCTCGTCCGCGCGGGCGCTGGCCGGCTGCCGGCCCAGCCCGAGCAGCCGGCCGAACAGCACCAGGTTCTCCCGGCCGGTCAGCAGCTCGTCGAGGGCCGCGAACTGCCCGGTGACCGCGATGCTGCGACGCACCTCGCCGCCCTGCGTCACGACGTCGAAGCCGGCGACGCGGGCGGTGCCGGAATCCGGCTTCAGCAGCGTGGTGAGACAGTGGATAGTGGTGGTCTTGCCCGCGCCGTTGGGTCCGAGCAGGCCTACCACCTCACCCGCGGCCACCTCGAAGCTCACGCCGTCGACCGCCGCCGTCGCGCCGAACGACCGGCGCAGGTCGCTGACCTGGATCAACTGTTGTGACATCGCACCACCCTCATGCCAGGAATCTCGGAACCATATCAACGCCTGTCTTGGTAAAGCCAGATACGAGAACGGATATCTCACCCGTCGACAGGGCTGCGTCGGCTACGCACTCGCTGCCGCGACGACGCCGCGAAGGCAGCGGCGATCCGGCCGACCACACCCGATCCGACGCACTCCCCGGCGATCCGTACGCCCGCCTCGACGTCGGCCGCGGTGGCCGTACCGTGGCAGATCACGCACACCCCGCGTACCCCGAGCAGCGCTCCCCCCGGCTCGGCCGCGAGCCCGTCGCGCACCGCCCGGGTCACCCGCCGCCGCCGCTCCCGCGCCAGCGCGCCGATGGGCGAGAACTCGCGCACCGCGTCCAGCGCCAGGCCGACTGTGGCGTCCAACGTCCGCTCGTACATCTTCAACGCCACGTCGCCTGTGAACCCGTCGGTCACCGCCACGTCGACCCGGCCTCCGAGCACGTCGTACGCCTCGATCTGACCGGCGTAGCCGGGCATCGTCGCCAGCAGGAGGTGCGCGTCGCGGCGTACCGGCCCGCCCTTGACCGCCTCGTGCCCGTTGGACAGCAGGCCGATCCGCGGTCGGAGCAGCCCCAGCCGCCCGCGCGCGTACTCCGCGCCCAGCACCGCGAACTCGACGAGCCACTCCGGTACGGCCGCCGCCGTCGCGCCGATGTCCAGCAGCACGGTCGGGCCGGCGCCCGGCACCGGCAGCACCGTCGCCAGGGCCGGGTTGCTCACCCCCGGCACCCGGCCCAGCCGGACGGCGGCCGCGAGCACCGCCGCGCCGGTGTTGCCGGGGGTCACCATGGCATCCGCCCGGCCCGCCGCCACCTCCCCGGCCGCGACCAGGAGCGAGGAGCGCCGCTTGGCGTACGTCGCGGCCACCGGATCCTCACCCATCCCGACCACGTCCGGGGCGTGCACCAGCCGTACGCCCGCCGGCGCGACGCCGCCGGGCAGCAGCGACCGGATGAGCGCCTGCGGACCGACCAACGCGATGTCCACGGTGGTGGCGGCGGCCAGCGCGCCGGCGACGACGGGTTCCGGCCCGAGGTCCGCGCCGGCGACGTCGACCGCCACCCGCAACCGCCGGTCCGGCGACTCACCCCGACGCGTCATCACCGCGTCCCCGCGCCGAGCCGGTCCCCCGCCGTGGATGCCCGGGTGGGGGCGTCCGTGACCACACCGTCGCGGTCCGAGCCGTCGCGGTCCGAGCCGTCATGGCCCGGCCCGTCGCGATTCGGGCCGCGCGTCAGCGGTGTCGTCAGCCAGTGGCGTAGGGCGGCGCGGGCCGGTGGCAGCTCGCCCGCGAAGGCGGCGACCAGATCATCGTGGTCGGACCGGTCGGGCGCCAGAGCGGCCCCGCCGTCGGCGCGCAGGTCGGCGGCGAGCACCTCGACCCGGGTGACGAGTTCGGCGCCGCGCCAGCCCAGCGCGTAGCCGAGCGCCGCCTCGTCCTCGGCGCTCGCCCGTCCCGGCAGGCCGGCGACGGCACGGCAGCCGGGATCGATCAGCTCGACGGCGGCGAGCAGCGCCTCGGCCTCGGCGAGGACGGCGGCCGCGGCGAACCGCCAGGCCTGGTCGGCGGCCCATCGACCGCAGCGGCGGGCAGCGGCGACCAGGTCGACGAGGCGGGTCAGGAGCGTGCCGAGCGCGACCACCGCCGGGCGGTCCGTGCGGGAGGCGAGCGTCGCGGCGCGGGCCGCCGGGGTCGGGGCGTAGGGCCGCAGCCGCAGCCGGGCGATGCGCGCCAGCGGTTGCGGTGGGCGGGAGTACGCCTCGGCCAGCACCTGATAGCCGTCACCGGAGCGGTCGGCCCCGGCGGCGAAGCGCTCCAACCGCCACTGCAACTGGTCGAGCAGGATGTGCCGGGTGCCGTCGAACACGCCGTAGAGCAGCACGTCGCGTACCCGCGCGGCGTAGCCGAACTCCTCGACCAGCGCCCGGGATCCCAGTACCGCGCGGCCCTCGCTGACGGCCTGCTCGGCCAGCTCGCAGCAGGCGTACTTGGCCACGGCGGCGGCGTACGCGGCGGCCGGACCGAGCGCGTTGATGAGGAAGGTGGCCTTCACGGCGGTCGCCGCGACCAGCACGTCGAGAGCCGCCGCCCGCGCGAGGTGTTCGGCTATCGCACCGAGGTGGACGATCGGCTGGCCGTAGACGTCGCGCTCGCGGGCGTACCGCACGGCCTGGGCCAGCGCGCCGCTGGCGGCGCCGGAGGCGAGCGAGCCGATGCCGCCCCGCGAAAGTGCCAGGGTCAGCTGCAGGATGGTCAGGCCGTCGCCGGGAGCGCCGATCGGCTGGGCCGGTGTGCCGGCGAACCGTACGCCGGAGATGTCGGCGGCGGTGGCGGGCAGCGTCCGCCACGGGGGCAGCGCGGTCACCGTGTCGTCCCGTTCGGCGAGGAAAAGGCCGAAGCGGTCGCTGTCGCCGAGTCGGGCCAGGGTGACCAGCAGGTCGTGCCGGCTGCCGCCGTTGATCAGTTGCTTCTCCCCGGTCAGCCGGTATCCGTCAGCGTCGGGGTCGACGCGGGTGTCGGTGCGGGCCAGGTTGCTGCCGTGTTCCAGCTCGGTGAGCAGCATGGCGGCGGCGCCTCCGCCGCGCAGCACCGCGCCGGCCCGCTCGCGCTGTTCGGGGGTACCGGTGATGCAGAGCGGCAGCAGGGCCAACGCGTTGACACCGAGGGTGATGGCGAGGCTGCCACTGTGCCGGGCGGCCACCGCGTTGAGGGCGTTGACGTGCACGGCGGTGGCGCTGTCCGGGTCGTACACGGCGGCCACGCCGAGCTCGCGCAGGTCGGCAAGGACGTCGTCCGGTGGGGTGCGGTCCGCGTCGGCCACCGCGAGCCGGCGCGCGGTGGCGGGGCGCTCCAGGTGCCGGGCGATGGCCGGCAGCGGATCGACCTGGGCCATCGGGCGCGGGCAGAGTCGTTGCCACGCCGACGTCTCGTCCGGTGTCATCCGGCACCTCACCGTAAATACGTGACAGCAGATACGAGATGCATGTTAGCGGTCGCGACCGACCGGTTCACCCCCTGAAGCACAGCGGATCGGTCGCCCGGAAGCCCGGGCAGCCGGAAGAAGCCCGGAACCGAAAGCGAGATCGGGTTACGCTCGGGCCCATGGTGACGGCCGGACTGCTGCTCGCGGCCGGCGCCGGCCGCCGGCTCGGCAGGCCGAAGGCCCTCCTGCCCTACCGGGGGCAACTGCTGGTGGAGCACGCGGCGGCGGTTCTCACGGCCGCCGGCTGCCAGCCGGTCGTGGTGGTGCTCGGCGCCCAGGCCGATGAGGTCCGCGACCGCACGCGGCTGTCCGACGTGGTGGTCAACGAGGACTGGACGACGGGGATGGGCTCCTCCCTGCGGGCCGGCCTGGCCGCCCTGACGTCCAGCGCGGCCGTGGCCGTCGTGGTCACCCTCGTCGACATGCCCGGCCTCACCCCCGCTGCGGTACGCCGGGTCGCCCGCGACGCCACCGCCGGCACCCTCGCCGTGGCCACCTACGCGGACGGTCGACGTGGACACCCGGTGCTGCTCGGCCGGAACCACTGGGCCGGCGTGAGCGAGGCGGCGGTCGGTGACCGGGGCGCACGCGACTACCTGCGGGCCCAGGGCGAGGCCGTCCGGCTGGTCCCCTGCGCCGACGTCGCCGACGACACCGACGTCGACCTTCCCGAACAGGCGGCCCGCCTGCCGGGCTAGGGTGACGTCGTGCTCAGCAGGGTCACCGGTCTGTCCCGACACTTCACCGAGGACAGCCTGCGCGACTATCTCCTGCGTCGTTCGGTCCGGCGGGACGACGGCTGCCTGATCATCCGCGGCTACGGCACCCGACGCGGCACCTACCAAAAGGTCGCGGGCAGGGCCTGGGCGCACATCGTGGCGTACGCCGTCTTCGTCGGCGGGTACGACCCCGACCTGGAGGTCGACCACCTCTGCCCGACGAAGGACTGCGTGGAGCCCACCCACCTACGACAGGTCAGCCACGCCGAGAACTGCCGCTCCAGGACGCAGGGGTCGACCTGCCGCAACGGGCACGACCGCGAGATCGACGAGTCGACGGGCCGTTATCGCCGGACGTGTCGCGCCTGCAACCGGGACAGCCAGCGCCGGTGGCGCGAGCGCCAGGCCGCCGAGGTGGCGCAGGCCCGTTCGGCGTACGTCCCGGGACAGAGGCCCTAGGAGGCGGAGGCGCTCGGGGTGACCTGGTCGCCGGCCGGCGCGCAGACCGTCCACGTGCCCTTCTCCTTGCGGAAGTAGAGGGTGTTCGGGTCCTGCCCCGGCCGGGCGACAGTCCCCTGCGCGGTGTCCCCGGTGACGACGACGTCCGCAAGCGTCACCGGCGCCGCGGTGACGGACGTGTCGGCGGCCCCGTCGAACGACGGGTCGTACCCCTCGCCGTCCTTGACCTCTTCGGCCTCCTCCGCACACATGAGGCTGAGAACGCGTACCTGATCAGCGCGCTCCACGGCGAGGGCGAAATCGGCGGTGAGGCGGGTCAGCCGGGTCTCGTCGGTGTCCGGCGGGGTTCCGGCGCCGCCGGATCTTCCGAACGCCATCCACGCCACGGCGCCTGCCACCACCACCAGCAGGAGAACGGCCGCGGCCACGATGAGCTTGTGCCGTGGGTGAGCGCCCGCGGGCGGTGCAGGCGCCGGGCTGTCGGACGGAATCGGCGGCTGGGTCATCGCTTCACCTCGATCAACTTGTCGACATGCACCGATACGATGCCGTCATTGTGCAAGCCCGGTGCACGCGGGGGTGAGAAGGATGGACCCGAGGAGAAGCCGACAGTTGAGCCGCGCGGCGGCAGTGCTGGTTGCGGTCCTGCTGGCGCTCGTGACGACGGCAGCGCCAGTACAGGCGGACCCGAAGTCGTTCTGCATGCCGCAGGTGCAGCGCGTGTTGGCGGTGCGGGCGGAGATCGAGGCTCACAACGCCCGGCCGCACGTCTTCCAGTTGCCTCGGCAGCAGGCCGCTCTCAGCGCGTACAACGCCAACAAGATTCGGCTCGATGCGGCGCAGACCGCGGCCCGCGCGGCCGCGCTCAACTGCCTGGAGGCGATGCAGAAGCTCGCCGCCGAGGAACCCGGCGGGCCCACCCTGAGGACGCCGACACCGGACAGGGTCAAGAAGATCGGCGACGCCGTCAAGAATCTGCCGCCCGGTTGGAAGATGCCGAACCGGCCCGGGCGCGACCAGAGCTGGCCGGGGCCGGACAAGGTGAAGGATCCGAAGGGACGGGCGCTGTACGACGCCCTGCGTCGGGACAACCCGGGCAACATCGGTGCCGTCAAACTCCGCGGCGAGCAGCGCCCCAGGGTCGGTGACCCGGATCCGGCCTACCCCGGTGCGACGATCAAGGCGAACCCGAGGGGCGGCGGCCCCTGGGTGGCCGCCGATCACATCATTCCGCTCACCGAGATCATGCGCCTGCCGGGGTTCCTGAGGCTCAACCCGAGGAACATGTACGCCGTGACCCAGGCCCCGGTCAACTACCAGTGGCTGTCCTGGTCGGCGAACAGCGCCAAGCAGGCCCGCAGCGTGAGGTGGGTGAAGGGCGCCGACAAGACCTGGCGCAACGACCAGGTCGCGCTGCAGAACGAGGTCCGCACCCTGCTCATAGATATGATCAGGAAGCTGCTGGCCAGCCAGTGACCACGGAAGGAGCAGCGGTGGACGACGAGGCCGTCATCGCGACCCTGCGACCGTGGGCGGATCACCCGGTGACCCTGCTGGAGCCGGGCGTGGTTCCGCCGGGCGAGGGCGTGCTGCCGGCGGCGTGGTTGCCGATCACGCAGGCCACCGACGCCGCCACCCGCCGCGCCGCAGCCCTCGCACTCTGGCCCGGCGACGTGCTCGCCGTGCTCCCCCGCTTCGCCGGCGCGCTCCGCGACAGTCTCGCCGACGTGCGGGTGTGCCTGCTCGACGGCGCACCCGCCCTGGTCTATGTCTTTCCCGGCGCCTACGAGCCGCTGATCACCTGGGTCGGGCACGACCCCCGCTCCTTCGGCGCGGAGCCGCGGTTCTGGGAGCACTTCCCGGACACCCTGCGGGTGTTCCTGCGTGAGGTGCACGCCGGATTCACCTCGCGCGGTCCGGAGGAGTTCGGCGTGATGCGCCCGAGCTGGATGGTGACGCTCGCGGACATGGCCGGGACGCCCGAGGGCGTCGAAGACTGGGACGAGGTGCAGGAGATCGCGTCGGCCCGGCTGCTGGTCGTCGGCCGCGAGGGTGAGCAGATGCTCTACTGTGTCTCCCCCGACACCGACCCCGGCCAGCTCATCGAGGTCTACGAGGGCGACGTCGACCCGGGGCCGTTCCCCACCGTCTTCGACGAACTGCTGGCGCTGCGTTTCGAGGTCAACTGACTCCAGACGCATCAATTGCCTTGTAGGCAAAGTTGCCTTCAAGGCAATTACTCGGGTACCGTCGTGTCATGCCGGAGGAACAACGATCAGGCCTGCGCGAACGCAAGAAGCTCGACACCCGCAAGGCGCTGAGTGACGCCGCCCTGGAGCTGATGTTCGAGCGCGGTCTGGACAACTTCGTCCGGGAGGACGTCGCGGCGCGCGCCGGAGTGTCCCTGCGGACGTTCAGCAACTACTTCGCCAGCAAGTACGACGCCCTGGCATACCGGGTGAACTACCGGATCCGCCGCAGCGCCGAGCTGCTGCGCGGCCGTCCGGCGGAGGAACCGCTGTGGACGGCGATCGCCGAGGCCCTGATCGAGCCGCTGCGCGACGACGGTGTCCCGTTCGGGCGGCCCACCGACGAGCAGATCCTCGAGGTGCGCAAGCTCAACGCGACACCGGAGATGCAGGTCGCGCTGGCCCGCAACACTGTCGACGACCTGGTGGAGGCGATCGCCGAGCGCACCGGCACCGACCCGAAGGCCGACCTCTACCCGCGGCTGGCCGCCAACGTCACAGTGGGCGCGCTCAACGCCGTCCTGCACCGCTACGTGCAGACCGACGCGTCGGTGGCGATGTCGTCGGCGCTGCGCGAGGTGTTCGCCGACATCGCCCAGGGACTGCCGCCACCGTCCGACAGGTAATCGATCTCCTTTTCTTCTTCGTGCAGCGGGCGTCGCCGAGCGCCCGGGATCCATCGCGTCCACATGCGGTTCCGCAAGGAGGGCCAGGCACCGTGTCCGACACGACCACCACAGCGCCGCCACAGTGGGCGGGCGAACAACCCCGCTTCGTCAAGCTCGGGATCGCCGGCGCGTTGTCCGGCATGTTCCTCGGCATGATGGACAGCTACATCGTCGCCACCGCGGTGCCGAGCATCGTCGGCGATCTGGGCGGCCTCACGTCGATGACCTGGATCGTCACGTCGTACGCGCTGGCGATCGCGGCCTCCACACAGGTCTGGGGAAAGCTCAGCGACCTCTACCACCGCAAGACCATGTTCCTGCTGTCGGTGGCGGTCTTCCTGGCCGGCTCCATGCTGTGCGGTTTGGCCCAGAGCATGGGTGCGCTGATCGCGTTCCGGGCGTTGCAGGGCGTCGGCGCGGGCGGGCTGCTGGTCGGCGCGATGGCTATGGTGCAGACGCTGCTGCCGCCAAAGGAGTCCACCCGGGTCTCCAGCTGGACCGGGCTGCTGCTGGGCGTGGCGCTGATCGCCGGCCCGCTCGTCGGCGGCGTTCTCACCAGCTCACTGAGCTGGCGCTGGATCTTCTACGTCAACGCCCCGATCGGGCTGCTCTGCCTGCTCGGCACGGTCATCGGGGTCACCGTGCCGATGCGGCCGAAGGAAACCCGGGTGCGCGTCGACTACCTGGGCATCGTGCTGCTGACCTCGGCGGTCGTCTGCCTGACCCTGGTGACGGGCTGGGCGGGCACCACCTATCGGTGGGGGTCCGGGGTGATCCTCGGCCTCTGCGCGGTGGTGGTGGTCGCCACGGCCGCGTTCGTCCACGTCGAGCGCCGGGCGCCCGAGCCGCTGGTGCCGTTCCGGATGTTCCGCACCCGCAACTTCGCCCTCGCCCAGGTCCTCGGGTTCGCGTTCAACGTCACGATGGTCGCGACCGTCACGTTCCTGCCGCAGTACTTCCAGAACGCCCGCGGCGTCGACCCGGCCAGGAGCGGTTTCCTGCTGATCCCGATGATGGCCGGGATGGTGGTGGTGATGAACCGCAGCTCCGCCTACATCCGCCGGACCGGGCGCTACCGGATCCTCCCGATCATCGGTGGAGCCGGAGTCGTGGCCGGCATGCTGCTGGTGCTCCTGCTCGGGCCGGACACCAACCCCGTGCTCGCCTCCCTGGTCGGGATCCCACTCGGCATCGGCCTCGGCTGCCTCATCCAGAACACCATCCTGATCATCCGGATGAGCGTCGAGCCCCGCGACATCGGCGCCGCCATGGGCATGGGCTCCCTGACCCGAACGATGGGCAGCGGTATCGGGGCGGCACTCTTCGGCGCGCTCTACCTCGGCGCCCTGACCCGCACCCTGACCGACAAGCTGGGCTCGGTCGGCCCGCTGCCGTCCGGCGGCACCGGGCTGAACCGGGAACAGGTCGGCGCGCTGGCCCCGGCGGTGCGCGCGGCCTGGTCGGCGGCCGTGACCCACGGCCTGCACATCGTCGCGATCGGCGCCGCGGTCGCTGGCGCGGTCGCGTTGCTGTCCGCGTACTTCATCCGCGAGGTACCGCTCGTCGACAACCGCCCCGACGTACGGCGGCCACCGTCCTGACATCCCGCGACCGAAGTGCCGACGTGCGGGTCGGCTCGATCTCACTCATCTCGATCCTCGTCGGCCGATGTCGACCCTTGCGAGGACAGGTCGCGTCACATCCTGGTTGTCGATGACGACCTCCGCGCGTTCGTGCGGCGCGCAGGCGGCGAAGTACAGCCGCTGACCGCCGACGTAGCGGCCGACGCTGGGATGGTCGGGATCCGGGTGCGAGCCGTCGCGTTGGGCCATCCGTGCCACGGTGACCGCGAACGGCGCGTCCAGGAAGACGGAGAAGTCCCAGAACTCCACCACCTCGTCACGGTGCAGGAACAACCCGTCGACGATGAGTACCGTGCCAGGCGCCGCCGTGCGCCACGCAGGATGGAGCACCTCGTCGGTCCGAAGGTCATGGGCAGCGGGGCGGTAACGGCGGGAGCCCCCGAGGCCGAACGGCTCCAGCACGTTGTGGACGAGGGCTTCGTAGTCGTAACTGTCGAGCCAGAACCCTTCCGGCGAATCCCGGCCCCGGCGGTGCCGCACCGCACGGCGGTGATGAAAGTCGTCCGCCGACACGTGCACGACATGACGTCCCCGCCCGCTCAGCACCGCGGCCAGCTCGCCGGCGAACGTCGACTTACCCACCCCGTCGACCCCGTCAACGGCCACCCGTACGCACCGCGGCGCGAGGAACGTCGGAACCAGGTCAGCGACATCGTCGAGCAGTTGGCGCCGCACGACACTCACGCCGGCGTCAGGGGTGCAGTGGAGTGCGGCGGGGAATCACCCTGCGATACGCGATGCGCCATCCAGCCGTTTCCCGGCGTACGACGTCCTCGTAGACGACGCTGCCTACGCTGCCGGTGGCGGAGACCCCGATTCCCTTCGAACGCACCCGGACTGTGCCGTCCAGATCCTCGGTTACGCAGATGTTCGTGACGTGATGGCCGACAGGGTTCGCGTCGCCCACCGCCAGGCTGGCTTCGCGGATCGCCTCGTAGCCGCGCAGCTCGCCGAGCCCGAACGCGGAGACGTCGTAGACGATGTCGGCGCAGAACAGCTCGTCCATCCGGTCGAACTCGCCGCTGTCCATCAGATGACCATGCAACGAGACCAGCTCATGCACGGCGAGCCTGTCCTCAACCGACAGCGCCACCAGCGGCTCCCTCAACCCGGAACACGGACAACATCGGGGGTACGTCGCCAACCCACCGACGTCGATCTTCTCATCAGGACGGATGGGCCGCCCATCAGGCAGGTGGTCCGGCTTCTCAGTTGAGCGGGAAGGTGTCAGCTACAGCGGGACCGCCGATACACCAGCGTAAACCCTTACGCACAAGAACTGTCATTATGATGCATGTGCGATATGCCCCTTTCGTGGTAGGTATTTAACGGATAATCATTACCGGTAATCCGGTAATCAGCTCGTACGTCGGCGCGGCTGGCTCGCGTTCGTGGCGGGTCAGCTCTCGGAGGCTGACGCGCTCCACCACGGGACCTTCAAGGAGATCAGCGGATCACGCATAGCCGCACGCCTTCACTGAGCCCCCGGCCAAGCCCTCCGGCGGCGCCCGGTCACCTCCGGGGCCGAGGGGGACTTCTCGTGGTCAGCTCTCAGCACGCTTCCACTGGACCGGGGTGGGGTCGTGGTGAACCGATCGCGATAGGCGCTGGGGGTCAGTCCGGTGTGGCGGCGGATCTGGGTGCGCAGGTTGGCGCTGGTGCCCAGACCGCTGGCGCGGGCGACGGTGTCCAGGCGCGGTTCACCTGCTTCGAGCAGACGGCAGGCCAGATTGATGCGTTCGCTTGTCAGCCAGGCCAGCGGGGTGGTGCCCAGCTCGGCGTGGAAGCGGCGGTGCAAGGTGGCCGGGCTGACGGCGGCGCGGGTGGCCAGGTCCGTCACGCTCAGGGGTTGGTGCAGCCGTCCTCGGGCCCAGTCGAGCAGCGGTGCCAGAGACGTGTCGAGTACGGCCGGCAGTGGCTGGGGGATGAACTGGCGTTGCCCGCCGTCGCGGTGCGCGGCGAACACCAGCCGGCGGCTGACCGTGTTGGCGACCTCGGCGCCGTGGTCGCGGCGGATCAGGTGGAGTCCGAGGTCGAGGGCGGCGGCGCTGCCGGCGGCGGTGAGGACGTCGCCGTCGTCGACGAACAACACGTCGGGACGCAGCAGCACGCGGGGGTGGCGGGCCGCGAACAGTTCGCTCCAGCGCCAGTGGGTGGTGGCGCGGCGGCCGTCGAGCACGCCGGCGGCGGCGAGGGTGAACGTGCCGGTGCAGAAGCTGACGAGCCGCGCACCGCGGGCGGCAGCGCGTCGCACGACCTCGACGACGGCGGGCGCGGGCGGGATGTGCGGGTCGGGTCGGTTCGGCACGATGAGGGTGTCAGCAGACTCGGCGGCGTGCAGCCCGGGTACTCCGGTAAGGGTGAACAGCCCGGCGTGCAACACCGTGTCCGGGGTGGCGGCGCACAGCGTGAAGTCGTACCAGCGGCGGTCGATCTCCGGGCGGCGCAGGCCGAACAGTTCGGTGGCCACGCCCAGCTCGAACGGGTTCGACCCGTCGTCGACGAGCATCACCACCCGGTGCGCGCCGCCACCAGGCTGCGAGGATTGTTGCGGCACACGCGATTTCTAGCACTCACGCTGGACTGACGGCATCGGCCACGATGAGAGCCATGATCAGTGAACCGGTCGAGCTGTCCACCGCACTGGCCACCTTCGAGGCGCTGTGGAGCCCACGCATCGTGACGCGGGTCAACGACTATGACGTACGCGTCGCGAAGGTCGCTGGCGAGCACGTGTGGCACCGCCACGACGACACCGACGAGTTCTTCCTCGTCCTCTCCGGGCAGTTCAGCATCGCCCTGCGCCCGACGGGCGAGCAGGAACGCACAGTGGTGCTGCCGCAGGGATCGGTGTTCGTCGTGCCGCGTGGCACCGACCACAAGCCCTTCTCCGCGGACGGCGCCGCGATCCTGATGTTCGAACGCACCGGCACCCTCAGCGTCGGCGACCACCATGACCCCGTTCCCGACCACGTCGACGCCACGACCGGGCATGACCTGCGGTGATCCCACCGGATTTCGGCTGCGCCAGACACGAACCCGACGGCGTTACCGGCTCGGCCACCCGTCCCGAGTTGAGGCGCCGGCCGCAACGGAGCGAATCGACGGACGCCGCTGCGCTGCGCTCGGTCAACGGCTCTGGGTGAACCCGCGGGCGGCGTCGTCCAGGTGGGCGAGGAACCGGGTCACCGCGGGTGGCCTGGCCCGTCCCGCGCTGGTCGCGGCGAAGATGCGCCGAACCGACTCGTCCTCAGGATGCAGGCGTAGCAGGACGATGTCGGCCGGCGTGCCACGCACGGCCAGGGCGGGCACGAGCGCGACGCCGAGCCCGGCCGCGACGCAACCGAGCTTGCCGATCCACTCCGCGGCGACGATGTCTATCCGCGGTTGGAAACCGCTCGGCAGGCTGGCACGCAGCAGGGTGTCTTCGGCGTTCGCGGAGCCCACGATGAACGCGTCGTCGGCCAGGTCCGCTAGTCGCACCATGCGTCGGCGGGCCAGCCGGTGCTCCTGCGGCACCGCCACGAGCAGCTGTTCGTCGAGAAGATGATGCAAGTCGACATGAACGGTGTCGGTAGGTCCCGTCGGTGACGAACTGACCACCACCACGTCGGCGTCCCCCGAGGCGAGGCGTTCCAGCAGCTCGGGTGTCAGTCCCTCGATCAGTGACAGCGCCACGTCGGGGTGCGCGGCGCGAAACGATGCCATCGCCCGGGGCACGAGTGCCGCGACGGCTGTGGGGAACGCGCCGACACGTAGCCGGCCACTGCCGAGGCGGTGCAGATCGTCGAGATCTCGCCGGGCGGCGGCGAGCCGATCCAGGATCGCCTCCGCGTGCGGCAACAGGATGCGCCCTTGCTCGGTGAGCGCCACGCCGCGCGGCAGCCGGTCGAACACCCGGACCCCGAACTGCGCCTCCAGTGCCGCGATCTGCCGCGAGACCGACGACTGAGTGAACTGCAGATGGTGGGCGGCGGCGGTGATCGAGCCGTGACGCGCGACCGTCCGGAACACCTCCAGCAGCAGGGTCTCCACCCTGACATCGTAATTGTGCATGGCACCCATGCCGGACATTCGTTGGTCGCATGTCCCCCCGATCTTTACCGTGGTGGCCGTGACGAGCATCGCGATCCTGGGAACAGGGCACATGGGCACGGCAATCACACGGCGACTGGTGGCGACCGGTCACCACGTCACGGTCTGGAATCGCAGCCCGGCGCACGCCGCACCGCTGGCCGCGCTCGGCGTCGAGATCGCGGCGACGCCTGCCGCGGCCGTGGCCGGGGCTGACCTGGTGGTGACGATGCTTACCGACGCCGCAGCGGTGGAAGCCACGCTGTTCGGCACCGGACCCGGCGACACCGACTCGGCGGTGACGGCCATGGCACCGGGGGTCGCGGTCGTGCAGATGTCGACGATCGGGCCTGACGAGGTACGCGGCATCGCCGCCCGCCTGCCTCGGACGCTGTCGTTGCTCGACGCGCCCGTCGGCGGCAGCGTGGGCGCGGCCGAGACGGGCAGCCTCACCATCTTCGCCGCCGGTTCACCCGCCGACCTGGATCTCGCCGAACCCGTGCTGCGCCACCTCGGCAGGATCCGCCGCTGCGGCCCCGTCGGCGCTGGTGCGGCCCTGAAGCTCGTGGTCAACACGGCGCTTGTCACCGCGCTCGGCGCGCTGCACGACACCCTCGCCGTCGCCGACGCGGTCGGCGTCGACGCGACGACCGCGCTCGACGCCCTCGCGGCAGGGCCGCTGAGCGGAGCGATCCAGCGGGCGACCGCGACTGGTGCGTCGTTCGCGATCTCCCTGGCCGCCAAGGACACGCGGCTCGCCCTGCGCGAGGTGCAGACCGCCCCCGTCGCGGCCGCCGCCCTGCACCTGCTCGACTCCGCCACCAACCCCACGGCGGACATCGCGTCGCTCATCAACGTGGAGACCAGATGAACCTGAGCCTGGACAACCCACAGACAGTCGCCGCACCGTTCGGCGACCGGTTCGCCCACGTCGCTCGCCTGGACCTCGACGGCGGCGCCCTGCTCATGCTCGCTGGGCAGGTCGCCGTGGACGACGCCGGCGAGGTCGTCGCACCAGGCGACGCCGCCGCTCAGGCAGAACGCATCTTCGAGATCATCCACGGGCTCCTGGCGGCGCACGGGGCCACCTTCGCCGACGTGCTGCACATCCGTACCTTCATGACCAGCCTGCAGGACCTGCCCGCCTACGCGGCGGTACGCCGAGGCCTGTTCCCCGCACACCCGGCCACCAACCCGCCAGCCAGCACCACCGTGGAGGTCAACCGACTGTTCCTACCCGGAGCGGTACTGGAGGTGGAAGTCACCGCGGCGGTCCGATCCTGACAGACCCCACGTTCGGGGCCACACAGGGAGGCGGTCCCGGCCATCGTGGACTGCGCCGAGTAGTTCGTGCGCTGCGCCTTACCAATCGCGCCGCGTGCGCCTGGTTCAGGCGGTCAGGGTTGGAGCCAGCGATCGAACCAGGCGCGGGTTCGGCGCAGGACGTCGAGCTGGTGGTGACGTTCACGGATCGCGTGACCCTCTCTCGGGTAGATCACGAACTCGTGCTCGACGTCGAAGTGACGCAACGCCCGGTGCAGGTACACGGCCTGCCCCAGGGGAACGTTGGTGTCCTCGGCGCCGTGCAGGATGAGCACCGGAGTGCGGATGTGGCTGGCGAAGGAGATCGGGCTGATCGCGTCATGCGGGTGTGGGCCGATGCCGGACCAGCCGGTGCTGCCGCCGAGCGCGGCTTCGAACTGGCCGTTCTCCCCGGTCGCCGCGAGCATGCCCCAGTCGATGACGCCGGCGCCGACAAGCGCGGCACGGAAGCGATCGGTCTGCCCGACGGCCCAGGCGGACATGAACCCGCCGTGGCTCCAGCCAGCGATGCCCAGCCGGTCGGGATCGGCGATGCCGTCGGCGACGAGCAGGTCGATGCCGCTGAGGATGTCGGTCCACTCCTCCTGTCCGACCCGGCCGGCGACACTGGCGGCGAACTGGTGGCCGTGGCCCTGACCGCCGCGCGGGTTGGGCAGCAACACCGCGTATCCGGCGGCGGCCAGCCACTGCGCGCTGGGGAACCAGAACAACTGGCAACGATCGGCGTAGCGCTCATATGGGCCGCCATGCACGATCGTGACCAGCGGGAACGGGCCTTCCGACGCGTTTCGTCCGACCGGCAGCACGAGCAGGCCGTCCAGGTCGAGGCCGTCGGCGGCCCGGTAGGCCAGCGGTCGTTGCGTGCCGAGGGCGATGCCGTCCAGTTCCGGGCGGGAGTTGGTGATTCTGCGTAGCGGCCCGGCCGGCGGCCCGACGTGAACATTCGGGGGTTGATAGCGGGTGCCGGTCAGGACGGCCATCTGGTCGCCGGTGGGGGTGGTGGTGAGATTGTCGAGGCGTCCGGGGTGATGCGACAGGGCGGTGAGGTCGGTGGGATCGAGCCGGGCCAGGGTCGTGTTCAGTCCGTCGGCGAACACCACAAGCGGTGCGGCGTCGGTCTGGCAGAGTTCGGTGGGGCACATCGGGAGACCAGCGGTGCGGTTGCGCAGGACGCGGCTCTCCACGGCCAGGTCGAACACCGCGGTGCCGGCCTGCAGAACCGGTGGGGTGAGCGCGAGGTAACCGAGGTGCCAGCCGTCCTCGCCCCGCCACCAGGCCAGCGATCGCGCGTCGACCCCGACCGGTCCGAGATTCTCCACATTCCCGGTCCCGACGTCGAACAGGTGCAGTTGGCCGGTACGCGGACCGTGGTCGTTGTCGGCGCTGGCCCAGGTGAGCACGGCGACCGGGCCGCCGTCGGGCCGTTGCCGCAGTTCCACGACGTGCCGGTCACCGAACACCGTCGGGGTGGCGATCCGGCCGGTGCGCAGGTCGAGCAGGCGCAGCCGGGCCCGCGGTTCGCGCTCGCCGACGACAATGGCGTCGTCGCGGTCCCGGGCACGGCGCGCATCCCGCTCGGTGGGTTCGTCCTCGGCGAGCAGGGCGACCAGGTTGGGGTCGGTGAGCGGCAGGTGGTCGAGGACGCCGACACGCCAGTGGGTCAACGCGGTGATCGTGCCGTCGGCGAGGGTGAGCCCGTGCAGCTGTGGGACACCGCGATCGGCGCGGTCGGACAGGAAGAACAGCGTCTGCGAGTCGGCCGACCAGCGTGGACGGGACTCGGTCGCGGTGTCACCTGTCGCCCTGCGCGACGCGACGGCGCCGTCGGGGTCGACGAGCCACAGTTCGGTGTCGAGGTGGTCACCGGTCCGGCTGAGGGGCGTCAGGACGTGGCAGAGCAGGCGCCCGTTCGGGGCGAGCACAGGGGACCGCGGATCACGACCATCGACCACGTGCTCGGCGCTCAGACCTGTCACGCGGGCAGTCTGCCAGCATCAGCGGGACGGAGGAGCGGACCGGGGCTCGTACGCCTGCCCGGTCCGCTCCCCCGGCGTCAGTGGGTGGGCTCGCCGAACCAGCGGGAGAGGTGGTCGTCCAGGTCCCGCTGGTCGTCGCCGATCCAGGCGACGTGGCCGTCGGGGCGTACCAGGACGCCCGGGACGTCCAGTGCCGCCGTGGGATCCGCGAGGTGGTCGACCCGATCCGACCAGCCGCCGACGGTCAGGCGCTCGGTGCGGTCCAGCAGCAGGCCGCGTCCGCGATGCAGCAGGCCGTAGAGGCGGCCCTGTCGCACGTCGACGTCGCGCAGGCGGCTGCCGAGCAGGTCGGGGCCCCCGCCCAGGTCGTAGCGGATGCTGGTCCCGGCGATCTTCTCGATCAGATGGCGGTTCACCTCGTCGACGTCCATCAGTTCGGCGAACAGCCGGCGCAGCGCCCGCGCGCCCGACTCGTCGGACAGCAGTACGGTCTGGGCGCGGGTGTTGTCCAGCACGTCGGCGGCGACCGGATGACGTTCGGCCTGGTAGGTGTCCAGCAGGGTCTCCGGCGCCCAGCCGCGGACCTGCGCGGCCAGTTTCCAGCCGAGGTTGAACGCGTCCTGCACACCCAGGTTGAGGCCCTGCCCGCCGATGGGTGGATGGATGTGCGCCGCGTCGCCGGCCAGCAGCACCCGCCCGACCCGATAGCGTTCCGCCAGCCGGGTGGCGTCTCCGAAGCGGGACATCCAGCGCGGGGAGTGCACGCCGAAGTCGGTTCCGGCGACGGCCCGCAACCGCTGCCGGAAATCATCGAGGGTGGGCGGTTCCGCGCGGTCGCTGACTCCCGCCGCCGGGACCACGACGCTGTAGACGCCACTGCCGAACGGCCGCATCCAGAAGGCGTGCGGGGTCTCGCGGATCTCGGCCACCCGGGCGGCGATCTCCTCGGCCGGCACACCCGCTTCCATCTCGCCCATCAGCGTCTGCCTGCGCGTGGGCTCGCCGGGGAAGCCGACGCCGAGGAGCTTGCGTACCGTGCTGCGCCCGCCGTCACAGCCGACGAGGTAACGCGCCCGCAGCCGTTCCCCGTCGGCCAGCTCGACGGTCACCCCCTCCTCGTCCTGCTCGACGCCGACGACCGCGCAACCGCGGCGAACCTGCGCGCCCCGCTCGATCGCATGGTCTTCGAGCAGGCGGACGATGACCGGCTGCGGGATGCCCAGCAGATAGGCGTACGCGGAGTCCAGGCCCGTGGGCGCGGGTTTGGCGATGGCGGCGAAGAATCCGGCCGCCGGACGTCGCCGACCGTGCGGGAGGATGCGATCCAGCAGCCCACGCATCGCCAGGAGCTCGAGGCTGCGGATGTGCAGGCCGACGATCCGGACGAACGAGACGGGCTCGGTCTCCCTCTCCAGCACGAGGACCCGTACGTCGTGTAACCGCAGTTCGGCGGCCAGCATCGCGCCGGTCGGCCCGCAGCCGGCGATGATCACGTCGAACGCGGGGTGCCTGCCGGAGATGCCGGTGGCCGGGGACGGGAGTTCGGCGACGTCGTTCGACGGCTGCGCGGTGGTGTGTCGTGGAGAGTGCACAGGTGTTGCCCTTCGGGAGTGCCACTGTGGCGAGGCGCTCCCGGCGACACCTACGTCAGTCGCCCGGCCGTGACGGCAGGGGGGAGCACCCACTTCGATACGACGGTCATGGGTCTCACCTCCTCGGGCGGTGTCACGGTCAGCAGGACGCTACAAGCCCGCTCAGCCACCCGTCCACTGCTTATTCGCCCCGGTGCGGGGAGTGGGTCAACGACCGGTGCAGCCATTCGCCCATCAGCGTGCGTTCGGCGTCGGTGAGCCCGGGGAGTTCGGGAAGGACAGTCGTGAAGGTCACCGTCACCGCGTTCGTGGCCGTGTCGGGTGCCGCCGGAGCGTCCGCGACGATGCCGCTGAGCACGGCGTCGAACATGGCGTCGGCCAGACCGCTGTCGCGCTCGTCGTCGGGGGTTCCCAGCAGGGCGAGAATGGTTCCGTTGCCCGCGGCGTGGATCATCATGAGCGCCCGCTGCTCGTCGACGCGCAGCAGACCGGCCGTGGCGAGCCGCCGCACCCGGGCACGCAGCACCTCGATCCCCGCGAGCGTCGCCGGTGAGGGCCTGCCGCGCCCACGCGTGGCCATGAGCGCGTACAGCTCGGGGTTCGCCAGGCCGAACCCGATGTGCGTGCGCCATCCGGAGCGCAGGTCCGCGATGGGGTCGTCCGTCGCCTCGTGCGCGTTTGCCGACTTGTCGCTGACGTAGGCGGCCATGACGTGTTCGGCGACGGCGTCGATGAGGCCGTCCTTGTCACCGAACAGCCGGTAGATGGTCGGCGCCTGCACGCTGGCCGCCTGGGCGACGGCGCGCGTGGTGACCGCGTCCGCCCCGCTCTCGCGCAGCACCCGTGCGGCGGCCGCGATGATGCCGGCCCGGACGTCGTCCCGGGATGCCGATTCCTGCGCCCCCACCATGAACCAATGCTAACAGCATCTTGTTATCTTCGTATTATCGCTGCTAACGTATCAGCGATATCGCTGCTAACGAGGGAGTTCTTCGTGATCGTCGTAACCGGCGCCACCGGCCAGCTCGGATCCCTGATCGTCGACCGGCTGCTCGAGCGGGTCCCCGCCAGCGGCGTGGCCGTGAGTGTGCGCGACATCGACAAGGCCGCCAGCCTTGCCCACCGTGGCGTGCGCGTCCGCACCGGCGACTTCACCGACGCCGCCACGCTGGCGCACGCCTTCGAGGGCGCCGAGAAGATCCTCATCGTCTCCGCCGCCATCCGCGGCCCCGGCGCGGTCGTCGCCAACCGCGCCGCCATCGACGCCGCCCACGCCGCCGGGGCCAAGCGCATCCTCTACACCAGCCACCAGGCCGCCTCCCGGCACTCGCTGTTCCCCGCCCAGCTCACGCACGCCGAGACCGAGGAGCACCTGGCCGCGCTGGGCGTCCCCTTCACCGCCCTGCGCAACGGCTTCTACGCGAGCACGCTCAGCTACTCCATCGGCGCGGCGCTCGAGACCGGCCAGCTCGTCGCGCCCGCGGACGGCCCCGTGTCGTGGACCGCACACGCCGACCTGGCCGAGGCGGCAGCGATCGCCCTGACCGACGACGGCGTCCTCGACGGCATCACGCCCGCCCTGACCGCATCCGAGGCCCTCGACATCGAGGCGGTGGCCGCCCTGCTGACCGACATCACGGGCCGCGGCATCCGACGCGTCGTCGTCGCCGACGAAGAGTGGCGGGCGGGCGCCATCGAAGGAGGCATGCCGGCCGCGGCCGCCGACTTCACCCTCGGCCTCTACCGCGCGGCGCGACGGGGAGAGTTCGACGTCACCGACCCGACCCTGGAGGGCCTCCTCGGTCACCCCCCGACGTCCGCCCGCTCGGTGCTCGAGGCCATCGTCGCCCGCCGGTGACGCACCCTGACGGCGAGATCCCCGTCCCGGACCAGTGTCGAGGCAGCGCGGCCTCGGTGACGGCGCCGGATCCGGATCCGGATCCGGACGTCGAGTGGCGGCCGGCGGGGGCGCGGCCGGCGGGGGCGCGCACCCGCCACGGCCGTTTGACCCTCGACCGGGTCGAGGCCCGAGCATCTGCGCCATGAACGACCAACCGACACCCGACCCGACCATGACCCGCATCGGCGAGGCGGTGCGGCTCGGCCGATCGGGGCAGAAGGTCCAAGCCCGCACCGCCCTCACCGCCCTGTGGGACGAGATCGGCGCCGACGGCGACGCCTTCCACCGCTGCACCCTCGCCCACTACCTCGCCGACCTACAGGACACTGTCGACGCGGAGCTGCGGTGGGACGAGCGCGCTCTGGCCGCCGTGTCCGACCTGACCGACGATCGCGCCCAGCGGTACCTGGCCTCGCTCCAGGTCCAGGCGTTCCTGCCGTCGCTGCACCTCAACCTGGCCGACTGTCACAGGCGCCTGGGCAACGCCGCCCAGGCCCGCACGCACCTGGCCGACGTCCGCCAGCACCTGGCGCACCTGCCGGACGACGCGTACGGCGAGGCCATCCGCGCCGCCGTACGCGACTTCGCCGCCGACGACCCGACCGACTCTCGGCCCTAGTGGGTCACTGAGAGGGGCGGCTGCCGGACGGCGATCTCGGTTGCTCCGCCCGAGCGGCGGTGCGAGGGTCGAGCGATGTCAACGGTGACCGGCGCCGACCTGCGGGAGGCGGCCGACGAGACGACCCGGGTGCTGCACCCGCATCGCGAGCGTGACTGGTCGGTGCCCGCCGGCACGCTGACGTGGAGCTGTTGGACCACCGCCGCGCACATCGCGCACGACCTGCTCGCGTACGCGGGGCAGGTCAGTGGCCTTCCGCGGGACGGCTACCTGCCGTACGACCTGCGGGTCTCCCCCACCGCGAGTCCGGCGCAGGCCCTCACCGTGGTGCGGGCCTGCGCCGGGCTGCTCGCCGTCGCGGTCGACGCGGCCGCGCCGGACGCGCGGGCCTGGCACTTCGGGCCCTGCGACCCGGCCGGGTTCGCGGCGATGGGGGTGGCCGAGACGCTGCTGCACACCCACGACATCACCCTCGGCCTCGGTGTGCCGTGGCAGCCACCGGATCGGTTGTGCGCGCTGGTGCTGCGGCGACTCTTCCCGGACGCCCCCTCCGGCCCCGCGCCCGACGTGCTGCTGTGGATGACCGGTCGCGGCGAGTTGCCGGGCCGGGAGCGGCGCACGTCCTGGCATTGGCGCGCCGCGGTCGACTGACCGCTAGGCGGCGGCGCGGGAGTGCCGGTGACCGTCGAGCGGAAAGGGCGGCCGGGCCGGCAGCACCTCCTGGAAGACGTAACCGCTCTTCTGCGCCACCCGGCAGGACGCCACATTGTCCACCTGGTGCAGCAGGTCGAGCCGGGTCAGTCCGGGAAACCGGTCGAACGCCCACTCGCTGAGCGCGGTGACAGCCCGTGGGGCGACCCCTCGACCGCGCGCCCATGCCGCCGTCCAGTAGCCCACCTCGGCTACCGGCTGCCCGGGCGCGACACCCTTGAGCGCCACGTTCGCCACCAGCCGCGGGCCGTCCACGTCGTCCTCGACGACGGCGAGGCTGTATCGGCGGCCGTCGTCCCAGTCCTGTCGCGCTTGGTCCAGCCATCGCCGGCCCTCGGCGGCGTCGGTCACCGGGACGCGGGTCCAGCGGCGCAGCACCGGATCCCGGTACGCGGCCAGCAGCGCGTCCAGGTCGTCCCCGCACCACTGGCGCAGGACGAGTCCGGGGGCGATCTCCGACGTCCGTGCCACGATCAACATCCGTACAGTGTGCCGTCGCGGTAGCCCGACGAGGTGCCCCGGCGGGCGGGGATCAGCGCCGGCGCAGCCACCGCGGCCACCAGCCACGTCGGGGCGGTGGGGCCGGGGCGACGACGGTCGCCGACTCGGCCGCGCCTGTCGCGGCCTCGGCCGGGACCCGCTCGGCACGCCAGCGACGGACCACCTCGTCGGCGTTCACCGGCCGGACGGCCACCCGGGGCCCCTCGGGGTTACGCAGCCACGCGACGATCTGCGTGTTGAGCTGCCCCACGAAGTCCCGCACGGACTGCTCGGTGGGCAGGTCGCGGACCTCGTCGGGGACCTGCTCGATGCGCCGACGCAGTTGCAGCGGGGTGGGCAGCAGCAGGTCGCTGGGCAGCTTCTCGCGCTCCAGGAAACTCTTGATCCACCACGACTCGTCGTACGGCATTCCACGCCCGGGGATCGGCTTGCCCATGCCGGGCAGGTTGTCGAACTCGCCGCGTTGCACGGCTCCCCGGATCTGCGCCTCCACGGCCGCGTCCCACGCCTCGGTCACCCTGCGGCACCTCCCCTGGCCACCGTAACGCGCCGCCTCCGGCCGGCGACACGCGCTTCGCCACCGGTCAGCGCCTCCACGGCGCTGACCATTCCCGCCGAGGTGGTTTTCGCCCGCGTGACCGAGTTCCAGGCCACCACCGATCGAGTGGTCCTGGGTCGGGGCGGTCGGCCGGTCTAGGTTCGACGAAGGGGACGGCGAACGGGGGCAACGTCATGATCGGCACGGGTGCGCTGCTGGGTATCGCGCTGGTGGCGTTGGGGCTGGTGCTCACGCCCGGCCCGAACATGGTCTACCTGGTCTCCCGCTCGGTGGCGCAGGGCCGCCGCGCCGGGCTGATCTCACTGCTCGGGGTGGCAGCCGGGTTCGGCGTCTACCTGGCCACCGCGGTCGCCGGCCTGGCCGCCGTGTTCGTCCTGGTCCCGACGCTGTACGCGGTGGTGAAGCTGGCCGGCGCCGGTTACCTGCTGTGGTTGGCGTGGCGCACGCTGCGCCCGGGCGGCGGGTCACCGTTCACGCCCGCGCCGCTGCCACCGGACCCGCCACGGCGACTGTTCACGATGGGCCTGGTCACCAACCTGCTCAACCCGAAGATCGCCGTGCTGTACGTGTCACTGCTGCCGCAGTTCGTCGACCCGACGCGGGGGCATGTCGCCACGCAGAGCCTGCTGCTCGGCCTGACCCAGATCGCCGTCGCGCTGAGCGTCAATACGCTTATCGTGCTCAGCGCCGGGGCGCTGGCCGGGTTCTTCGCCCGCCGGCCGGTGTGGCTGCGGGTACAGCGGTGGGTGACCGGGACGGCCCTGGCGGCGCTTGCCGTCCGCATCGCGACCGACAGGTCCCGCGCGGCTGTCGCCGCGCCCTGACCCGGCGGTCACCGTCCCCGGTGGCGGCGGAGCATCGCCGCGGCCAGCGGCGCGGCGTCCAGGTCACCGGCGGCGAGGCGGGCGGCGAGGGTACGGCGTACCAGCCGGTCGGCCAGCGCGGGCGCGTGCCGGCCAACGGCCATCTCCAGCCGGCCGCGTCGGGTGGTCGCCACGTCCCGGGGTGCCCGCCGGGCGGTGGCGGCGCGCAGGATCGCGGCGACGACACCCTCGACGGGCTCCGGGCGGGACACTCCGCGCAGGGACAGGCCGGCCTCTGCGGTGCTGTCGTGGATCGGCGAGGCCACCATGCTCGGGTAGACGACGCTCACCCCGACGTGGGTGCCCACCTCGTGGCGCAGCGCGTCGGCGTACGCGACGAGGGCGCGCTTGCTGACCCCGTACGCGGCGGCGAGCGGCAGCGGCAGCACCGCCATCCGGCTGGCCACGAAGATCACCCGGCCGCGCGTGGTGAGCAGTGGGGGCAGCGCGGCAGCGGTGGTCCGCCAGGCGGCGAGCAGGTTGACCTCCAACTGCTGGCGGACCACCTCGTCGGGCGGCAGCTCGGCCGGGGCGGGGCCACCGACGCCGGCGTTGTTGATCAGCAGGTCGAGGCCGCCGAGGTGGTCGACGGCGGCGCGTACCGCCGTGGGTACGGCCGCTGGATCGGTCAGGTCGCAGCCGAGCACGGGCCTGTCGACGTCTCCTCGCGCGTGCAGGTCCAGCCCCACCACCCGGGCGCCCGCGGCGTGCAGCGCGGCGCTGAGGTGCTGACCGAACGTGCCGCTGGCGCCCGTGACGAGGACCCGTCGGCCGATCAGGTGCGTCATCGGCCCGCTCCGGCCGCCGTGGCGCGGCGGGCGCCCGAGGTCAGTTCCCGGGTCAGCTCGGCCAGGTAGGCGTCGAAGTCCACACGCATCGCCGGGCGGCGCTGACCCCAGCGGGCCGTCGCCGCCCGCAGTTCGGCGCGGCAGGCGGCCCGCTGCCGGTCCGGGTCGGGCAGCGTGTACCGGCCGGCGAGCTGCGCGGCGATCAGCTTGGCCTGCGCCTCGACCAGGGGGAACGCGGAGCCGGTGGACTGCATCAGCCCGACGAACGTCAGGCCGGGGGCTTCGGGGTGGAACACGTGCCGGTACAGCGGCAGGGTGTCGGCGCCGCCGGCGAGCAGGTCGGGGTCGAGGAACCCGATCTCCACGCGGTACCCGGTGCACCAGACGATGAGGTCGACGTGCTCGGCGCGACCGTCGGTGAACTCGACGCGGTCGCCGTCGAGGGCGGCGACGCCGGGGCGCGCCTCGATGTCGCCGTGGGTCAGACGGGACAGCAGCCCGTCGGAGAGCGTCGGATGGTCCTGCAGGAAGCCGTGCGTCGGCGCGGGGAGCCCGTAGCGGGCGGGGCTGCCGACGGTGGCGGTGAGCATCGTCTGGCTGATGCGCTGGCGCAGCCGCCACGGCAGCCGGCGGGCCAGCGCGCCGTTGAGCGTGTCCGACGGGCGGCCCAGCAGGTATTTCGGTACCACCCACACGCCCCGGCGCAGCGACAGCAGGGTGCGCTCGGCGGCGTACGAGGCGTCCACGGCGATGTCCATCGCGGAGTTGCCACCGCCGACGACCAGGACGCGTTTGCCTGCCAACTGCTCGGGACCCCGGTAGTCGTGGCTGTGCAGTTGCTCGGCGGTGCTGGTGCCCGGGTACGGCGGGCTGGGCAGCCGGGGCACCCGGTTGTGGCCGTTGGCGACAACCACGGCCTCGACGCTGACCTCGACCGGTCCGTCCGGCCCGGTGGCGGTGACCGTCCAGGTGCCGTCGGGTTTCCGGGTGACCCGCTCGACCGTGTGCCGCAGGCGGATGTCGTCGCGCAGCCCGAAGCGGTCGGCGTAGTCGGCCAGGTAGCCGGCGACGCGCGTGTGGTCCGGGTAGTCGGGCCAGTCGGCGGGCATCGGGTGGTCGGCGAACTCGGTGCGGCCCCGGCTGGTGTTCAGGTGCAGCGTGCGGTACGCGGGCGAGTCGGGCGCCCCGTACACCCAGAGGCCGCCGACCTGGTCGGCCGCCTCGAAGCAGACCACGGCGACGGCGGCGTCGCGCAGTGCCTTGACGGCGGCGAGTCCGGCCGCGCCGGCGCCGATCACCGCCACCCTGGGTCGTGCCCGCATCGCTGCCCCCAACTAATCCAACGTCCGATGGATAATCGTCGGGCGAGGGCGGCCCGTCAAGGGGCCGCCGGCCCGTACAGCCCGTCGAGGAGGCGGTGCACGAACGCGCGGAACTCGCGCCGCTCCCGAGCGCCCGGCGCGCCCGCGGCCAACGCCACGACGTGCCCGTGTGTCGCCCAGACCAGGCTGCGCACGGTGATGTGCGGGGTCGGCTCCGCGAGGGCGCCGGCCGCCGCGGCGGTGGTCAGCAAATCCGCCACCAGCCGGTAGAGCGGCTCGGCGTAGCGCTGGTCCAGCTCGGCGTGCCGCTGCGGCTCCAACCAGCGGCGCAGCCACAGCGCGGTGGTCTCCGGGTGGTCCTGCAGGAAGTCGACGAACACGTCGACCAGGTCGTGCAGGGCCCGCCGTGCCGCGTCCGGGCCGGCGTCGAGGGCCGTCCGGGCCCGCTCGGCGGCGGCGGTGAGGACCTCCCGCTCGACGGCGAACACCCGCGCGAAGCACGCCTCGTAGAGCGCCGCCTTCGTACCCGTGTGGTGGGCGACCGTGGCGACGTCCACCCCGGCGGCGGCGGCGACCTCCCGCAGCCCGACGGCGTCGAAGCCGCGCTCGGCGAACAGCGCGGTGGCGGCGGTGAGCACCACCTCGCGTGTCGGTCGGGTCTCGTCGCGCCGGGGCCGACCCGGGCGGCGTCGGGGCATGGTCATGGCCGCCATTGTGCCCCTAGAATCCAGCGACTGTTGGATTGCGGAGAGGATGCGGCGATGACCGGGCTCGACCGGCGGCCCGCGGCCGCCACCGACGCGACACTGCCCCGCGGCCCCCTGGCCGGCTTCGCGGCCGGCTCGCTCGGCATGGGTGTCTGGGTGACAGTGCCCGGCCTGCTGCTGCTCTACTTCCTCACCGACGTGCTGGCCGTCGGGCCGTGGCTGGCCGGCCTCGCGTTGCTGCTGCCGAAGGTCGCCGACGTGCTGCTGCACCCGTGGGTGGGGCACCGCGCCGACGTCGAGCAGGCCCGCCGGGGCGACAGGCGTCGGCTGCTGCTGCTCGGTTGCGCCCTGCCGGCGGCGTTCGCCGCGCTCTTCGCGGTGCCCGGCGGTCTGACCGGCGCGCCTGCCGCCGCGTGGGTGGCGGTGTTCTTCGTCGCCGGGAACCTGCTGTTCGCCGCCTATCAGGTCCCCTACCTGGCCACCCCGGCCGACCTGCGCATCGGCTACGACGAACGCACCCGGTTGATGGCGTTCCGGATGGTCGTGCTGACCCTCGGCATCCTGGCCTCCGGGCTGGTGGCCCCGCTGCTGACCGGCGGCGACGCGGCGAGCCGCGGCGGCTACCAGCGGATGGGTGTGGTCCTGGCCGTCGGGATGCTGGCCGCCATGCTCGTCGGCGTCGCCGGCACCGCCCGGCTGCGCGGCGTCGCGGCGGGCGCCACGACGGCGGGGCACGGCGGGTGGCGGACGCTGCGCACCGCCCTGCGCGACAGGCAGTTCCGCTGGCTGGTCGCCGCGTACCTGGCCATGTCCACGACCACCCACCTGGTTCTCGCCGGGGTGCCCTACTACGCCGAGTACGAGCTGCGCGCCTCCGGCCTGACCACGGTGCTGGTGGCCGCGTTCGTCGCTCCGGCGCTGCTGGTCACGCCCGGGTGGTTGCTGCTGGCCCGCCGCGTCGGCAAGCAGCGGGCGCTGCTCGGCGCGCAGGGCGCGTTCGCGCTCGGGTCGCTGGTGCTGGCGGTGGGCCGCCCGGCCGGTCTGCCGGTGCTGGTGGCCGCGGTGGCGGTGCTCGGGGTGGCGTTCGCCGGCATGCAGCTGTTGCCGTTCTCGATGCTGCCCGACGTCATCCGCGCGTCCGCCGGGACCGGCGCCGGCACCTACACCGGGGTGTGGACGGCAACCGAGGCCCTCGGCGCCGCCCTGGGCCCGTACGTGTACGCCCTGTGCCTCGCCGTGGGCGGTTTCGTGGCGTCGACCGCGGGTGAGTCGCCGACGCAGCCCGACGCGGCGCTCGCGGCGGTCCGCTACGGCTTCGGGCTGCTGCCGGCGGCGGCGATGCTCGCGGCGCTGCTGCTGCAACGCCGCTACACCCTGGACACGACCGCCCGGGCCGCGAGCTGAACGGCCGGCACTAGACTTCGCCCTCGATGGACGCCCCGCTCACCCCCACCGAAACCCGCCCGTGCGCCCACTGTGGATCACCGGTGCCGCAGCGTGTCGGCGCGGGCCGCCCGTTTCGCTACTGCCGCGACAACGACGGCGCCTGCCAGCGCGCCTCACGCAACAGTCGGATGCGCCACCGCAACGCTCCCGGCCTGCCCGGTCAGGTGGCCCGCACCTGGGAGGCGGTGGACCGTCTCGACCAGATCGTCGAGACGTTGACCGAGGCGTTGCACGCCGAACTGTCGCCGGTGGGTGTGCAGCGGCAGGTCGCCCAGGTTCGCGCGGAGGCCGCCACCGAGATCACGGCGGCGCAGACCGAACGCGACGAGGCCCGCGACGACGCCGAGACCGCGGTCGCCGAGGCGACGCGCGCCCGTGAGCAGGCGCGCGGCGCGCGCGTCGAGGCCGACGACGCCCGCGAGCGCGCCGAGCAGGCGGTGCGGCAGGCCACGGCGGCCGACGAGCGGGCGCAGCGCGCCGAGGCCGCCGCCGATCAGGCGCGCCACGACGTCAGCGCCGCCGAGGCGCTGCGCGCCCAGGCCGAACACGACCGGGACCAGGCCCGCGCCGAGGTGCGTGACCTGCGCTCGGAACGCGACACCGAGCGGCAGCGCGCGGCCGACCTGAGCGTCGAGCGGGACGCGGCGCGCGCCGACGCCGAGCGGACCACCCGGGCCGCCGCCGAGGCGACCGAGCGGGCCGGCCGGTGGCAGGCCGAGGTGCAGGACGTACGCCGCCAGATCGACCAGGCGCGCGCCGACGCCGCGCGGGCCCGCGCCGAGGCCGCCGACGCTTCCCGGGCCCGGGAACAGGCCGACCGGGCCCGCGACCGCGCCCAGGTCGCCGCCGTCGAAGCCGACGACGCCCGGCAGGAGGCCGCCGAGCTGGCCGTCCGGCTGCGCGCGGAACTGACCGCCACGGCCACGCAGCGCGACGCCCTCGCCGCCGACCTGACCGCCGCCCGCCAGGCCGCGGCCACCGCCGAGGGCCGGCTCACCGCCCTGACGGTACGTCTCGACGCCGCCGAGACCGACCGTGACCTGGCGCAGCGGCGAGTGGCGCAGCTCGGCGACCAGGTCAGCGACCTGGCGTTGGCGCTGGCTCGGCTGGGCGCCGCCGCCCCTGCTGCGGCCGGCGCCTCCGAACCGGGTGCGACGCCGGCGCAACCTTGACCGCGCCGGGGCGGTTAACATCCCCGGTGGCAGTCGCAACACGCCACCGACGTGGCGTCACCGTTTCGGCCGGCTACCCTTGGGTCCGGCTCACCCGTGGACGCCTCACGCCCTCGGGCGGGAATGGGGCGACGGGAACCCACCGTTACACCCAGAAGACCAGCACCACGAACGAGGGGAAGTCGATCATGGGCGAGCGTATGCTGCGCGGAAGCCGACTCGGCGCGGTCAGCTACGAATCCGACCGCAACACGGAGCTCGCGCCGCGTCAGACCCGCGAGTACCTGTGTGCCAAGGGCCACCAGTTCGAGGTGCCGTTCGCCGTCGACGCCGAGGTCCCGACGACCTGGGAATGCAAGTTCGACGGCAGCGTCGCCCGACTCGTCGACGGCAGCGAGCCGGAGCAGAAGAAGGCCAAGCCGCCGCGTACCCACTGGGACATGCTGCTGGAGCGGCGCTCGATCGCCGAGCTCGAGGACATCCTCGCCGAACGCCTCCAGGAGGTTCGGACCCGCCGCGGCCGCGCCTGAGCAGCACCCGCACGACACGGCGCCCCCGGGTTTCCCCGGGGGCGCCGTCGTGTGTGCGTGGCTTCAGTTGCGGCCGGGCTCCACGATCTCACCCTCGATGGCCCGGCCACCGTCGACGACGACCGGCTGCTCCGGCTCGGGACGCGGCGGCGGCTGCGGCGCGCCCTGGCGCACCCGCACCGTGCGTGGGCCGAACAGGTCACCGGCGACCATCGACGACACCCGCCGCTCGGCGACACGTTGCACCCCGGAGCGGGCCAGGCGACGCACCGGCGGCACCATCAGCGACAACCCGACCAGGCCACTGACCAGACCGGGCACCGCCAGCAACATGGCACCGGCCAACCCGACGAGCCCGTCGGTCACCTGCCGCCCCGGTGGCTGCCCGGCCCGCGCGGCGGTGCGGAACCCCCGCCAGGCGCGCATTCCCTCGCGGCGCAGCAGCACCAACCCCAGCAGGGACGCGGCGAACACCAGCAGCACCGCCGCGCCGAACCCCACGGCCTGCCCCACAGCGACGAACACCGCCAACTCCAGCAGCACCGCCAGCAGCAGGGCGACCGGTACGAACCTCAGTCCTCGGCGCATCTCACCTCATCGCCATCCCGCGGCACACCGACACGTACCGCACATCCAGCATGACACGGCCGCGCTCACGGCCACCGCACCTGACCCGTGGGGGTGCCGTGCAGACCCCGGCGTACGGCCTGGCGCCGGTCCTGCACACCCCAGCGGGTGATCCGCCACAGCGCCTCGGCGACGATGCGGGGGCTCATCTTGCTGTCGCCGTGTTCCCGCTCGGCGAACGTGATCGGCACCTCCACGATCCGCACCCCCGCCCGGTGGGCGAGACGCGACAGCTCCACCTGGAACGAGTAGCCCTGCGAGCACACCGAGCCCAGGTCGATCGCGTCCAGGGCGCTGATCCGGTACACCCGGTACCCGCCGGTGGCGTCCGACACGGGCATGCCCAGCGCCAGGCGCGCGTACAGGTTGCCGCAGCGCGACAGCAGCAGCCGCCGCAGCGGCCAGTTCACGACCCGCGCGCCGCTGGTCCACCGCGACCCGATCACCACGTCGGCGTCGCGGGCGGCGCTCAGCAGCGCCGGCAGGTCCTCCGGGGCGTGTGAGCCGTCGGCGTCCATCTCCACCACCGCGTGGTAGCCACGCTCACGTGCCCACCCGAACCCGGCCAGGTACGCAGCCCCCAGGCCCTGTTTGCCCTCGCGGTGCAGCACCCGCACGTGCGCGTCGCCGTCGGCGAGGGCGTCGGCGATCGCGCCGGTGCCGTCGGGGCTGTTGTCGTCGGCGACGAGGATCCGCACGGCGGGGGCGGCCCGGCGGACCCGGCCGACGATCGCCGCGATGTTGTCGGCCTCGTTGTAGGTGGGGATCACCACCAGCACCCGGCCCACGCCGGGCACCTCGTCCGGACGCCGGATCGTATCGGTCGCCTGGATCACGGTTCCTCCGCTCCCGCCGGCGTACCGGCTGCTGCTATCCGGGCACCACCCGCTGGCGACGGCGCAGCACGCCGGCGCCGACCAGGGCGGCCACGGCCAGCCCGGCGAGGGCGACCTCCGGCCACCAGCCGAGGCGGGTGGCGAGGGTGCGCCCGCTGTCGAGCCGGAGCTGCCGCACCACGACCTCCCGGGTGTTGAACCCGGTGGCGTCGCTTACCCGCCCGTCGGGGGCGACGAACCCGGACACCCCGACCGTGGAGGCCATCAACGCCGGCCTGCCGTGCTCCACGGCCCGCAGCCGCACCATGGCCAACTGCTGGCGGGCCTCGGCCGCGTTGAAGGTCGCGTTGTTGGTCTGCACCACGAGCAGTTGCGCGCCGCCGGTGACGGTGTCGCGGACCACCTCGTCGTAGGCGACCTCGAAGCAGATGACGTCGCCGAGCACGGCCGGGCCGGCGCGTACCACGCCCGGGGTGCTGCCGGGCACGAAGTCGTTGCGGATCAGGTCGACCTGGTCGCTGACCTGGCGGGCGATGTCGCGCAGCGGCACGTACTCGGCGAACGGCACCGGGTGGCGTTTGGTGTAGAGCTGCGCCATGTCCGCGCCGGTGTCGGGTCGCCACAGGATGCCCGCGTTGCGGACCTGCCCGGGGCCGGGGCCGAGCAGCACCGCGCCGACCAGGATCGGCGCGCGGATCGCGTCGGCGGCCTGCGAGATGCGGGCGCCGGCGGTGGGGTTGCGCAGCGGGTCGATGTCGCTGGAGTTCTCCGGCCACACCACCAGGTCGGGTTGGCGTTGCGCGCCGGAGGCGACCCGCGCGGCCAACTCCAGGGTGGCGTCGACGTGGTTGTTGAGCACCGCCTGGCGTTGGGCGTTGAAGTCCAACCCGAGGCGCGGCACGTTGCCCTGCACGATCGCCACGGTGACGGCCTTGCCGCCGCCGGCGGTGGCCACGGGCGTCAGGACGCTCACCGCGCCCACCGCCACGACCACGGCCGCCGGCGCGGCCGCCGCCAGCCACCAGTCGGGCCGGGCGTCGCGGCGGGCCGTCCAGCCCCGCCAGACGGCGGTGACGAGCAGGCCACCGACGAGGGCCACGGCGAAGGTGACAAGCGGCGCGCCGCCGAGCGCGGCCAGTCGCAGCAGCGGCGAGTCGTCCTGGGTGAACGCGAGCCGACCCCACGGGAACCCACCGAAGGGGGTGCGGTCGCGCAGCGCCTCCTGCCCGACCCACAGCAGGCCGGTCAGCGCCGGCCACTGCCAACGGCCACGGTCGGCCAGCGGGGACACCCAGGCCGTGGCGACACCGAGCAGCGCCAGGTAGCCGGCCTGCAGCAGCGACAGCAGCACCCACGGCAGGTAACCGGTGTGCAGGTTCGTCCAGGCCAGCAGCGGCGCGAACAGGGCCACCCCGGTGAGGAAACCCACGCCGGCGCCGGCGCGTAACCGTCGCCGGTGCGCGGCGGCGGCCAGCAGCGCCACGCCGACGGGCGCGAGCGGCCACACCCCGTACGGCGGGAACGCCAGCAGCAGGGCCAGCCCGGCGGCGACGGCCATCGGCGCGGCGAGTTTCAGCGGCAGCGGACGACCCACAGGCGCCGGGTTCGGTGGGGCCGCCGGGGCGTGGGTCTCGTCCCGGTCCAGCGTCGTCACCGCAGTGTTTCCTCGATCACCTGGCGAAGGCTACCTGGCCGGCGGGTCCGGCGACCGCGTCGGGCTGCCGGGGACACACCACCCGGCGGGCATGAAATCGGGGCGCGGCTCGCGCCGCGCCCCGATGCTCCCAGGCCCTCCCCGGCCGGTGCGGCGAGGATGCGGCACGCCGACCTTCGGACCGACCAGGCGGTGGACTGGCTGCCCCCGCCGGGCCGTTGTCTACTGGCCGTGCACCTCACCCTGCCCGTACACCGGTAACCGCGACCGGTTCGCGCCGCCCCGCCGACCCCCGCCCGCTGGACCTGGCCGCCGCGACGATGACGCTCAAAATGTCGCTCGGCCAGCGGACGAAGGGACGAAGCGAACAACAGCCGCTTCCCGTGGTAGGACTCAAAGACGGTACGTGCTGCACCCCGTCTCCTGTCAACCCACCCCCGGCCTGTCGTGTGTTGCGCCACGGCGTGTCGGGTCGGCGTGTCTCACTGCGTGCCCAGGTGGTGGCGCAGCAGCGCCCCCGCGGCGCTCCGGTGCTCCTCGGCGAGCAGCCCACCGGCGGCCAGCACGTAGTCGACGTCGACGACCGCGCGGGCGGCGCGTGGCAACGCCCACCCACCCGCGTGATCGGCCAGGACCGCCGCCAGGACGTGCCCGGACGCCGGGCCGGGAGCGTGCCGCAACACCCCACCGGAACCCACCAGCAGCCGCACGTCGCGCAGGTCCCGTCCGGCCCGCTCACCGGTGGCGGCGCCCCGCGCGTGCCGGCGCAGCGCGACAGTCGCGGCGAGGGTGGCGATGCGCCGGTCCACGACCCGTTCGACGTCGTCGCCGGCCAGGAACGCCGGGTCGGCGGCCCGCCGGTCGGCCGCGGCGGTCAGGTCGTCGGCCTCGCCGGCGGTGAGCAGCCGCTCCTCGACGGCGGCGCGCACCACGCCGGGCGCGCTCCACCGCATGCCCAGATCACCCTCGACGGTACGGGCCCGCCACAGGCTGCCCGCGACCTCCCGCCCCGGCCCGGTGGCCCGCTCGTCGGGCGTGAGCACCGAGTACACGTCGGTGGTGGCCCCACCCACGTCGACGACGGCGAGGTCCCCGCCGATCGTGTCGGCGAGCACCTCCACGCCGGTGAGGACCGCGTCGGGCGTGGCGGCCCGCACCAGCCGCGCGAACCGCGCGCCCCTGGACAGTCGTTTGCCGCCGATGACGTGGCGCAGGAACACCGCGCGGATGGCCGCCCGCGCCGACGCCGGGGCGAGCACCCCGATGCGCGGCAGCACGTTGTCCGCCCCGGTGACCGGCACCCCGGCGGCCTCCAGCAGCCCGGTCAGCTCCGCGCGCACGTGGGCGTTGCCCGCGTACACCACAGGCACCCGCCAGCGGGCGCGGGCCAGGCGGGTCGCGTTGTGGGTGATCGTGTCGGCGTCGCCGCCGTCGGTGCCGCCGACGAGCAGCACCACGTCCGGCCGGGCCGCCCGCAACGCCGTCAGGTCCACCGCGCCGAGCCGTCCGGCCGCGACGTGCACCACGTGCGCGCCGGCGGACAACCCGACCCGCCGGCCCGCCTGGGCGGTGACGAGGGCCTCGTAGCCGAGCACGGCCAGCCGCAGCCCACCGCCGGCCGACGAGCAGACGTACCACGGCACGTCACGGACCCCGAGCCCGGCGGTGGCCGCCGCGACGGCGGCGTCCAGGCCGTGCAGCACGTCGCTGCCCACCGTGGTGGGCGCGGCCGCCGCGCCGACGAGGACACCGGCGGCCAGGTCCACCACTGCCGCCTTGGTGTACGTGGAGCCGACGTCCGCGCAGACCGCCAGGGTCACGAGCCGGCGGGGACGACCACGGTGCCGGTCGCGGTGACCGCCACGATCGGCGGGTCGAGGACCTCGGCGGCGGACGCGGACCGGTCCGGGCGGCCCCGGCACACCACCGCGCAGCTCAACTCCAGGGTGCGGCTGCGACTGCCGACCCGCGACACCCGCGCGGTCACCTCCACCACGTCACCGGCGCGGATCGGCGCGGTGAACCGCACGTCGGAGTAGCCGGCGAACAGGCCCTCGTCGCCGTCGGTGCGGATGCACACCTCGGTGGCGACGTCGCCGAACAACGCCAGGGCGTACGCCCCGTCGACGAGGTTGCCGGCGTAGTGGGCGTGCGAGTACGGCACGTACCTTCGGTGCGTCACCGTCAACCCGAGCCTGGTGTCGGTCATGCGTTCGCCTTCCGCTGCGTGATCAGGGCGTGCACGAGGTAGCTGGCCACCTCGCCGGGCGTGGTCCCGCGACCGAAGATCCGGTCGACGCCCAACTCGTCGGTCATCGACTCGTCGAAGCGGGGACCGCCGACGATCAACAGGGGTCGGCGGCCCGCCGGCATCGCCTCCCGGAACGCCGCGGACATCTCCCGCGTGTTGTGCAGGTGCGCGTCGCGTTGGGTGACGACCTGCGACACGAGCACCGCGTCGGCCTTCTCCACCCTCGCTGCCTCCACCAGCTCGGGCACGCTCACCTGCGCGCCCAGGTTGGTGACCTTCAACTCCCGGTAGTACTCCAGGCCCTTCTCCCCCGCGATGCCCTTGACGTTGAGGATCGCGTCGATGCCCACGGTGTGCGCGTCGGTGCCGATGCACGCCCCGACCACTGACAGCTTGCGCCGCAGCCGCTGCTTGACCACCGTGTTGACCTCCTTGGCGCTCAGCAGCGCGAAGTCGCGTTCCACCACCTGCACCGCGCCCACGTCGACCAGGTGGTTGACCCGCCCGTAGACGACGAAGAACGTGAACCCGTCACCCATGCCTTTGGCGTGCACCACCATCGCCGGGTCGATGCCCATCTTGTTGGCCAACTGCACCGCCGCGCCCTCGGCCCGCTTGTCGTGCGCCACCGGCAGGGTGAACGACACCTGCACCATCCCGTCGCCGGTGGTGTCCCCGTACGGCCGCACGATCTTCTTCTCGGCGCCGGTGGCGCCGGTCTCGACGGCGCTCATGCGGCCGGCCCTTCCAGGATGTCGGTGGCCGGGTTGCAGTAGTCGGCCTCGTGCGCGGCGACCCCGGACAGGCCCTTGCCGCGGTCCGCGGGCCGCTTCATGATCCCGAACGTGCCCTGCGCGATGGCCGTGAGCAGCGTCTGCTCGCCGATGCGCTCCAACAGGTCCAGGGCCTCACCGAGGACCTGGTTGGCGCGGCGGCGGATGAACCCGTCCGGCGCGGGCACGAAGTCCTCGTGCAGGCCACCGGCCGCGCCGAGGACGTAGCGCACGTTCTGCAGCGCGATGTCGCGGTCGGACAGCCACGGCGTCACCACCGCCTCGGTCATCATCCCCACCAGCAGGATGCCCTGACCGGTCAGCGCGCCCGCCAGGTTGAAGAACCCGTCGAGCAGGTTGCCCCGGAACACGTCACCGGTCATGTGTTTCGTCGGCGGCATCCACTTCAGCGGCGCGTCGGGGAACAGCTCCCGGGCCAGCAGCGCGTGCGCCAACTCCAGCCGGAACGACTCCGGCACCTCCGGGTTGATCTCGAACGCGTGCCCCAGGCCCAACTGCCAGTCCGCCAGACCCGCCTCGTGCGCGAAGAACTCGTTGAGCAGCTGCGAGACCGTCACCGTGTGCGCCTCGTCGACCGCGTCGGCCGTGGTGAGGTAGTTGTCCTCACCGGTGTTGATGATGATCCCCGCGCGGGCGTGGACCTGCCGGGAGAACCGCTGGTCGACGAACGTACGGACCGGGTTGATGTCGCGGAACAGGATCCCGTACATCGAGTCGTTGAGCATCATGTCGAGGCGTTCCAACCCGGCCAGGGTCGCCATCTCCGGCATGCACAGCCCCGACGCGTAGTTCGTCAACCGCACGTAGCGGCCCAACTCCTTCGACGACTCGTCCAGGGCCGCGCGCATCAGCCGGAAGTTCTCCTGCGTGGCGTACGTGCCGGCGAACCCCTCGCGGGTCGCGCCCTCGGGCACGTAGTCCAGCAGCGACTGCCCGGTGGAGCGGATCACCGCGATGACGTCGGCGCCGGCCCGGGCGGCGGCCTGCGCCTGCGGGATGTCCTCGTAGATGTCCCCCGTCGCCACGATCAGGTAGATCCAGGGCCGCTGCTTAGGGTCACCGTGCCGCTTGACGAGCCGGTCGCGTTCCGCGCGCCGCCTGTCGATGCGCCGGATCCCCGCGCCCACCGCTCTGCGCGCCGCCGACCGGGCCGCCGTCGCGGCCCGACCGCTGGGCAGCGCGAACCGCACCGACCCGGCGGCGGCCTTCTGCGCCAGCAACGTCACATCGGTGATCCCCTCGCGGGCCAGGGCGTCGAACACCGGCACCGCCACCCCGTGACCCAACCCCACGTCCGCGACGACCGCGTCGACGAGCCGGTTCACCCACGGAATGCCGTCCGGGTCGGCGCCGCTCACCCCGGCCAGCCGCAGCACCGCCCGCTCCACCGACACCGTCGTGTGGCTGCGCGCCAGGTCGACCACCGGCTGTCCGGCGCGGCGCGCCAACTCCCGCGCCCGCGCCACCAGCACCGGATCAAGGTCAAGTTTCCCGGTCACGACGACCCTTCCTCGTAGATGACCTCACCGCGCAGCACCAGCCGCCGGCACACCGGTAGCGGCGTCGGGTCCTGGGGACCGCGCGCCTCCGGGTCCTCGGCCAGCAGCACCGGCAGGCCCCGCTCCACGCCGGCCGGCGTGGACCACACCGCGAACGTCGCCGGCGCACCCAAAGCGAGGACGCCCTCGACGTCCAGGTGCACGGCCCGCCACCCACCCCGGGTGTGCGCCGCGAACGCCGAGCGCACACCCATCCGCTGCGTCGGGTTGTGGTGCGACGCCGCCGCCCGCACCGACCCCCACGGGTCCAGCGGCGTCACCGGCGAATCCGACCCGAACGCCAACGCCACACCCACCGAGTGCATCGCGCCCATCGGGTTCGACTCCAACGACCGCTGCAACCCCAGCCGCGCCTCGTACATCCGGCCCGCCCCGCCCCACAACCTGTCGAACGCCGGCTGCATGCTCGCCACGATCCCGTACTCCACGAACCGCGCGATCATCGACTTGTTCATGATCTCGGCGTGCTCGATGCGGTGCCGTGCCGCGCGCAACCGCTCCACGCCCAGCGTCGCCGCCGCCGCCGCGAACCCGTCCAGCACGGTGCCGATCGCCGCGTCCCCGATCGCGTGGAACCCGCCCTGCAGGCCGTGCGCCGCACAGTCCAGCAGGTGATCGCGCACCTGCTGGACCGACAGGTACCCGTGCCCGCAGCCGTCACCGTCACCGTCGCCGTACGGCTGCGACACGTGCGCCGTGCGCGACCCCAACGCCCCGTCGGCGAACAGGTCCCCGCCGGCGCCCACCGCGCCCAACTCCCGGGCCCGGGCCGCGCCACCGAGCTCACCCCAGTACCCGTACACCTCCGGCAACCCCGCCCCGGAGATGCCCAGCAGACCGGTGAAGTCCTCCTCGTCGGAGATCTCCGGGCCGCCGCACTCGTGCACCGCCGCGATACCCAACGACGCCGCGTGCGCGAGGGCGACCCGCTGCGCGGCTACCCGCTGCGCCCGCGTCACCGACCCCTGCGCCGCAGCCCGCACCACGTGGTGCGCGTCGCGCCGCAACCAGCCCGACGCGTCGTACCCGGCCGCGTCGGCCGCCTGCGGGCACGCCGCCAGCAACGCCGACGACACCAACGCCGAGTGGATCGACGCCTGCGACAGGTACACCCGCCGGCCACCGGCGGCCCGGTCCAACGCCGCCGCGTCCGGCAACGTGGCATCCGACCAACCCGACTCGTCCCAGCCGTGCCCCAGCACGACCGCGTCCGCCGGCAGTCCCGCCGCGAACCCGGCCACCGCGTCGAGCAACTGCCCCGCCGAGCGCACCCCGGACAGGTCCAGCCCGGACAACGCCAACCCGGTGTCGGTGGCGTGCACGTGCGCGTCGACGAACGCCGGCGTCACCAGCGCCCCGCCCAGGTCCACCACCCGGTCGGCAGACGGCGCGTCACCGTCGGCGCCCAACCAGGTGATCCGCCCACCGGACACCAGCAGCGCGGTGGCGCTCGGCTCGGCGGGGCAGTGCAGCACGCCGCCGCGGTACAACGTCGAGGGGTTCGTCATGACTCTCAGTCTGCCGCGACCCGCGCCGTGAACAGCTGACGCACCCCCGGTTCGGCCCGCAGCAGCGCCAACGCCAACTCCGCGTGCCCCGGCACGTACCCGTTGCCCACCAGCATCGTCACGTCCGCCGCCAACCCCTCCGCGCCCAACGCCGCCGCGGAGAAGCTCGTCGCCATCGAGAAGAAGATCACCGTGCCGCCGTCCGCGGTGGCCAGCACCGCGCCGTGCTCACACCCCGGCACGTCCACGCACAGCACAGTCACGTCCGCCGGGGCGCCCAGCGCGGTGGTCACCGCCGTGGACAACCCCACCGGGTCGCGGGCGTCGGCCAACGCCACCACCGACGCCAGGCCGGCGGCCGTCAGCGCGTCGCGCTCCGCCGCCACCGGAACGACCCCGACGGTACGCGCGGCGCCCGCCCGCCGCGCCGCGGCCAGGGACAGCGACCCGCTCTTGCCGGCCCCGCCGATCACCGCGACCCGCACCGGAGTCGGATCACCGGCACGCCGCCGCTCCTCGACGTAGCGCGACACCACACGCGTCGTCAGCGCCGGCGCCCCGCACACGTCCAGCACGGCGAGGGACAACTGCGGGTCCTCGTCGTCGGGCAGCACCGCGGCGATCGACCGCGCGAACAGGATCGCCCACCCGTCGCACGGCACCTGCTCGCTGCGCCCGTCCCACCGGGCCAACCCATCGGTGATCACCAGCGGCGTCAACGTCAACGACACAAGGGTGGCGACCCGCTCCCCCGCCCTGAGCCCGAGCGGGGACCGCCGACCGGCCTCCTCGACAGTGCCGATCAGCATCCCGCCGGAGCCGGTCACCGGGTTCTGCATCTTTCCCCGCGTGGAGATGATCTCCAGCACCTCGGCGCGTACGGCGTCCCCGTCACCGCCGTGCTTCTCCGACAACTGCCGGAAACTCGCCGCGTCCAGGTTCAGCCGCTGCACCCGGATGCGCACCTCGTTCGGCGCGATCGCGGCGGACGCGTCCAGCCGCCACGCCGCCTGCGGCAGCACCCCCGCCGGTTGCACGACGCGGTGCAGTCCCACCGGTGACGTCACGCCGACCTCCCCTGTCCAGCCGCTCGAAGCCCCGGCCAGGGCTCGCGTAACGGGAAAACTTACGGCAGACTAGTTTCTGTACCGAATATTTTCCAGTAGCCTTCGGGCGATGATCCACCGCACCACCGAGGAGGGGCCGTGACCCAGACAATCCCGCACCCCCGTCACGGCCAGGTCGCCACACCGACCGCCGGGCAGCCCTACGAATACCACCGCCGCCCCCTGGTCGAACCCGACTGGACCCGCTTCCCCGGCTGGCGCCACGTCACCCGCGACCAGTGGGAATCCGCCCAGTGGCAGCGCGTCAACTGCGTCAAGAACACCAAGCAACTCCGCGCCGTCTTCGGCGACCTCATCGACGACACCTTCTACGCCGACCTCGAGGCCGACCAGTCGGCCCTGGCCACCATGTCCATGCTGGTGCCACCACAAATGATCAACACGATGGTGCCGTTCGCGACCCTCACCACCGAGGCGCTACTCGCCGACCCCATCCGCCGCTACATGATCCCGGTCGCCTCCGACCGACGCACCGACTGGCCCTCACACCCCTACGCCAGCCGCGACAGCCTCCACGAGCACGACATGTGGGTCGCCGAAGGACTCACCCACCGCTACCCCACAAAGGTCCTCGCCGAACTGCTCTCCACCTGCCCCCAGTACTGCGGCCACTGCACCCGCATGGACCTGGTCGGCAACTCCACCCCCGCCGTCGACAAGCTCAAGCTCACCCTCAAGCCCGTCGACCGCTACGACGCCCACATCGCCTACCTCAAGGCCCACCCCGGCGTCCGCGACGTCGTCGTCTCCGGCGGCGACGTGGCAAACGTCCCGTGGCGCAACCTCGAGGCGTACCTCATGCGCCTGCTGGAACTCGAGACGGTCCGCGACATCCGCCTCGCCACCAAGGCCCTCATGGGCCTCCCCCAGCACTGGCTGCAACCCGACGTCGTCGAGGGCCTGGAACGCGTCGCCCGCACCGCCGGACGCCGAGGCGTCAACCTCGCCATCCACACCCACGTCAACCACGCCCAGTCGCTCACCCCACTGGTCGCCAAGGCCGCCCAGACCGCCCTCGACGTCGGCGTCCGCGACGTCCGCAACCAGGGCGTCCTCATGCGCGGCGTCAACGCCACCACCCCGGAACTGCTCGACCTCTGCTTCGCGCTCCAGGGCGAAGCCGGAATCCTGCCGTACTACTTCTACATGTGCGACATGATCCCCAACGCCGAACACTGGCGCGTCCCCGTCTGGCACGCCCAGCAGCTCCAGCACGACATCATGGGCTACCTACCCGGCTACGCCACCCCACGCATCGTCTGCGACGTGCCCTTCGTCGGCAAGCGCTGGGTGCACATGCTCACCGACTACGACCGTGAGCGCGGCATCTCCTACTGGACCAAGAACTACCGCACCTCCATCGAGTCCGCCGACCTGGAGGCGCTCAACAAGCGCTACGCCTACTACGACCCGATCGACACCCTGCCCGCCGACGGCCAGCAGTGGTGGCACGACCACCGCGACGACTGACCCGGGCGCTCTTCCACCCGCCGGTCAGGATCGCTGGACCTCATCGAACAGGGCGACGGCGTCGGCAGGATCCCGGCTCACGAGGCGTTCCAGACCGGCAGTCGTGATCCTGGCCCACCTGCCGGCCCGCGCCGACATCCGCTCCTCGAAGGCGCCCACAGCCTCGTCCAGATCGTCCGGGCCGGCAGCGATGGACTCCGCGAGCTCCGCACCGTCGAGCATCGCGAGGTTCGCGCCCGCCCCCAACGGAGGCATCAGGTGGGCGGCGTCGCCCAGAAGCGTCACCCCGCGGACGTGGGCCCAGGTGTGGGATTCGGGCAGGACAAAGATGGGCCGGTGCACGAAGGCTCCACCGTGGGCGAGCAGGTCGAGGACGGGAGCCGCCCAGCCGTCGAACAGAGCCAGCAGGCTCGATCGCGTTGCCTCCACGTCCGTCAGGTCCACATCCGCGTGCCAATCCAGCGGCGCGCGGAACTTGACGTACACCTTGACGTGACCGCCGCTGTTGCGCTGGGCCACCAGAGATCGGTTCACGCCGTACACGGCCACCGAACCGTCGCCGACCAACCGGGCGAGGTCGGGGTGGCGGGTGTCGACGTCGTCGAGGGAGGTCTCGACCGAGGTCACGCCTGTGTACTGCGGCGTCACCGGCGAGACCGCCGGGCGGACCCGGGACCAGGCGCCGTCCGCGCCCACCACGAGATCGAACGTCTCCTGCCGCCCGTCCGCGAAATGAACCACCACGCCGTCCCCCGCCCCCGGCACCACCCGCGTCACCTCTCGCCCCCACCGCACGTCGAGAGAGCCGAGCAGCAGGTCACGAAGCTGCCCCCGGTCGATCTCCGGATTGGCGCGCTCATCCGGGTCGGGCCGCCAGTCCCGCAGAACGGTCCCCGCCGTGTCCAGGATCCGCATGGCCTGCCCCTCGGGACGAGACAGCGCCGAGAACTCCGCCGACAGCCCCGCCTTCTCCAGTGCCAGCTGACCCAGCCCCTCGTGCAGGTCCAGCGTGCCGCCCGCAGGACGGGAGTCGGGCGCGGAGTCGCGCTCGAGGACGGCGACGGGGTAGCCGAGACGGTGCAGGACACGGGCGAAGGTGAGGCCGGCAGGGCCACCCCCGACCACGGCGATACGGTGTCTCATAGCGATACACCGTATCGCCGCCGTACAATGCATCGCAACAGCAGGGAGAAACCATGACCGTGTGGGACCGGCCCGCGCCGCCGACTCCCCCCGTGCCACTCGACCGGAAACAGATCATCGCCGCCGCCATCGCACTCGCCGACGAAGGCGGCCTGGAGGCGGTGTCGATGCGCAAGGTCGCCGCCCGACTGAACGCCGGCCCGATGCGGCTGTACGGATACATCACCACCAAGGACGAACTGTTCGACCTCATGATCGACGAGGTCAACGCCGAGATCCTCCCCGGGGAGCAGCCCACCGACTGGCGGGAGGCGCTGCGCATCCTCGCCCACCGCACCAGGCAGGCCGCCCTGCGCCACGTCTGGCTGGCCGACCTGCTCGGCGGCCGCCCGACCCTCGGCCCGCACGGCCTCGCCGTCACCGAGGCCACGCTGGCCGCCCTCGACGGCCTCGCCGATATCGACACCATCATGCGCGCCGCGGAAACCGTCAGCGCCTACGTCACCGGAGCCATCAGACGCGAAATCGCCAACCTACGGGCCGAACGCGCCACCGGCCAGTCCAAGCGCGACTGGCAGCGCGCCAACGGCCCACACGTGACGACAATGCTGGCCACCGGCCGCTTCCCGACGCTGACCAAGGCCGTACACGACGCCATTGAGATAACCGCCGAGGCATCCTTCGCAACCGGCCTGGACTGGGTCCTCGACGCCGTGGCCGCCAAACTCACCCGACCACCGACGTAAACACTCCAGCCGCTCGACCAGCCGGTGCACCGCCCCAACCGTGACAGGCCGCACCGGTCAGGCACGGATACCGGCGAGCACGAGAGCCGCGACCCTACCGATCACCCGGGCACTCGTCTCCGCCGGCAACCGCCGCAGCGACGCGATGGCCAACAGGCCAGCCCGGACATCGTCCACGTCCACACCATCGCGCAGCACACCCGCCGCCCGAGCCCGGGCAACCAGCACGTCCAACGCCTGCGCATGCTCCCGGCGCTCCACCTGGAACGCCGCAGCGAACTCGCCCGGCCCCAACAACGCCTCGTTGAGCACCCGATCATGCACCTGCCGATCGGCGAACTCGCGCACCGTGCCCGACAACGCCCGCCACGCATCCGGGTCGTCGAGCGCGCTGCGCATCCGCACACCACACTCCTCGACGCGCTCGACGAGCACCGTGGTGACCAACTCCGTACGCGTCGGAAAATGCCGATACAGGGTCGCCACACCAACCCCCGCCCGTCGCGCCACCTCCCGCATGGGCACCTCAAGCCCCGCCGACGCGAACGCCTCCCGAGCCGCCGCCACCAGCCGATCACGGTTCGACCGGGCATCAGCCCGCCGCATCCGAGACATCTCCACCCGGCCCTCCTCTCACTTGACCCCACAGCGGAACGGCTGCTCCGTTTCCGACCTACGGTACGACCATCACCCCGTCACCCAGGCACAGGAGCGCCCTGATGTTCGCCATGCAGTACGACCGCTTCGGCGGTCCCGACGTCCTCCACCTCGGCACCACCGACGCGCCACAACCCCGAGCCGGCCAGATCCGCATCCGCGTCCACGCCGCCGGCGTCTCCCCCGTCGACGTCGGCCTCCGCTCCGGCCGCACCCCGATGAGCGCCCGACTGCCGCTGCCCCACATCCCCGGCGTCGACGCCGCCGGCACCGTCGACAAGATCGGCGACGACGTCCACGACGTCACCCTCGGCGACCACGTCTTCGGCATCGTCGAACTGGCCAGACTCGGCGGCGCAAGCGCACAGTTCGCCGTCCTACAGCACTGGGCACACAAACCCACCACCATGCCGTGGACCCAGGCGGGCGCGGCCGGCACCAGCATCGAAACCGCCACCCGGGCCCTCGACCTGCTGGACCCACGACCCGGCATGACACTGCTTGTCGACGGCGCCGCCGGCGGTGTCGGCAGCATCGCCGTCCAACTCGCCGCCGCCCGCGGCGTCCACGTCATCGGCACCGCCCGCGCCGACAACCACGACCTCCTCCGCCAGCTCGGGGCGACACCCGTCACCTACGGCCCCGACCTCACGAACCGCCTCGCCGCTCTGGACGTCACCCGGATCGACCGCGCCCTCGACGTCGCCGGCGCCGGCTCCCTGACCGAACTGCTCCACCTCACCGGCGACCCCACAGCGGTCGTCACCCTCGCCGACTTCACCGCCCCCACCCACGGCGTCCGCCTCTCCATGGGACAACTGGCCGGCGAACCCGACGGCCGCCACGGCCTGCCCACCGCAGCCCAACTGTTCACCGAGGGCCGGTTCACGGTGCCGATCGACGCGGCCTTCCCCCTCACGAAGGCGGCCGAGGCACACCGGACATCCGAGCACGGATCCCGACGCGGCAAGATCGTCCTGACCGTCGACGACCTGCCGGAAAGCTGAACCTCAGCCCCCGGCCAGCACCTCGGACAACGGCGCCGGCACCAACCCCCGCGCGCGCAACCCGGCCAGGATGTGCGGCAACGCCTCATCGGTCATCGCCGCCGCTTCCGTCACCGGCAGCCCAAGCCCTGGACATAACCCGCCCGCAACGTCCCCGCCGCGACCTCGTCGGCGTACTCCCAGAACACCTCCGGCCAGTCACCGGCCGCGTCCATGTCCCGCAGCACCCGCCACCCGTGGCTCCCCTGAAGCGCGTCAGCCGCTCGCCGCACCGCCGCCTCGTCCCCACTTGCCCTCGCCCGCTGCCACTCAGCGATCCACCCGCAACCCACCCGGGACGTCACACCCACACCGAAGTGGTACGCGTCAGGCACACCGATGTCGTCCAGCGCGGCGACATCGAACCCGGGCGGCAGCGGCACACCGACGAGCACCTCCGCCGCCCGCACCCCCACCGGCCTGGCCACCTCTGCCGGAAGCGCGGCCAACCACGTCCGCGCATCCACCCGAACGATGTCCGCGAGAACCCGGTCCAGGTCCCTACGCGACCAGCCCTCGGAGGTACGCATCTCCACGAACATCCCGTCACGAGGACGCAACAGGACCGAGAAATCACCGGCGAGATACTGGAAAACCTCAGCCGGCCAGTCGTCGACCCGCACCGACTTCGCGGGACCAACGTCCCGCCGGTCGGCGAACCGGTCCGCATAACCGGTAGCCAGATACCAGGTCATCTCCAGCTCACGACCACCCCTGCGGAACACCATGCTGCCGTGGTCCTCCTCGAACTCCGAAACCGTGCTCACCACCCAACCGGGGCGGTCGATGAGCAGCCGCGGGTTCCTCTCCGCAACCGCCATCGCCACCGGCGGATAGACCACCTGAGCGTCGGCCGAGGCGATGGGAGAGACCCCACCACCCTCCGAAGACCCCCGCAGCACAATGGACGCCGGCACGACACTGAGCAGAACAGCGGCCGCCGTCACCACACCGGCGAAGCGACGCACCCGCAACCGCCGCCGGGGAACCTCGACGACACGCTCGACCATCGGCTCAGACATGATCTCCTCCAAGAGGCTCTGCTTCACCCCGCCGAGGGACCCGATCACCTCGGGCCGGGCCGGGTCGGCAGCGCGAACCACCCGGTCCACGCGCTCTCCACTCGTCACCTGTCCTCCTTCCGGGTGGATGCGGTCAGCACATCGAGCACATGTCCGGGCGGTCCCGGATCGTCACCGACCAGCCCCCGCAACCTCGCCCGCGCCCGCGACAACCGAGTCCGGACCACCGCAGGCCCCACCCCCAGCACCGCAGCCACCTCATGCGGCCGCAGCCCCTCCCAGACGGTGAGCATCAACACCTCCCGGTCCACCTCAGCCAGACCAGCCAACGCCACCCGAACGGCAAGCCGCTCCGGCACCTCACTCCCCGGATCGGCGACCGACGCGACGATCTGCTGACGCAACCGCTCACCAAGACGCTGCCGACGAACACCACCACGGTGCTGGTTGGCCAACACCCGCCGGGCCACCCCGTACAGCCACAACCGCGCCTCCCCTCCGGCCGGAAGGTCCCGACGGCGCCGCCACGCCACCAGGAAGGTCTCCGCGACGACGTCCGCCGCGTCCTCCGGGTGCGCGACCCGCCGCAGCGCGTACGCCAACAGCGACTCGAAGTCCTCGGCGTAGACCCGCCGGAAGCGGTCCTCGTCATGCTCTGTCCCTGAGCTCACGTCCAGTCCATGTCCACCACGACGACAACCGTGACAGCCCGCGCACAGTCAGGCGCGGATACCGGCGAGCACGAGACCGGCGACCCTACCGATCACCGCGGGCGCTCATCGCCGCCGGCAACTGCCGTAGCGAAGCGATCGTCAGCAGGCCGGCCCGAACGTAGTCCGCGTCGACGGCGTGCCGGAAGGCTGAACCTCAGCCCCTGGCCAGCACCTCGGACAACGGCGCCGGCACCAACCCCCGCGCGCGCAACCCGGCCAGGATGTGCGGCAACGCCTCATCGGTCATCGCCGCGTTCGCCTCGGTCACATGCATGATCACCACAGACCCCGGGCGTACGTGGTCCAACACCGCGCGCACCAGGGGCTTCCACGCCTTCGCGAACGGATCGCCGCTCACCACGTCCCCGTCGACGACGGTCACACCCAGCGGTGCCAGAGCGTCCAGCGCCGCCGCGTCGTGGCAGAGCCCCGGAAAGCGGAAGTACCGGGTCTGCCGGCCGCCGTACGGCGCGATCACCTCGAACGTCTTCGCCACATCGCCGGCCAACTCGTCGACAGGCAACCGCGGCAGGTCGTAACAGTCGGCGGTGAACGCCGCGTGCCCGTACGTGTGGTTGGCCAACTCGAAGCGCGGATTGCCGGCGATCCGCCGGGTCACGTCCGGGTACCGCTGCACCCACTTGCCGGTCAGGAAGAACGTCGCCGGCACCCGCTCCCGCTCCAGCAGGTCCAGGATGCGCAGGTTCGCGTACGACGTCACCCGGCCGGCGCGCAGGTTGGCAAGCATCCCGTCGGTCATGTCCGCGTCGAACGTCAACGCGACCTTGTCACCCGTACGCGGCCCGTGATCCACCACCGGCGCCCTGGTCCCCACCCGCGACGCCCCGGGAACAGCCGGAACCACAGGCGTCGGGACAATCGGCGGCGCACCGGGACCCGTCGACGTCGGAGCGCCCTGCGGCCTGCCGGAAGCCGTCGGCGTCGCCGGCAAGGCGGTGGCGTTGGCCGATGGTGTGGCCGACGAGCCGACGAAGATCGGCTGGTCCGGCGGTGTCGCCCGGGACGCCGTACACCCGACACCGCCGAGGACGGCCGTCGCGACCAGTACGCCACACCACAACGGACGAAGCCGGGGTCGGATCACGCCGCGAATCATCGCAGACGCGAAGGACGCTCACTGCCCCGCGATTGCGGCGGCCGTCGGGGGCGCACATGCAAGATCGGAGCAGGAACCGGTCAGGCGGAACCACCGCGCGGGGCGTACATGATGACCGCGACCCCGAGCAGGCACAGCGCGGCACCGGAAAGGTCCCAGCGGTCCGGGCGGAAACCGTCCACCACCATCGCCCAGCCCAACGAGCCCGCCACGAACACCCCGCCGTACGCGGCCAGGATCCGGCCGAAGTTCGCGTCCGGCTGGAACGTGGCCACGAAGCCGTAACAGCCCAACGCGACCACTCCGGCGGCAATCCACCACAGGCCACGCTGCTCCCGCCACCCCTGCCAGACCAGCCACGCGCCACCGATCTCGGCCAGAGCGGCAAGCACGAACAACACCAGGGAACGAAGCACTGTCACGCCGCGACCCTAACCGCCGCGCACGACGGGTCCCCGGGTGAATGCTCACCCGGGGACCCGCGGACCGCTCAGGTCACTTTGTGAAGGAGTCCTTCACGTTGCGGCCCGCGTCCTTCATGTTCTGACCGGCCTGCTTGGCGCGCGCGTCACCCTGCTCGCTGGCGCCCTCGCCACGCATCCGCTCGTTGTCGGTCACGTCACCGACCCGCTCCTTCGCGGCGCCGGCCATCTGCTCGACCTTGTTCTTTGCCTTCTCGGTGAAGCTCATCGCGCCTCCTCGGTCTGGCGGTTGGCACCGCTCGCTTGCCCCTTGTCCCGGTGCTGAAACCGGTGGTGCCGGGCGGCCCACACCCGCTAAGGCATCCTAGGAAGATAGGTTGAGGGAGGGCCGCACGAACGCCCCCGCCACGATGATTAACTGACCGCATGGGAGAGCTCCTGCTGATCCGGCACGGCGAGACCACCTGGAGCGCCAGCCTGCGGCACACCTCGTACACCGACCTGGAGCTGACCCCCGACGGTGAGCGACAGGCCCGCACCCTCGCCGCGTTCCTGGCCGGCCGGCGCTTCGCCACCGTGCTGGCCAGCCCCCGCTCCCGGGCGCTGCGCACCGCGCAGCTCGCCGGCCTCACCGTCGACGCGGTCGACGAGGACCTCAGCGAGTGGAACTACGGCGAGTACGAGGGCCGCACCACAGTCGACATCCACGACGACGATCCGCACTGGAACATCTGGACCGACGGCTGCCCCGGCGGGGAGTCACCCGCGCAGGTGGGCGACCGGCTCGACCGCGTGCTGGCCCGCGTCACACCGCTGCTCGACCGGGGCAGCGTGGCGCTTGTCGGCCACGCGCACAGCCTGCGGGTGCTCGGCGCCCGCTGGATCGGGCTGCCCCCGTCCGCCGGTGGACGGCTGCGCCTGGACACCGCCACGGTCAGCGCGCTCGGTCACGAGCACGGCCGACAGGTCATCCTGCGGTGGAACCAGCCGGCTCCTCCGGCACCCGGGACCGCGACCGACTCGGCGCCCCGGCACTGATCTTCGGCGGACGGTTCTCGTACGGCGTGGACAGCACCACAGTCGTCCGGGTCGTCACGTTCGCCGAGGTGCGGATCTCCTGCAACACCCGCTCCAGGTCCGCCGGACTGGCCACCCGCACCAGCAGCAGGTAGAAGTCCTCCCCCGCCACCGAGTAGCACGAGTCGATCTCCGGCAGGTGGGCCAGCCGCTCCGGCGCGTCGTCCGGCTGCGACGGATCGAACGGCCGGATCGCCACGAACGCGGTCAACGGCAGGTCCAGCGCCTCGAACGACACCCGGGCGGCGTACCCCTTGAGCACGCCGCGTTGCTCCAGCCGGCGCACCCGTTGGTGCACGGCGGACACCGACAGCCCCACCCTCTCGGCCAGGTCGGTGTACGACAGACGGCCGTCAGCGGTCAGCGCGGCGACGATGGCGCGGTCGATCTCCTCCACGGCGTGCAACCTACCGGGAAATCGGCGCGACGGCGACGACGAACGCCGCGCTGACCCGCCGTCTCAGCTTCCGGCGAGCGCCCGGGAGATCACCAACCGCTGGATCTGGTTGGTGCCCTCCACGATCTGCAGCACCTTCGCCTCCCGCATGTACCGCTCGACCGGGTGGTCGCTGACGTAGCCCGCGCCCCCGAGCACCTGCACGGCGTCGGTGGTCACCCGCATCGCCACGTCGGAGGCGAAGAGCTTCGCCTTCGCCGCCTCGATCGAGTACGGCCGCCCCGCGTCGCGCAGTCGGGCCGCCGCGAGCGTCAACGCGCGGGCGGCGGAGATCTGGGTGGCCGCGTCGGCGAGGAGGAAGCCGAGACCCTGGAAGTCAATGATGGACCGGCCGAACTGCTGTCGCTCCCGGGCGTAGCCGACGGCGTAGTCGAGGGCGGCCTGGGCGAGCCCGACCGCGCACGCCGCGATGCCCAGTCGACCCGAGTCCAGCGCGGACATCGCGATGGTGAAGCCCGCCCCCTCGCCGCCGACCAGGCGGTCGGCCGGCACCCGCGCCTCCTCGAAGGCGATCTGCGCCACCGGCGAGGACCGCAGCCCCATGGTCCGCTCGGCGGCCTGCGGCACGATGCCGGCGGTGCCCGCGTCCGCGACCAGGCAGGAGATGCCCTTCGGGCCGGGCCCGCCGGTGCGACAGAAGACGTTGTAGAAGTCGGCCACCCGGGCGTGGGTGATCCACGCCTTGGTACCGGAGACGACGTACGCGTCGCCGTCGCGGACCGCGCGGGTGCTCAGCGCCGCGGCGTCGGAACCGCCCTGCGGCTCGGAGAGGCAGTACGCGCCGAGCAGTTCCCCGCCCAGCATGTCCGGCAGGAGCTTGCGCTGCTCGGCGGTGCCGAACGCGGCGACCGGGTAGCAGCTCAGGGTGTGCACGCTCACCGCCTCGGCGACGGCGAGCCAGCGGCTGGCCAGGATCTCCAGCACCTGCAGGTACACCTCGTACGGCTGCGCCGCGCCGCCGTGTTCCTCGGCGTACGGCAGGCCGAGCAGGCCGGCGCGGCCGATGGTGCGCAGCACCTCGCGGGGGAACTCGGCGCGCTCCTCGAAGCCGGCGGCCTTCGGCGCCAGCTCGCGGTCGGCCAGCTCGGTGGCGAGCTCCAGCAGGTCGTGGGCCTCGTCGGTGGGGAGGATCCGGTCGACAGTCATAGCGCGATGAGCTCCGTGGGGGTGGTGTTGAGCCGCTGCACGCCGTCCGTCGTGCAGACGACGATGTCCTCGATGCGGGCGCCGTGCCGGCCCGCCAGGTAGATGCCCGGTTCGATGGAGAACGCCATGCCGGCCTCCAGCGGCCGGTCGTTGCCGGCCACCAGGTAGGGCTCCTCGTGACCGTCCAGGCCGATGCCGTGCCCGGTGCGGTGCAGGAACGCGTCGCCGTAGCCGGCTGCGGCGATCGGCTCCCGGGCCGCCGCGTCGGCCGCCGCGCCGGTGATCCCGGGGCGCACCGCCGCCACCGCCGCGCCCTGGGCGGCGTGCAGCACCGCGTAGTAGTCGACGAAGTCGGCAGGCGCCGGCCCGCCCGCCACATAGGTGCGGGTGCAGTCCGAGCGGTAGCCCGACGGCATCGTGCCGCCGATGTCGACCACCACAGGCTCGCCGGCGCCGATCGGCCGATCCGAGGTGCCGTGGTGCGGGCTGGCCCCGTTCGGGCCGGCAGCCACGATGACGAAGTCGACGCTGACGTGCCCGGCGTCGCGGATCGCCGCCGCGATGTCGGCCGCCACCTCGGCCTCGGTGCGGCCGGGGCGCAGCCACTCACCCATCCGCAGGTGCACCTCGTCGATGGCCGCGCCGGCTTCGGCGAGCGCCTCCACCTCCGCCGGGGACTTGCGGATCCGCAGCTCGCGCAGCACCTCGCCGGCGAGCCGCTGCGCGGCGCCGGGCAGCGCCGCGCGCAGGGCGAGGACCTGCTCGGCCCACATCCGGTCGGCGAGCCCGACCGCCGCCGGCGGGCCGTCGAGGGCGGCGACGACCAGGGGGTACGGATCGACGCCGTCGGGGTGGTCGACGATGCGCACGCCTGTGGTCGGCGCCGCCTCCGCGGCCGGACGTTCCAGTCTGGGCACGATGAGCGTGGGGGTGCCCTCGGCGGGCAGCACCAGGCAGGTCAGCCGCTCCCCCACGTGGGCGTCGTACCCGGTCAGGTAGCGCAGGTCGGAGCCGGGCGTGAGTAGCAGCGCGTCCAGGCCGGCGGCGGCGGTGGCGCGTTGCGCGGCGATCAGCCGGTCCGGCGGGTACAGCTCATCGGTTCCCACGCCGTCAGCTTAACGGTCGTTTGGGGATCCCCAGAAGCCCACATCCACTCGGGGAAGGAAATACACCGGCGTTGATTGACGCCGACAGTTAACACTCTTTAAGATTTGGCTGCCTCGAGGCCCACCCCGTTCCTGCGTCCCGCAATTCCCGCCCGCGACAACCCTGCGTGGGCGGGCGTCGTCCCCCGCCCACGGGAAGGCCCCCGATGTCCTCACCACTGCGCCGCGCCCTCGCCGCCGGCCTGCTCACCCTGGCCACCGCCGCCGCAACCGTCACCCTCGTCCCCACCGCCGCGCAGGCCGTGGTGCTGCCGAACAACTTCAAGAGCGTCGGCTACATGCCCTCGTGGGCTGGCAACGTCAACACCATCCAGTACAACAAGCTCACCCACATCAACTACGCCTTCGTGCTGCCCAACAACGACGGCAGCCTGCGCGCGGTGGAGAACCCGAGCAAACTCTCCTCGCTGGTCTCCCAGGCCCACGCCAACAACGTGAAGGTCTCGATCGCCGTCGGCGGCTGGAACGACGGCAACGACTCGGCCTTCGAGGCCCTCGCCGGCAACTCCGGCAGCCGGAGCGCCTTCGTCAACAACCTGGTCAACTTCGTCAACCAGTACAACCTCGACGGCGTCGACATCGACTGGGAGTACCCCGACCCGGGCGCCTCGGCGAACAACTACAGCCAGCTCATGACACAGCTCGGCAGCGCCATGCACAGCCGCGGCAAGCTGCTCACCGCTGCCGTCGTCTCCGAGGGCTACTACCTCGACGGCGTGCCGACGGCCGTGTTCGGCCAGGTCGACTGGCTCAACATCATGGCGTACGACGGCGGTAGCCCGCACTCCAACTACGACTGGTCGATCAACAGCATCAACCTGTGGAAGTCCCGCGGCCTGCCGGCCAGCAAGGCAGTCCTCGGCATCCCGTTCTACAGCCGCCCCGGCTACTACACGTACTCGGCGCTCGTCGCCCTGGACCCGGCCAACGCCAACCGGGACTGCACCACCGCCGGCGGCGCGCAGCAGTGCTACAACGGCGTTCCGACCGTCAAGCGCAAGACACAGTGGGCGCTGGCCAACGCCGGCGGCGTCATGAACTGGGAGCTGTCGCAGGACACCACCGGCTCCACCTCGCTGGTCAGCGCCATGTACGACACCATCATGGGCGGCACCACCCCGCCGCCGTCAGGTCGTACCGGCCGGATCACCGGCCTCGGCGGCAAGTGCGTCGACGTGGCCTCGGCGAGCACCGCCAACGGCACCGCCATCCAGCTCTGGACCTGCAACGGCACCAACGCGCAGACCTGGACCGTGGCCAGCGACGGCACGCTGCGCTCCCTCGGCAAGTGCGCCGACATCGCCAGCGGCTCCACCGCCAACGGCGCCAAGGTGCAGCTGTACGACTGCAACGGCAGCGGCGCCCAGGTCTGGCAGGCGCAGTCCAACGGCACGCTGCGCAACCCGCAGTCCAACAAGTGCCTGGACGTCACCGACAACAGCTCCGCCGACGGCGCCCGACTCCAGATCTGGGACTGCTTCGCCGGCGCCAACCAGCGCTGGACCCTCCCCGCCTGAACCTGACCCGGACGCCGCGATCCCCGGTCGACGCCGCCGCGTCAGCCGGGGATCGTCGCGTGGTTGCGGGCCAGAGCCAGCATCTCGTCGACCGAAGCGGCCGGATCGGTGACCGGGAACTGCACCGCCCGCACCACCGACGTCGGGTCGACGAGCATCGTCAGTCGCTTGAACCGGGTCACCCCACCGGCGGAGAAGACCGGCAGCAGCAGCCCCGCGGCGAGCCGACCGTCCTGATCGGACAGCAACGGGAACGGCAGCCCGGCGTACGCGGCGAACTCGGCGAGCTCATCCGGCCGCTGGGTGCTGATCCCGCGCACCCGTACCCCGGCCGCGGCGAAGGCCGGGTGCCGGTCGGCGTACGTCGTCGATTCGAGGGTGCAGCCCCGGGCGCCGGGGATCTGGGCCCATCCCGGCGGGTAGCCGTGCGTTCCCGGCGCGTACGCGCCCGGGAACAGGTACAGGACGCTCCAGACGTCCGGCGCGCTCAACGCGACCGGCCGGCCGTCGGCGCCGGGCAGGGTGACCTCCGGCAGCCGTCGACCCACCAGCGCGTGTACCCGTCGCGCCTCGGCCGAGGCGTCGTCGGCGGTCGCGGTCAACTCTCCGTCACCCATCAGGTGCCTCGTTCCCCAGTCCTGTAGGGCGATGAGCACCGGCAACAGGCCCTCGCCCTTCGCGGTGAGCAGATAGTCGTGCCGGGGCGGGTGCGCCGAGTACGGGCGGCGTTCCAGCACGCCGTGCTCGACCAGGGCGGCGAGGCGTTCGGTAAGCGCTCGCCGGCTGACACCCAGTTCGCGCTGGAGCGCCTCGAAGCGGGTCGTGCCGCCGGCGATGTCGCGCACGATGAGGAACGTCCACCAGTCCCCCAGCACGCCGAGCGCCTGCGCGATGCCGCAGTCCGCGTCCGCGAGCTCCTCTCGTCGCACCCACTTCCTCCCTTCGACCCGGCACGACTATAGTCCGTTCCAAAATGGAACGCACTACGAACGGCACAGATCGCCGACGGCAATGCACTGACACCGGGAACACATCGGCGCGACGGACGGGGGCCGACGACATGCACGTCGACGAACGGGCCGGAGTGTTCTGGCGTTGGTGGACCGCCGGCACGACGAGTCTGGTCGGGTCGGCGGTCGGCGCGGTGGCCCTGCCGCTGACCGCGCTCACCGTCCTGGACGCCTCCGCCTGGCAGATGGGTCTGATCGCCGCGGCCAGCTACGTCGCCTGGATCGTGATCGGCCTGCCCGCCGGTGTGATCGTGCAGCGCCTCCCGCTGCGCGGCACCCAGGTGGGCGCGGACCTGGCCCGCGCCCTCGCCGTCGCGTCGATCCCGCTGGCCTGGTGGTGGGGGCAGCTCACCGTGACCCACCTGGTGGTGACCGCGCTCGTCGTCAGCTTCGCCAACGTGCTGTTCGACGTGGCCAACTCGACCTTCCTGCCCAGCATCGTCGAGCGCGAGCAGCTGCAGTCGCGCAACAGCCTCACCTCGGCCACCCACGCCGCGACCCTGCTCAGCGGCCCGTCGCTCGGTGGGCTCGCCGTGCAGACGCTCGGCGCGGTGCCCACCCTGCTCGTCGACTCGGCCAGCTACCTCGTCTCGGCGGCTCTACTGCGTACTCTGCCCGCGCGCCGCGTCGACGCGCCCGCGCAGTGGCCGCCGGTCGGTGAGCTGATCCGCGAGGGCTGGCGCTACGTCGCGTACCACCCGGTCATGGGCCCGTGCATGTGGGCCGCCACGGCCATGAACTTCGTCTGCGGCGCGCAGTTCGCACTGCACCCGCTCTACCTGGTCCGCGACCTGCACGCGCCGGCCGGCCTGGTCGGCGTCCTGCTTGCCGTCGAGGGTGTCGGCGCGCTCGTCGGCGCGGCCCTCACCACCCGCATCACCACGCGGCTCGGCAGCGCCCGCGCTCTGGTCGCCGCCGGGTTCACGACGGTCGCCGGAGCGTTCCTGATCCCCGGGGGCACCGGTTGGCCGGCTTACGTCGCCTTCGCCGCCGGCAGCATCGTCTTCTCCCTCGGCACGGTCGTGCTCAGCGTGACCACCCGGACGTACCGGCAGATCGCCAGCCCACCCGAACTCCTCTCCCGGGTTATGGCCACAGTGCGGTTCGTCTCCTGGGGCGCCATCCCGGTCGGCGGGCTGGTCGCCGGCGCGCTCGCCGGCCCGCTCGGCGCCCGCGCCACCCTGTTCGTCTTCGCGGCGACCCTCATCTGCGCGCCCCTGGTGCTGCTGCTCTCCCCCGTCCGGCACCTGCGCGACCTCAGCGACCACGACCGCGACGAGGGCCCGCGTCCGGCCGCCGTCATCGGTCGGTGACCGTACCCGACCACAGGCCGTCGGCCACCCGGCGAGCCCGGGTCGCGTCGGTGAGCACGTCGACGCTGTGCACGTACTGGTCGACCGCGCCCAGCAGCGGTCGGTCCCGCAGCGTCGGGTCGGTCACCGCGACGCGTAGCGCGGCGGCGACGCGCTCGGCACGCAGCACCAGGAACGGCCGGCCATGAAACGGCACGGCCCGGGCGCCTACCGGCGCGGCCAGACCGGTCTCGTCGGTCCACCGGGCCATGGCCTCCAGGGCCTCGACCAGACCGGCCTGGCGCCGCGGCCAGCCGCCCGGGCCGGTCGCCTCGGCCAGCGCCGCGACCGTCGGGGCCGCCCCGGGCAGCCGGCCGAAGGCCGTGCCGAGCCACTTGTCGTACGGCGGCCAGCGGCGACGCAGCAGCAGACCGAGCCGGAGCACGTCCCTGGCAAGGCCCCCGGTGACGACTCGGCTGCCCACCTCGTCGCCGACCTCGGCGCACCGGCCGGGCAGATGCTCAGCCTGCGCGACCCGCGTCCACACCGCGGCCAGGACGTACCGCCACACGTCCGGCGGATACCACCGCAGCGCCGCCCGTCGAGCGGTAAGCGCCCCGTCGAGGCCGTCGTGGAAGACCTCACCACCGGTCACCTCGGCCAGCCGCTGGGTCGGGCTCGCGAGCCAATCCGCGACCTCGACGCCGTGGGCCGGGTCGAACCCGAGCCGGCGACGCCACCACGCGGCCAATTCGTCGACCGTGACACCGTGCCGCGTTCCGGCCGCGTCGGCGACGCCCAGTCGACCGTCGTCGCCGACGAAACGAGTGGGCCAGCCGAGGAACTCCGTCGGCAGGTCGGCGTCGAGCACGGCGCCCAGTTGTGGGATCGCCGCGACGTCAGCCGGGCCGACGAAAAGCTGCACACGCGGTCCCCAGTCGTGGTCGGTGGACCGCGTCGTGTCCAGGCCGAGCACCTCGGAACCACCGTCGAGCAGCCCTGCCGCGTACCGCAGGCCCGGGAGACGACCGCGCAGGATCGGCGCGACCACCTCGTCGTGGTACCGGCGGGCCAGCACCAGGCCGGGAAGAAACACCACACCGGCAGTCTGCGCCGTCGTAGGGCCTGCCCGCACTGTGGTTTTCCGGGTAGGACCGGGGCGGGGGCCATAGCCTGGAAGGACGCCCGTACGGGGTCGCAACCGGGAGGGCCGACGTGACAGCGAACGACGCGAACCGGGCGGCGACCCGCCGCCGCCGGCAACTGTGGGCCGGGGTCCTCGCGCTCGTCGGCCTGGTCCTGCTGGTCATCGGGCTCACCGCCGCCGACGGTGTCGCCGCCTGGGTCGAGGTGCTGGTGGCAATCCTGCTGCTGGTGACCAGCTACGTCGTGCAGCACCTCGCCCGACGGGACACCGTCTACCGCCACGACGAGCGGCGCTGACGCCGCCGGGCGGCCGGGCGTACCGCTGATCGTCGGGGGGGCTGTGCCAGGCTGTCGGACGTGGCACACCGATCCCCGATCCTGCTGATCGACGCACCCAGCCTCTACTTCCGGGCCTACTTCGGCATCCCCGAGTCCGCCGCGCGCACCGAGGACGGCCAGCCCGTCAACGCGGTGCGTGGCTTCCTCGACATGCTCGCCACGCTCATCCGCGGTCGCGGCGCCGACCGGATGGTGTGCGCTCTGGACTACGACTGGCGGCCGGCATGGCGCGTCGACCTGCTGCCGTCGTACAAGGCGCACCGGGTGGCCCCGCAGGGGGGCGAGGTCGTGCCCGACACGCTCTCCCCGCAGGTGCCGATGATCCTGGAGGTCCTCGACGCCGTCGGCATCCCCGCCGTCGGCGCGACCGGTTACGAGGCCGACGACGTGCTCGGCACTCTCTCGGTGACCCAGCCCGGCCCGGTCGAGGTGGTCTCCGGCGACCGGGACCTGTTCCAGCTCATCGACGACACCCGGGACGTGCGGCTGCTCTACGTCGGGCGCGGCGTGGCCAAGCTCGACGACTGCGACGACGCGGCGGTGCGCGCCCGCTACGGCGTGCCGGCCGACAGGTACGCCGACTTCGCCGCCCTGCGCGGCGACCCCAGCGACGGACTGCCCGGGGTGCCGGGGGTGGGTGAGAAGACCGCCGCGCGGCTCATCGAGCGGTACGGCAGCATCGACGGCATCCTCGCCGCGCTTGACGACTCCGACTCGTCCTTCGCGCCGGGGCTGCGCACCAAGCTGGCCGGCGCTCGCGACTACCTGGCCGTCGCGCCGACCGTGGTCCGGGTCGCCCTGGACGTGGCGCTGCCGGAGCTGCCCACCGCCCTGCCGACCGCCCCCGCCGACCCGGAACGGCTGCTCGATCTGGCCGGCCAATGGAACCTGGCCGGATCCGCCCGCCGCCTCGTCGACGCCCTGTCCGCCCGCGCCGACGCCTGACCGCCACCGCCCGGCACGCACGCGTGTGCGGTCACGCGTGCGGGGCGGCACGCACGCGTGAGGCGCGGCTGGACCGTACCGTCGTCGCACTCTCTGTGCGCCAGCGCGGAACCGTCCCCCGAAAGCGCAACAAAGGGTTGCGCGAGGCGTTGGGGTGTCATAGCCTTACGCAACCAAACGTTGCGAAAGGGTGGTACCCATGGAGTACGGAGTCATCGAACGCGACATCGACGTGGACGCCTCACCCGAGGTGGTCTTCGAGGTGATCAGCCAGCCCGAGCACGTGCGGGAGTGGTGGCCCGACGACGCGCGGTTCGAACCGGTCGAGGGCGCGCCCGGCGAGTTGGTGTGGCGCGACGCGCAGACCGGCGAGACGACGACGGTCGACCTCGCCGTCGTGGACGTCGACCCGCCGAAGCGGTTCTCCTTCCGGTGGTGCTTCACCGGGCCCGACCGGGGCGGGCAGTCGCTGTTCGTCACGTTCGACCTGGTCCCGATCGGAGCGGGGACCCGCATCCGCATGACGGAGACCGGCTTCCGCGAGATGGGCTGGGAGATCGCCGTCCTGGAGAAGCAGTACCAGGACCACGTCAGCGGGTGGGACCACTACATCCCCGCCCTCGGCGTGTACGTCGCGAAGCTGGTCGCCGCGTCATGACCACGGCAGTCGACGACGCCCTGTGGTCGGCGATCGGCGATCCGATCCGGCGCAGCATGATCGACCTGCTGCTCGCCGGCGGACCCGGCACCGCCACGTCGCTGAGCGAGCGGCTGCCCGTCACCCGCCAGGCCGTCTCGAAGCACCTGGCCGTCCTGGACCGGGTCGGCCTGATCCACTCCGCTCCGGCCGGCCGTGAGCGTCACTACCGGGTCGACGAGGCGCAGCTCGCCCGCGCGGTCGCCCAACTGGCCGCCGTCGGCGACGCCTGGGACGCCCGACTCCGCCGGATCAGGCGGATCGCCGAGACGATCGAACGCCACCGCACCGACAACTGAGCCTCAAGGAGTCGCGGGAGGCACTGAGCCCGGCGCTACTTCACCTTGCGGGTGGACCGCACGACGATGTCCTCGTACTCCGGGTGCTTGGCCAGCCACTCGGCGAGGAACGGGCAGATCGGCACCACGGTGCGTCCCCTGGCCCGGGCGTCGTCCATGACGGCGCGGGCCAGGGTCGACCCGACGCCGCGACCCTCGTACGCCTGATCGACCTCGGTGTGGGTGTAGGCGATGATGGCGCCGGTCAGCTGGTAGGTGACGACCCCGGCGACCGCGCCCGTCTCGTCGCGCGCCTCGAACCGCTCCCGCGTCGGCGCCTCTGTCACGGTGAACTGCACCGGACCATCCAAGCACAGCGCCCGTGGCGACCACCTGCGGTCGTCGCCATGGTGCACGGGCGGGTCCGCTCCGCGCCGGGCGGAGTGGAGCGGCCCGGGGACGTCAGGGGCGTCGGCGGCCGTAGGCGGCGGCGGTGACGGCCACGCCGATCGCGGCGAACAGGACCTGCGGAAGCAGCTCGATCCGGTCGATGCCGGCGGTCTCGTCGACGCCGAGCCCACCGGCCACGAAACCAGAGCGGGGACGCGCGCTGGTCCCGGTCGGTGTCGACCGGGACCAGCGGGGTGTCGACCGTCAGGAGGCGGCGATGCCCTCCATGCCGATGCCGTCGGTGAACTTCGGCAGGCCCTCCACGGTGGTGACGAGCTTCAGGGAGCCGTCCTTGTCCACCTCGTAGCCCTGCACGTTGCCGGCGGCGGCGTTCTGTACGTACAGGAAGCCGTCGCTTGTGGTCATGTCGATCGCCCCGCCGCCGGTGTCGACGGCGACGGCCTTGACCAGCTCAAGCTTGCCGTGGTCGTTGACCCGGTAGGAGCTGATGGTGGAGCTGCCGGCGTTGCCGGCGTAGAAAAAGTCGCCGACGCGTTGGATCCAGCACGTCGCCTGCTGGCCGTTGGGCACCGACGGCCCGACCTGGTCGAGCGCGCCGTCGTCCTCAAGCTCGAACCGGCTGACCGCGTTCGCGTTGGACTCGGTGACCAGCAGCGTGTCGTCGGTGTCGAAGGTGAAGCCGAACGGACCGTCCCCCGCGTCGCTGATGACGGGGTTCCGGGCCAGTTCGCCGTGACGACCGATCTCATAGCTGAACATGACGTTGGCGGCCTTGGTCGACACCAACACGAACTCGCTGTCCGGGTCGATCTTGATCTGGGCCGGGGCAGTCCCGAACGCGGGCGGGTTGCCGTTGTGCAGCCCCAGCGACCGGTTGGCCTCCTCGATCCGCGACAGGCGCCCCTTGTGCAGCTCGAACCCCTGCACCGAGCCCTCGCCGCCGGCGTTGAGGACGTACACGAGGTCACCACGAGCCGCGACGCTGACCGGCAGCAGACCCCCGGACCAGATGACCTGAAGCTTGTGCAGCTTGGTGCCGTCAACCCCGAAGACCGTCACGGTGTTGCTGCCGGCGTTCACCGCGAACAGCAGCCCCTTGTGATAGATCAAGGATCCCTGCGAGGCCAGTGCATCGACCGGCGCACCGATGGTGAACCCGCCCAGCCCGCCGGTCTCGTACTCGCCCGCCTTGCTGAGGCGGCCGTCCTCGTCCCGGTCGTACACCTTGATGGTGTTGCCCTCGGCCTTGTTGGTCTGGACGAAGACCGCGCCCTCGCTGTCGTGGTGGTTTCCACCTCCCCCGCGCTCGTCGTGGTTGCCCGCCGGGCCGCCGCCGTCGGCGAAGGCAGCTCCGGGGAGCGATCCGGCACTGGTCAGACCCACCAGGAGGGCCGCCGCTAGCGCTACGCTGCGCTTCATTACTGACTCCTTAGCCGCTTTGGGGAGAAAATACGAGGTTTCCTCTCATTGGCAAGCTATCGGAGGATGACGCCACTTAGACGCGGTTTACCCGTAAGTGGCATCTCCGGGCGTAACGGAGGATTCGTGGTAGTGCGGCACCCGCCGGCCCTGGACGCACCCGTCGGCCCTCGCGACCCCGGTGACCAGGCGTTGTCGGTGCGGTAACGGGAATCGCAGGGGTCGCCAGCAGCTCTGGGAGGAGATGCCATGACGAACCCGTCGCCCCACGTGTCGGACCCTGCCCGTTCGTCGGCTCCGCCGTCCTCGGCGACGGGCGGCGGCGTCGCCGTCGTGGAGCTGTTCACCTCGCAGGGCTGCAACAGCTGCCCTCCGGCCGAGGAGCTGCTGACCGAGATCGACCATGACGCCCGGACGCGAGGCGATCCGGTCTTCGCCCTCGGCTTCCACGTCGACTACTGGGACGACCTGGGCTGGCCCGACCAGTTCGCGGACGCGGCGTACACCGCGCGGCAGGAGGCGTACGCGCGCGGCTTCGGCACCGGAGGGCTCTACACCCCGCAGATGATCGTCAACGGCACCGTGGAGTTCGTCGGCTCCGACCGTCGCCGGGCGGCGAGCGCCATCGCGTCCGCCCTGACGTCGGCTACCACCGCACCCCTCACGCTGTCCGTGCCGGACGTCGTGGACGGCGGACAGATGGCGCTGGACTATCGCGTGCAGCGGCTGCCGCAGCGCGCCGTGGTGAATGTGGCGGTGGTGCAGCGCGGCCTGGACAGCGAGATCGCCCGCGGCGAGAACGCCGGCCGGACGCTGCGGCAGGACAACGTGGTGCGCGCCTTCGCGTCGGTGCCCCTGGACGCCGAGCAGGGCCGGGTGGAACTGGCCACGCCGCCGGATCTCGACAGTCGCCGCGCCACGGTGATCGGCTACGTCCAGCGCGAGGGCGACCGGGCGATCGTCGGCGCGACGGCCGTCGACCTGGCCGCTGCGGCCGGCTGACGTCACCGGTGGCCGGCCCGCCCGACGGCTGTCGGTCCCGGTGCGTAACCTCGGCACATGCTGATGGCACGCGCGGTGCGGAGTCTCGGTGGCTGACGCCGACGACGTACGCCGCCTGGCCCTGGCCCTGCCCCACACGGTCGAGATCGACAGCGACGGCTTCGACTTCCGGGTGGCCGACAAGGGTTTCGTCTGGTCCTATCCCGAGCGCCGGCCGGGCAGGCCACGGGTGCTCCGGCGCGACATCGCGGTGCTGTTCGTCGGGGACGAGGCCGAGAAGCAGGCCCTCCTGCTCGGCGAGCCCGAGGTCTTCTTCACGACCTCCGGGTACGACGGACTGCCGCTGGTGATGCTGCGCCTGGCGGCCGTCGACGTCGACCGCCTGAACGAACTCGTGACCGACGCGTGGCGGATGCGTGCGCCGGACGCGCTGCACACCGACCTGGACGGGGCTCGCGCGGCGGGAAGCTAGCCGACACGGTGGGCGATCAGTTTGCGACATCAGCACGCAACCGGACCGACACATTGACGGGCATCTCGACGATCGATTACCGTGCCGACTGAGAGAGCGCTCTCCCGATCGACGTTTTCCACAATTCAGACGCTACGCGCCCGGGTCGACACGGTCCGTACCGGGACGCGCGATGGAGGCACCATGAAACCTCCCGTCCCCCACCGCCGCTGGGCTGTGGCAGGCGCCACCGCCCTGGCCCTGGTCGTCGGTGGCCTCACGATCCCCGTCACCCGCGCCGCCGAGGCCGCGCCCGTGGGCGCCGGCAGCTACACCACCACACCCGTCGGCGCGCTCCCCACCGGCTGCGGCGCGATGTCGGGCAACCCCCGGCAGTACGCCACCGCCAACGCGCCCGTCGGCGCCGTGCCCACAAACGACTGGTGGTCCTCGCTGCTGTGGAAGCGCACCGACTGCGCCTTCAGCGAGCCCCTGCACGCCCACCCGACCTCGTACGACACGTTCACCGACGGTCTCGGTTTCTCGGCCAACTCCACACCCGCCATCAGCGGCACGGCCACCGGCGTCGGCGAGTACCACTACCCGTACGTGCAGGACATCCGCGTCGGCGTGGCCGGGCTCGCCGCGCCCCAGGTCACTGTGGACGGCTGGACCGACTGGACTGTCAGCCCGTACTGGAGCGACGGGACCCGCACCCTGCGCGCCACCATCGGCCACGGCCTGCCGTTCGCGTACTTCCAGGCCAGCGGCGGCGACGCGGTGATCAACACGTCCGGCACAGCCGACGTCTGGTCCACCGGCGGCGCCACCATCGGCTTCCGGGTCAACGGCCACGACTACGTGGCGTACGCGCCCGGCGGCGCGACCTGGGCCGTCAGCGGCGGCCGCATCTCCTCCGCCCTCGCCGGTCGCGGCTACTTCTCCGTCGCCCTGCTGCCTCCCACGGCGAACGCCACCGAGCGCGCCGACCTGGCCACCACCTACGGCCGGTACGCGCACGCCCACGTCACCGGCACCCGGGTCTCCTACGCCTTCGACCCGACGACGAACGGCCTGAGCACGACGTACGCGTTCACCACCACCGCCCGGGAGGGGACCGCCACGCAGACAGTGGTGAGCCTCTACCCGCACCAGTGGAAGTCGCTGGCCGGCTCGACCCCGATCACGCCCACCTACCCGTCGGCGCGCGGCCGGATGAAGGTCCTCACCGGCGTCAACCAGTTCCGGACCGCCATGGCGTTCCAGGGGGTCCTGCCCGAACTGCCCGCCGTCGGCGACGGCAGCGGCGCGGACCTGGCCACGCTCACCGGCCAGCTGGCCGCCGCCCGGAGCAACCCGACGGACCAGCGGGGCAACGACACGTACTGGACCGGCAAGGGGCTCGGCCGGGCCGCCCGGCTGGCCGAGGTCGCCGACCTGGTCAACGACACGGCCACCCGCGACAGCGCGCTGAACGCGATCCGCAGCACCCTCACCGACTGGTTCACCGCGTCCAGCGGCAAGACCCAGAGGCTCTTCTACTACGACGCCAACTGGGGCACCCTGATCGGCTACCCGGCGTCGTACGGCTCCGACCAGGAACTCAACGACCACCACTTCCACTACGGCTACTTCATCGCCGCCGCCGCGACGCTCGCCAAGTTCGACAGGTCGTGGGCCGCGACCAGCCGCTACGGAGGCATGGTGGACCTGCTGATCCGCGACGCCAACAACTACCGCCGCGACGACACCCGCTTTCCGTACCTGCGGGACTTCGACATCTACGCCGGCCACGACTGGGCCTCCGGGCACGGCTCGTTCGGCTCCGGCAACAACCAGGAGTCGTCCTCCGAGGGGATGAACTTCGCCAACGCCCTCATCCAGTGGGGGCAGGTCACCGGCGACACCGCAGTGCGCGACGCCGGCATCTTCCTCTACACGACGCAGGCCGCCGCCATTCAGGAGTACTGGTTCGACGCCAGCGACCAGAACTTCCCCGCCGCCTTCGGGCACTCGACTGTCGGCATGGTCTGGGGCGACGGTGGGGCGTACGCCACCTGGTTCAGCGGCGAGCCGGAGATGATCCAGGGCATCAACCTGCTACCGGTCACCGGCGGGCACCTCTACCTGGGCAACAACCCGGCGTACGTGCGCACCAACTACGCCGAGCTGGTCCGCAACAACGGCGGGCCGCCGACGGTGTGGCAGGACATCCTCTGGCAGTTCCAGGCCCTCGGCGACGGCGACGCGGCCCTGGCGAACCTGCGCGCCAACCCCGGCTACACGCCCGAGGAGGGGGAGAGCCGCGCGCACACCTTCCACTGGATCCGCAACCTGGCGGCGCTGGGCACCGTCGACACGACTGTCACCGCCAACCACCCGCTGAGCGCGGTCTTCTCCCGCAACGGGGCACGCACCTACGTGGCGTCGAACCCGACGGCGAACCCGATCACCGTCACGTTCTCCACCGGCACCCGGCTCACCGTGGCTGCCGGCCGGACGGCCACCACCGGGGCGTACACCTGGAGCGGTGGCAACGCCTCCGGCGGCGTGCCGCCGAGCACGACCCCGCCGACCACAGCCCCACCCACCACCGCCCCGCCGACCACCGCGCCTCCCACCACCGCGCCACCGACCACGCCGCCACCGAGCTCGGGCTCACCCACGCGCTATCTGCTGCCCGGTGGCGGGCTGGGCGCCGCCGGCAGCGCGGCCACGACCACCGTCGCGGCCGCCAACGGAAACCACGACGGTACGCCGACCAACGCGCAGGTCTTCACGGCGACAGGCCTCAACCTCGCCTACTCCGGGGCGCAGACCACGTTCGACCTGTTCCTCGACGCCGGCGCGGCCGTGGGCAACGGCGTGCAGGTACGCGTGTCCTACGACCTGACCGGCAACGGCAGCTGGGACCGGACGGAGACGTGGCGCTACTTCGCCACCGACCCGGTGGCCGGCTACGAGCACTACACCCAGGCCGTCGGCCTGGCCTCGGCGACCGGTTCGTTGGGCACGCTGAGCAACGGCACGGTGCGGGTGGAGGTCTGGTCGGCCATCGGCAACAACCCCACCACAGTGGGCGTCGGCAACCAGTCCGTGCTGCGCCTTCCGTACTCCTGATCCGTACCCTCTCGCTCGCCGCCGGCCGCGCCTTGGCCGGCGGCGAGCACTCGCCGCGGACTGGTGCCCGGGTGCGAGGCTGGCGGCATGTCGTCCGTACGCGAACCGCAGCCCTCCCCACCGCGGGCCGGGACGGAGCGGTGGCGGCCGCGGCTGGTCGGGTGGCTGGGCCCGGCGGGCTCGGCCGTGGCCCTGAACCAGCTGGCCACCGTCCTCCCGCCGGTCGCCGTCGGCGCGGTGCTCCTGGTGGTGGCCGTGGTGTACGGCCACCACCGACTCGACGAGCGCGCCCCGCTGGCCGAGGCGCTGCCCCGGATCATGCTCGCCGTCGCGGTCGCCGGTGTCGCGCTGGCCGTGACGACGCCGGCGTCGTGGGCCGGGCCGCTCACCCTGGTGGCGGTCGTGGCGATCGCCTGCGCCGCGCTCGTCGCCCGGGACCGGGCAACCGCTCTGACCTCGCTGGCGGGCATCAGCGTCTGCACCGCCGGTCTGTTCGTCGTCACCGACGCCGTGCGCGTCGAGCGGGCCGGCGGCCGGCTCGTCGGGGTGACCCTGGGGACCTTCGCCGTGCTGGTGGGCCTCCTCGTCCTCCTTCACCGCCGGGATCTCTTCGGTACGGACAGCGCCGGCCTCGATCTGCTGCGGCAGGCCCGCGTGTTCTGGTCCCGGGCCGGCGCGCTGGGCGTGCCCAGCGTTCCGGCCGGCGTCAGCCTGGCCCGCGAGGGGTCCGTGGTGACCGCCGTCGTGGTCGCGGTGGCCGGCCTGTGCTGGCTGGGCGTGACGCTCGTCTTCGTGTTCGCCGAGCGGCGGGACGCCCTCGCCGGGGCGCTGCTGGCGCTCAGCGGGGCGGCGGTCACCGTGCTGGGCCTGCTGGCGTTCCCGGCGCGGGAGTACCCGGTCGGGATGGTCGCCGCCACGGCGGGCGTGGCGATGGTGGGCGGCGGACTGTCGTTGCTCGAATCGGCGGGCGCGCTGGGGCGCCTGCGTGGATGGCTTGCCCACCTGACCACGCCTGTGGGCCGCAGCGCCGACGGCTGAACGCCCTCGCCAGGGTCGCGCCTCCCGCTCCGGCGTCACAGTCGTCCCGCGGAATCGTTGTCGGGAATGAGGATTTGCAGGAACTGGTAATCCCACCAACCACCGTGGACGGAGGACACGCATCGGGCCTGCACCTGGCGACGGAACTGGCAAGCGCCGGGATGCAAGGTGCGTCCCGCCAAGGCCGGAACGGTTCTGCGGTCGACAATTGGCGCGACCGGTAAATAGATATCGACCTATCTTGACTTGCACATTGGACCGGCGCACCGTGAAGGGCGCACGGCGGTTGCGCACCATTGTCGGCCCCGCCTTCGGCGACGCCCCGAATGCGAGCGCCGTTGATTGCACGCGGCGTATCAGGAGGCGCTCGATGCAGTTGAATCCGTTCTCCGGGGTCTATCTCACCGATCCCGCCAGCGCCTGGCGACGCATTCTCGACGATCCCGATCGGGTGCCCTACGCCGAGGATCTGGGGCTGTGGTTGATCAGTCGGCACGCGGATGTCCGGCGCGCCCTCGCCGACACCGCGACGTTCGGTAACGCCCTCACCCTCGCCCCGATCTACGAGGTCTGCCCGGAGGCGATGAGCGTCATCACGCAGATCGACGCGCCACCCACGACGGCCGCCGCCGACCCGCCGACGCATCCGCGTACCCGCCGCGCCCTGCGGGCCACCTTCGCCAACACGCCGGACCGGGCCGAGGCCGAGTACGGCGCGATCGTCAGTCGCCGCGTCGACGAGTTGGTGTCCCGGCTCGTCGACCGAGCGGGCCGGCGGGTGGATCTCGTCAGCCACTTCACCACCGAGCTTCCGCTGCTGGTCATCCTGGACATCCTCGGGGTGCCCGACGCCGACGTCGACCAGATCCGGCGGTGGGCCGACGGCCAGGTCGCCCTGATCTGGGGGCAGCCGGACCCGGGCGAGCAGGTGCGCCTGGCTCGGGGTCTGCTGGAGTTCTGGCACTACTGCCAGGACCTGGTGCGGCAGCGGCTCGACAGTGGAGGCGACGGCGTCGACTTCATCAGCCGGGCGCTGGCCTACCGCGACGACGACGACGCGGTGCTGACCGTGCCGGAGGTGGCGAGCCTCGCCTTCAACCTCCTGGTCGCCGGGCACGAGACGACCGCCGGCCTGCTCGCCCACGCGCTCGACGAGGCCCTGTCCCGACCGCAGCGGTGGCGCGCGCTCGTCGCCGACCCGCGATCCGTGCCCGACTTCGTGACCGAGACCCTTCGGTTCGCGCCGGCCATCGACGGCTGGCTGCGGGTGACGCGCCGCGACGTCACAGTGGGCGGGGCCACCATTCCGGCGGGGGCGCGCTGCCTGCTGATGATCGGCGCGGCGAACCGGGACCCCGCGGTGTTCGCCCAACCGGACCGGTTCGACCCGCACCGCCTCGATGCCGCCGATCACCTGTCGTTCGGCCACGGGCCGCATTTCTGTATCGGGGCCGCATTGGCGCGACTGGAGGCCGGCGCAGCTCTCACCCGACTCGCCGAGGCCATTCCCGGCCTCCGTCTGACACCCGAGCACAGCCGTTCGTTCCACCCCAATGTTTCGTTTCGCGCACACCACACACTCGTCGCGACAATCGATATTCTCGCGCCCGCCGACGGCCCGACGGCAGCTCCGGCCGCCGCCACCGAGGCGCGGGCCGCCTGACGACGAGGACGCCGATGGCGCTGACCTGCGGGCCAATCGAGGCGGCCGGTTGGGCTCGACCCGACGCGCTCCCGCCACCTCGGGGCACGTCGGACGCCTGGCCTCGCACACTGTGCGCGGCGACTGGTTTCGGCGTACGTCTTCACACCCATCGTGTCCAGGGTTAAGAATTGCCCCCTATGAATGTTCAGCCCATCGGCCAGTCTCGATCTGGCACCTGCTGCTGATTCGCGGGTGCCACGAAGGTGAGCGCATGGAGCACACGCCCCCGCCGAGCGCCGCTCACTCCGCGGCCAGCCAACAATTTCGCTGGGCGCTGCGCAGCTGCCGGGTCCGACGGGGACTGACCCAGCGGGCACTGGCGGACCTGGTGCGGTTCAGCCGGGAGACGGTCGCGGCGGTGGAGTCGGGCCGCCGCTTCGGCAGCCACGAGTTCGCGGTGCGCTGCGACGACGTGCTCGACACCGGCGGCGTGCTGGCGTCGCTGTGGCCGCAGGTCGCGGCCGAGCAATTGGCGGCCGACGGCCGACGGGGCCCACGATCGGCGGAGCAGGCGCGACTCGATCCGCCGGTGCCGCGCCAGCGGGGTCGGCGCGACGCGCGCGACCCGGGCGCCGTGGTGGACGCCATCGACGAGCTGCGTGAGCTGATCGGCCAGGTGCTCAACAGCCAGCCGGAGGCGGACGACCCCGGGCCGCGCCGCGCGCCCGAGCACCTCGACGACAAGCGCTGAGCGCGGCGTCCGCGACCGACCGCTGGGACGCCACCGGCCGCTGACTGTGGGTACAGATGCTGGTACGGCCAGTTTGTACCACCGCCAGGTCTGGCCTCCGAGCGCGGGTTCCGGCGGAATGGGACTTGCATTCGGCAAGGTGCGTATAGACCGTCATCGACGAGTCGTGGGAGTCAATCTTGGCGTCGAGCACGAGGTCCCACGCGGCCCGACCCTACCCGAGGGGTCGTCGCGCCTGGAAGATCGCCGGACGGATGCGGCTCATCGTGGCAGCGCCCCTGGTGGCCGTGATCGGGTTCGCCGGCCTCGCGCTTACCGAGAGCGCGCGCCAGACGACCCGAGCCAGCGACCTGGAGGTGGTGGCACGCCTCGGCGCCGAGGCCGGCGACCTGGCGTACCGGCTGCAACGCGAACGCGTCGCCGCCGCCGACCTGCTCACCCACCCCGACGGGCAGCAGCAGGACGCCTTCGGAGTCGAGCTGGCCGCCACCGACGCCGCCGTCGCGCGGTACCGCCGACAGCGCGACCGGGTGCCCGCCGACGCCAACGCGGCGCTCCTGCGCCGCGTCGACGCGGCGTTGGACGGCCTGTCCCCGCTGCGCACCCAGGTCCGTACGGCCGAGCACGCCTCGGTGTCCGCGATGACCTTCAGCTACCGCATCGCGATCGCCGACCTGATCACCTTCCGGGAGAACGTCTCGCACGGCGTCGTCAACGCCCGGCTCGCCGACGGCATCCGGGCCTCGGCCGCGCTGTCGAAGACCGCCGAGGCGATCGGCCAGCAGCAGGTCGCCGTGCTGCGCGCCGCCGCGGCCGGCGAGCTGACCCCCGCCACCCAGCAGGACATCACCGCGGCCCGCACCAGCTACACCGAGTCGAGCCTGTCGTTCCTGGCCCTCGCCCCGGCCGAGTGGAGCATCTGGTGGGAGCAGGCCGGCAGCGGTAAGGAGGCGCTGGCCCTGCAACGGATGCAGGACGAGGTGTCCCGCGCCCAGCCGGGCACGCCGCTGCGCCTGGCGACCGCCGACTGGGTGTCCACCACACAGCAGCGCGCCGCCCGCCTCGCCGACCTGCGGGGACGCGTCGACGTCGCGGTGCTCGACGACGTCCGGGCCGCCCACGCCGACCAACGCCGCAGGGCCGTGGCCGAGGCGGTCGGCGTGCTGCTGGCGCTGCTGCTGACCGCCCTGGTGACCTGGGCCGTCGCCCGGCAGATCACCCGCCGGCTGCGACGCCTGCGCGACGCGGCCAACGCCGTCGCGTTCGAACAACTCCCCGCCGTGGTGGCTCGACTGCAACGCCCCGACAGCGCCAGCGTCGACCCCGACGAACTGGCCCGCCAACAATCCACCGCCGCCCTCGAACCCTCCAGCGACGACGAGATCGGCGAGCTGGGCCAGGCGTTCAGCGCCGTACACCAGGCCGCCGTGCGGACCGCCGCCGAACAGGCGGTCATGCGCGCCAACACCGCCGACATCTTCATCCACCTCAGCCGGCGCGAACAGCGGCTGGTCGACGCCGTCCTCGCCCAGGTCGACCGGGTCGAACGCGACGAGACCGACCCCGACCGCCTGCACCAGCTCTACACCCTGGACAACCTGGCGACCCGGATGGGCCGGATCAACGCCAGCCTGCTCGTGCTCGGCGGCGTCGGCGTCGGCCGGGTACGCCAACACGACGTACCGCTGCAACAGGTGCTCCAGGCGGCCCTGTCCCAGATCGAGCACTACGCGCGGATCCGGCTCGGCATGGTCGACGGCGACGTCGCCGTGGCCGCCAAGTCCGTCGACGAGGTCGTGCACCTGCTCGCCGAACTCATGGACAACGCGACCGCGTACTCGCCGCCGGCCAGCGAGACCTGGGTGAGCGGCCGCAGCCTCGGCGACCGGGTCATCATCCAGATCAGCGACGAGGGCGTGGGTCTGCCCGCACAGCGGTTGCAGCAGCTCAACGATCTGCTGGCCCGGCCACCCGCCATCGACGTCGCCGCCGTGCGGGCCATGGGGCTGGTCGTCGTGGGCCAGCTCGCGGCCCGCCTGGGCGCCAGCGTCCAACTGCGTCGCGGCCCCCGCCGCGGCACCCTCGCCGAGGCGACCCTGCCCGCCGCGATCATCCGGTCGTTGCCGCCGGAGGAGTACCTGCTCGCGCCCGGCCGGCTGTCGCGGCGGGCCGCCCGCACGTCCGCACCCCCGCCGTACCGGCCGGGGCCGACCGCCGGGCACGCCCCCGCGGCGCGGCCCCTGCCGGCGGCGCCCGTGTTCCGCCCGACGCCCCGCGCGGACCCCGATGACGCGCCGACCGAGGAGCTGCTCATCTTCGAACAGGTCAACCACTGGTTCCACGCCGATGACGTCGACGCCTCCGACGACAGGCAGTGGTCCAGCCCCGCCGACGACGCCTGGCGTACCGCCGCTGCGGCGCACACCCCCGACGTGGCCGCGACCACCAATGCCGGCCTGCCCAAACGACAGCCGCAGCGGCACCTGGTGCCCGGCGGCGTCATCACGCCCCCGCCACAGCAACGCTCCGAATACCGGGACCCGGCCCAGGTCGCCACCGCGATGGCCGCGTACGCGCGCGGAGTGGCGGCCCGCCGGCGGACCCCGATCAACCTCGGCAACTCATGACCGACAGGGAGGGCACGTGACCGACCACCAGGACCTCGGCTGGCTGCTGGACAGCTTCGCCGAGCGCGCGACCGAGGTCAGCCATGCGATCGCCATCTCCAGCGACGGCCTGATGGTGGCCGCAACCCGCGACCTCCCGCCGGACCGGGCCGACCAGCTCGCCGCGACAGGCAGCGGCCTGGTCAGCCTGCTGCGGGGCGCTGCGGCGTTCTTCGACGCCGGGGCGGTGATCTCCAACGTCACCCAGCTCGAAGGCGGCTTCATGTTCTCCATGGCCTTCAACGACGGGGCGTCGCTGCTGGTGCTCGCCGCACCCGAGTGCGACGTCGGCAAGGTCTCCTACGAGATGACGGAGCTGGCCAACCGGATCGGCGACGCGTTGACCCCCGCGGCCCGTGCGGCGCTCGCCCGCAGCCGCTGACCCCCACCGCCCGACCCCTCCCCTTCCCCTGGAGACGACATGTCCCTCACCACCCCCGCGCGCAGCCGTGCCCTCACCGCCGGGCTGCTCGCACTCGTGCTCAGCGCGAGCACCGCCTGCGCCGCCGACGAGCCCGGCACGACCGGCGGCGGATCCATCAAGATCGGCCTGCTCGCCTCGCTGTCCGGGACGTACCAGTCCGTCGGCAAGGAAATCCGCGACGGCTTCGAGCTGTACCTGGACACGCACGACGGCAAGCTCGGCGGCCGGCAGGTGGACCTCGTCGTCGCCGACGAGGGCAACGGCGCCGCGACCGCCGTGCCGGCGGCGACCAAGCTACTCAAGCAGGACCGGGTGGCCGCACTCACCGGCATCGTCGGCGGCGGGTCGGTCGCCGGCGTCTACCCCCTGCTGCAGGAGACCAAGGTCCCGCTCGTCGGCTCCAACGGCCGGCCGGAGATCAAGGACGTCTCCCGGGTCTGGCACACCTCGTACCTCTCCGACGAGCCGGGCGCCGCGATCGCCCAGCACGTCCGCGACAACGTCAAGGGCTCGGTGTACGCCATCGGCCCCGACTACCAGGGCGGCTGGGACGAGCTGCGCGGCTTCACCGAGGCGTTCGCCAAGGCCGGCGGAACGCTCGCCAACCCCGACGGCAAGACCACCTTCACCCCGTTCCCGGCCACCACCAACTTCACGCCGTACTTCGCCCGGATCAAGGCATCCGGCGCGCAGGCGGTCTACACCTTCTACGCCGGCAGCGCCGCCGTCGACTTCGTCAAGCAGTACGCGCAGTCCGAGATCAAGGACGTCCCCCTGTACGCGGCGGGGTTCCTCACCGAGGGCGGCGTGCTCAACGCGCAGGGCGAGGCGGCCCGGGACATCTTCTCGGTGCTCAACTACTCCCCCGACCTCGACAACGCCGAGAACCGTGGCTTCGTCGCGGCGTGGAAGGCCAAGCACGACGGATCGCCCACCACGTACGCCCTTGCGTCGTACGACGCGGCGGCGGTGCTCGACCGGGCCATCGGCGCCGCCGGGGACGACCCGACGCCGGAGGCGATCAACGCCCAGATCGGCAAGCTCGGGCAGATCGCCAGCCCACGCGGCGCGTGGCAGTTCTCAGGAGTCACCCACTCGCCGGTGCAGAAGTGGTACCTGCGTCAGGTCCGCCAGGACGGCCGGGCGCTGTCCAACACCGTCGTGGGTGACCTCGCGACCATCGGCCGGTGATCGCGGTGGCGGCCGGCCCGAACCGGATCGACCCGTACGTCATCCCGGCGCTGGACGGTGTCGCCTACGGGCTGCTCGTCTTCGTGGCGGCGGCGGGCCTGGTCTTCTGTTTCGGCGTCGCCAACATCCTCAACCTGGCGCACGGCATGTTCTACGCGATCGGCGGCTACACCGCGGCGGCGGTGTTCGACGGCGGCTGGGCGAGTCTGGCCCTGGCGCTGGGGGTCGGCGTGCTGGCCGCCGCCGCGGCGGGTGCGCTGCTCGCCGGCCTGCTCACACCTGTCGCCGCCGGCAACCATCTCACCCAGGCGCTGCTGACCTTCGGGGTGGCGCTGGCCGGCGGCAGCCTGCTCGTCGCCGGCTTCGGCCCCGACGATCCGCAGGTCCTGGTGCCCGCCGCCCTCGACGGGTCGGTACAGGTCGCCGGGCACCGCTACGCCGCGTACCGGCTGGTGTTCATCGTGGTGGCGGCGGCGCTCGCCGCCGGGCTCTACCTGACGGTGCGGCGGACCCGGGCCGGGATGCTGGTCCGCGCCGCCGTCGACGACCCGGAGATGGTCTCCTGCCTGGGCGTGAGCCCGGCGCGGATCAGGGTGGGTGTGCTCGCCGCCGGTGGCGCGCTGGCCGGCGCGGCCGGCGTCCTGGGCGCGCCCATCATCGGCCCCGGCGCGGACACCGCCGACACGGTGCTACTGCTGTCGCTTGTGGTCGTCGTCCTCGGCGGCCTCGGGTCCATGGTGGGCACCCTGCTCGCGGCGCTGGCGATCGGGGAGATCCAGACCCTGGGCGTAGCGCTGCTGCCGTCCGCCGCCCCGTTCCTGCTGTTCGCCGCCATGGCCGCCGTGCTCGCCGTGCGGGCACGCGGCCTGGCCCTGCGGTGGGCGGCGACGTGAGGGACGAGGTGCTCCGTCGGGTACGCGCCGCCGTCGCGACGCTCGTCCTGGCCGGCCTGGTCGTGGCGCCGTGGGTGGTGGACGACTACACCTCGGCGATTCTCGCCCGGACGCTGGCGCTGGGCCTGGTCGGAGTGAGCGTGGCACTGCTCACCGGTGTCGCCGGCATGCCCACCCTGGGCCAGACCGCGCCGTACGCCGCCGGCGCGTACGCCAGCGCGGTGCTCGGCAGCCAGGTCTCCGACGTCGGCGTCGTGCAGGTCGCCGTGGCGGCGCTCGCCGGGGCGACGCTCGCCGCCGTGACCCTGCCGTTGGTCGTTCCGGCCCGGGGCGTCATCGTCCTGATGATCACCCTGGCCGTCGGCGAACTCGCCGTGACAGTCCTCGGGCGCTGGCGGTCGGTGACCGGCGGGACGGACGGCCTGGCCGGCATCGCCGGGGTCCGTCCCTTCTGGGGACTGCCGGTCCTGGCCACCGACCAGGCCCGCTACCTCTACACGCTTGTCGTCGTGGCGACACTCGTCGGCGCGGTCCTGCTGCTGCTGCGGACCCGGGTCGGGCTGCTGCTACGCGCCGGCCGGGACGACGAGATGCGGCTGCGGGCCAGCGGGCACCGCGTGCCGCTGTACCTGTCCGGCGCGCACGTCGCCGCCGGGGCGATCGCCGGCGCGGCCGGCTCCCTGCTCGTCGTCGCCCAGCAGTACATCTCCCCCGCCGACTTCGGCTTCGACACCTCCGCCCTGCTCCTGCTCGGCGTCGTCATCGGCGGCACCGCGTCGGTCGGCGGCGCGCTGGTCGGGGCGGCGCTCGTCATCGCCGTCCGCGACTGGTTGTTCGGGGTGCTGCCCGGTCACGCGCCGCTGGTGCTGGGCGCGCTGTTCGTGGCGACTGTCTACCTGCTGCCCACCGGCGTCACCCGGGCCCGCCGCCCGCGTCCGGTCTTCGCGCCGCGCCCACCGGACGCCGCTGCGACCCGCGACCGCGAGGCGACGTCGGAGCTACGCGTATGAACTGCCTGCTGAGCGCCGAGAGGATCAGCGTGCGGTACGGCTCGCTCGCCGCGCTCACCGACGTCGACCTGTGCGTGCACGACGGTCAGCGGCACGCCCTGATCGGGCCCAACGGGGCCGGCAAGACGACACTGCTCAACGTGCTCGGCGCGACGACACGGCCGCAGCGCGGCACGGTGCGCTTCGCCGGACGCGACGTCAGCCGGCTCGGCCCGGCGGCGCGGGCGCGGCGCGGCATCAACCGGACCCACCAGCGACCGGCGGTCTTCGCGACCCTCACCGCGATCGAGAACGTCGAGGTCGCCGCCCTGCCCCGAACGATGCGACGCCGCAGGTGGCGGCCCGGTGGGACCCGGGGCGCGGCCCGCCAGGCCGCCGCCGGGCTGCTCGACCAACTGGGCCTGTCCGATCTCGCGGCGGTGCCCGCCGGTCACCTCGCCCACGGGCAGCGTCGGCAGTTGGAGATCGCGATCGCCCTCGCCGGCCGTCCGCGCCTGCTCCTGCTCGACGAACCGGCGGCCGGCCTGTCGGCCACCGAGGTCGCCCGGCTGACCGAGCTGCTGGCGGCGCTGCCCCGACGGGTAGCCGTGCTGCTTGTCGAGCACCACCTGGACCTGGTGTACGCCCTCTGCGACACCGTCACCGTGCTGCGCGACGGCCGGACGGTGGCCGCCGGCACACCTGACGAGATCCGTACCTCGCCGCTGGTGCGGCGGGCCTACGCCGACGGGGTGTCCTGATGCTGTACGTGGAGCGGCTCTGCGCCGGCTACGCCGGGGGAATCGTGCTGCACGAGGTGGACCTGCGGGTGCACCCGGGCAGCATCCAGGCCGTGGTGGGCCGCAACGGGGCGGGCAAGAGCACGCTCGTGCACACCATCGCCGGGCTGGTACGCGCCTCCAGCGGACGCATCGAGATCGGCGGCGTCCACGTGGCCGGACGGCAACCCCACCGGGTCGCCCAGTCCGGCGTCGGCCTCGTCCCGCAGGGCCGGCGGGTCTTCTCCCGGTTGACGGTGGCCGAGCACCTCGTTCTGGCGGCGTCGCCGTGGCGGGCCGCGACACCCGGCGGTGAGGGCTGGACGGTGCCCCGGATCCTCGAACTGCTGCCCCGGCTCTCGGCACGGCTGCGCCACCGCGGCTGCGAACTCTCCGGCGGCGAGCAGCAGATGTTGGCCATCGCCCGCGCGCTGCTCGGTCAACCACGGGTGCTGCTGCTCGACGAGCCCTGTGAAGGGCTCTCCCCCGATCTGGCCGCGCGGGTCCGCGACCTCATCGGTCAGCTGGCCGCCGGCGGGTTGACGGTGCTGCTGGTCGAGCAGCAGCTCCGCCACGCGATCGAGGTCGCCGACCGGGTGGCGGTGCTGGAGTACGGCCGGGTCGTCTACGACCGGCCGACCGTCGAGGCGCGCAGCGACCCGGGTCCGCTGGAGGCGATCGTGGGCATCGCTGCCACGCCGCCCTCCCCGGCCAACCGATCGACCCCTCGGCTCTGGGCCGACACCCCGTAGGTCACCCGTTTCCTCTCGGAGAGGCAGAAGACGATGGCGACTCCCACAAGCGATGGCGCGTACACCTTCGACAACGGCGCACCGGACGCGGTCCCGCAGATGCGGGCGCTGGAGTCCTTCCTGGACCCGATCACGATGCGTCGCCTGGCCCGCCCGGTGCTGCGCCTCGGCTCGACCTGCTGGGAGGTCGGGGCCGGTGGCGGCTCGATGGCCCGACGGATCGCCCGCGCGGTCGGCCCGGACGGCGGCGTGCTGGCCACCGACATCGACCCCACGCACCTGCGTGCCGACGGCAACCTGACCGTACGGCGGCACGACGTCCGCACCGACCTTCCGCCCGGCGACGCGTTCGATCTGGTCCACGCCCGTCTCGTGCTGCTGCACCTGCCCGAGCGCCGACGGGTCCTGCGTACCCTCGTCGGCGCGCTGGCCCCCGGCGGCTGGCTGCTCGTGGAGGAGTTCGACTGCACCACGCCGGTGCGGGTGTTGAACGCGCCGAGCGACGACGCGGCGAAGCTGTTCACGCAGGTGATGGACGCGATGATGGAGGTGTTGCAGGAGCACGGCGCCGACCTGGGGTGGGCGCAGGACGTGCACACCGAGATGATCCTCGCCGGCCTGATCGAGGTGGACACCAGCACCCACTCGCAGAGCTGGGCCGGCGGGTCGACCGGTGCGTCGCTCTACGAGACGAACTCCCGTCAGCTGGAGCCGGACCTGCTGGCGGCGGGGCTGTCTCCCCAGCAGCTCACCGCCTTCCGTCGACTGCTGCGTGAGCCCTCGTTCGCCGTCATGTCGTACCACTTCGTGTCGACGCGCGGCCGCCGGGCCAGCTAGGCCACGGGTGCGGCCCGCCGTGCGTGGCGGGCCGCACACCCCCTAGAGCGTCCTAGGAAACAACTGCGGCGCAACCGCGGCGCCGACCCGGACAGCTCGGTCAGTGACGGCCGACGAAGATGCCGATGCCGTTGGCGACCGCGCGCTCCGTACCGTCGGAGGGGCTGTTGCGGGCGGTGGCCGCCGCCTGGCCCGGCTCGCGGACGGCGATCGTGGTCGAGCCGCCGCCGTCCAGGTTGACCGCCGCGTCCGCGCCGAGAGAGCGCAGCACGTCGGCCAGCTCGGCGATCGTGAGGCCGGCGCTGGCCGGGGCGCGGCCGGCGAGCGCGACGAGGTACACGGTCCTGCCGTCCGGGCTGACGCCGGCCGCGCTGCGCACGGCGGCGGTCCTGGTGTCGAGGCCCGCGAGGGGTACGCCGTCGCGCAGGATCGGCGCACCGCCGACCGCGAACGTCAGCTTGGGCGCCCCGGCGGAGGCGAGCTTCTCGTGCACGCTCACCCGGTCGCCGACGGCCAGGTCGTCGAGCGCGTCCGCGCCGCCCTCGCGGCCGACGAGCACCTCGGTGTCGGCGGGGATCGCACCCGCGCCGGGCGTCTGGCCCACAGCGGTCACCACTCCGCGGCGGATGGTCACCTCGTACGTGTGGGTGCTGCACGGGTCGTTGCGGCTGGTGTCGCTGCCGCAGGTCGAGCGAACCCGGGAGGCCGTGCCCCAGGCGGAGGTGAAGAGGCCGACGCCGCCGACCGGGAGCGCGTACTGGTTGAGGCCGCCCAGGGCGATCGCGTGCGTCCCGCTGCGGACCTCGCCGGTGAGGCTCAGGGTGTCGACACGCGCCTCGCCGTTCACGCCGACGCCGAACACGTCGCGGGTCGAGGTGCCCGGGGCGAGGCCGGGGCCGAAGCGTTGGGCGGTCGGCACGGCGAACTTGAGCTGCTCGCCGTCGGCGATCTCCGGGCCGGAGGACGATCCGGTCGGTGCAACGCCGGCGTGCGTCTCGCTGATGTTGAAGAAGTCCCCGTTCACGCCGGCGATGGCGCCCTGGGCGTTGGTCATCGCCGAGACGACCTGGCGCTGCGCCACGGTGTCCGGGTGCAGGAGGTCCAGCGAGACCTTGTTCTTGCGCAGGTCGGCGGTGAGCAGGTAGCCGACGGCGGCGCCGCGCGGGGTGTCCACCTGGAACGAGCCGTACGTGACGCCCGGGGCGAGCTGCTCGCTCGACGTGACCGTGACCGGGGCCACTGACGCCGACGTCGTCGTCGCGATCCGGGCGGCTTCGGCCGGCGTCGCGAGCGTGCTCAGCCCTGCGGCGAGCAGCAGTGCCAGACCCGGGCGTACGAGGTGCGATGGCCTCATCGCCGTTCCTTTCCTTCGGTGCGGTTGCGGGCCGATGCCCGCAGGTTCCACGCCGGACGGGCGAACTGGCCCGAACCGCGGCGATCTTCCTGGCCAGCCGATCACCCGACGGTGAACGCGAGGGACTGTCGACGTGAACCGCCCACACGGTCTTGATCAATTACGGGCGACCGGAGGGCGTGCGACAGCTGTCGCACGCCCTCCGTGGACGGTGTCCTGGTCAGCGCAGGACGCCGATGCCGGTGAACGACCTGTCGTACTCGGGGAACGACTGGTTCGTGTACGGCGCGTGGATCCAGGTACGCACCGAGTTGGCCGCCGTGTCGATCTCGACCAGCCGCACCGGGTTCGTCGTGTTGGAGTGGAACGTCTGGAGGAACGAGTAGATCTTGTTGCCGTTGACACCGGTGTCGACCCGGTTGCCGGCGACGCCGACGTGCCCGGAGAAGACGAAACGGATGTTGGCGTACTGCTTGACCAGGTTGTCGAAGAGATACTGAGGGCTGGTCGCGCCGTACGACGCGCTCTGCTCGATGGCACCGCTGCCGTCGATGTAGTCGTGGGTGACGACGATGACGTTGTGCCGGGGGTGGGCGGCGACGACGGCGCGGGCCCAGGCGACGGCCTCGACCCGGGGCCAGAGTTCGAGGGTCAGCACCATCCACTGCGCGCCGCCGGCCGAGAAGGTGGAGTACGAGTTGTCGACCTTCCCGCTCTCGAACTGCCCCTGCACCGCGCCGTACTGGCCGACGGTGAAGAACTGGTTGAACACCGTGGTGTCCCGGACGAGCTCCCGGGTGTGTGCCGGGTCGCGGGCCGAGCCGCCGACGCCAGTCGCCTGGGTGTCGTGGTTGCCGATCGCCAGCGCGTACGGGATGCCGGCGGCCTCGATCGGGCGCATCGCGTCGCGGGCGATGACGTACTGGGAGTGGTCGGGGGTGTCCCAGTTGACCATGTCACCGGAGGAGGCCACGAAGCGCAGGTCCAGTGCGGACCGGTTGCGCACCAGCCAGTCCGTACGGTTGCGGAACCGGGTGTCCGCACTGTTCAGCACCTCCTGCTGGGTGTCCGGCAGGACGGCGAAGCTGAAGGTCGTGTCCGTGGCGCCCGGGGTCTCCATCCGCGCGTACGCGACGTGGACATTGCGGTCGCAGGACTCGGCCCGGAAGTCGTTCACGAACTGGATCCGCACGGTGTGCTGACCCGCCCCGACCGCCGCGCCGACGGGATAGGTGCCGTAGGCGGTCGCGCTGACGATGGTGGTCTGGCCGACGCTGACGCCGTCGACTGTCACCCGTACGGTCGGCCACCCCTGGCAGTTGTCACCAATCGCGCCGATCAGCACCCGCCCGGAGCCTGTGACGCTTGTCTGCGCGTAGCTGGAGTTGCCCCAGAGCGAGGCGTGCGTGCCGGAGGTGGGCGTGGGGGTGCCGGTCGCCGTGCGGATCGCGCCGTCGACGACTGTGAACGGCGAGGGCTCGGCGGCGCTCGCCGTGCCGCCGGCGAGCGCGCCTGCCGCCACCGCGACAACAGTCGCCGCGACCGCCGCCACGAACGCGGATCTGCTTCTTCTGGTCAACACCGCTCCATCCTCTCGACGTCGGTACCCGTTGAGCTGGGCAGACAGAGCGTAGGGATGATCCGTGCGATACATATGAATGTATGACAGACGCCTGCCGTATCGGAGGTGGCCTCTTCGTGGCGGGCCAGCCGGCCCCCAATCGTCGCCAATGTCCGCAAAGACCTCGAAGCGGACATCTGGGCATCCAGGCCGAGGATCGGGCGGAGATCCGGCACTCGCGCCCTGACAGCCAAAAAGTTTTGTGGGGTTCCTACAACAGAGCGACTGTCGGTTCGGCGGTTGCACCATGGCGCTGTCCGCCGAGAGCCGGAAAAGTGACCACTGCCGGGAGCCGTCGACTCCCGGCACGCACATATGGTCTACCAAAGGGGTCAGTCGGGTGTTCAACCGTGTCGCCATCGTCAACCGTGGTGAAGCCGCCATGCGGCTCATCCACGCGGTCCGGGAGCTGGCCGCGGAGACGGGCAGCCGGATCGAGACGGTCGCCCTCCACACCGACGTCGACCGTACGGCCACCTTCGTGCGCGAGGCGGACATCGCGTACGACCTCGGGCCGGCGTCCGCCCGCCCGTACCTGAACCTGGCGACGCTGGAGCGCGCCCTGATCGAGACCGGGGCCGACGCCGCGTGGGTCGGCTGGGGCTTCGTCGCCGAGGATCCGGCGTTCGCGGAGCTGTGCGAGAAGATCGGCGTCACGTTCGTCGGGCCGAGTCCCGAGGCCATGCGCCAGCTCGGCGACAAGATCGGCGCGAAGCTGATCGCCGAGGAGGTCGGCGTGCCTGTCGCGCCGTGGAGCCGCGGCGCCGTCGAGACGCTGGACGCCGCTCGCACGGCGGCGGCCGAGATCGGCTATCCGCTCATGCTGAAAGCGACGGCAGGCGGCGGCGGACGCGGTATCCGCGTGATCACTAACGAGACCGAGCTCGCCGACGCGTACGAGCGCACCAGCCAGGAGGCGGCGCGGGCGTTCGGCAGCGGGATCGTGTTCCTGGAGCGCCTGGTCACCGGCGCCCGGCACGTCGAGGTCCAGGTGATCGCCGACGGCCAGGGCACCGCGTGGGCGCTCGGCGTACGCGACTGCTCGGTGCAGCGGCGCAACCAGAAGGTCATCGAGGAGTCGGCCTCACCGGTGCTCGACGCGTCCCAGGCGGCCGAGTTGAAGACCTCGGCGGAGCGGCTCGCCGTGGCGGTCGGCTACCGGGGAGCCGCGACAGTCGAGTTCCTCTACCACCCCGGCGATCGGCTGTTCGCGTTCCTGGAGGTCAACACCCGCCTGCAGGTCGAGCACCCGATCACCGAGCTGACCACCGGATTCGACCTGGTCAAGGCACAGCTGCACGTCGCGTCCGGCGGCCGGCTCGTCGGTGAGCCGCCGGCCGAGCGCGGCCACGCCATCGAGGCTCGGCTCAACGCCGAGGACCCGGACCGCGACTTCGCACCGTCGCCCGGCCGCATCGCGCGGCTGGACCTGCCCGCCGGCCCCGGCATCCGGGTGGACACCGGCGTCAGCGAGGGCGACACGATTCCGGCCGACTTCGACTCGATGATTGCGAAGATCATCGCGTACGGGCGCGACCGCGACGAGGCGCTCGGCAAGCTGCGGCGGGCGATGGCCAACACCACGGTGATCATCGAGGGCGGCGCGACGAACAAGAGCTTCGTGCTCGACCTGCTCGACCAGCCCGAGATCATCGACGCCAGCGCCGACACCGGTTGGATCGACCGGGTCCGGGGCGAGGGCCGACTCGTGACGCACCGGCACTCAGCGGTCGCCCTGGCCGCCGCCGCCATCGAGTCGTACGAGGAGGAGGAGCGCGCCGAGCGGCAGCGGCTGCTGTCGACGGCCGCCGGTGGCCGCCCGCAGGTGCAGCACGCCAGCGGGCGGCCGCTGGACCTCAAGCTGCGCGGCGCCACCTACCGGATGCGGGTGGCGCGGATCGGGGCACACCGGTTCCGCGTCGGCATCGAGGCGGGTGGCACGGTGCACACGGCCGACGTCGAGCTGGACCGCTTCGACAGGCACACCGGCCAGATCGTCGTCAACGGCATCCGGTACCGCCTGCTCACCGGCACGCACGGGCCGACCCACCTCGTCGAGGTCGACGGTGTGACGCACCGGGTCAGCCGCGACGAGGGCGGCGTCCTGCGCTCCCCCATGCCCGCGCTCGTCGTCGCCACGCCGCTGGAGGTGGGCGCCGAGGTCGAGGCGGGCGCGCCGGTGCTGGTGCTGGAGGCCATGAAGATGGAGACGGTGCTGCGCGCGCCGTTCCGGGCCCGGCTCAAGGAGTGCGCCGTCGCGGTGGGCAGCCAGGTGGAGGCCGGCGCACCGCTGCTGCGGCTGGAGCCGCTCGCCGACGAGGCCACCGAGGCCGCCGCCGCCCCGAGCGCCGACACCGTCGAGCTGGACCTGCCCGCCGCCGACGACAACGCGGGGGCGTACGAGCGCAGCAGGCGCGGCCAGGAGGACCTGCGCGGCCTGCTGCTCGGTTTCGACGTCGACCCGCACGACGACCGCCGGGTGCTCGACGACTACCTCGTCGTGCGGCGGTTGGCCGCCGAGGACGGGCACCGGCAACTGGCCGCCGAGGTGGACCTCGTCGACGTGTTCGCCGACCTGGCCGAGCTGAGCCGCAACCGGCCGACCGGCGAGGACGGTGGCGCCCACGTCCGCAGCGCCCGGGAGTACTTCCACACCTACCTGCAGAGCCTCGACGTGGAGCGGGCCGGCCTGCCCGACGCCTTCCAGGCCAGGCTCGCCAAGGCGCTCGGCCACTACGGCATCACCGACCTGGAGCGCTCCCCCGGCCTGGAAGCCGCCGTGTTCCGGATCTTCCTGGCCCAGCAGCGTGCGTCCGCCGACGCCACGGTCGTGGCGGCCCTGCTGCGCGAATGGCTGCGGGAGACCCCGCCGGACGAGTCGCTGCGCGAGCCCGCCGGTCTGGCGCTCGAGCGGTTGATCGCCGCGACGCAGGTCCGCTTCCCCGCCATCGCCGACCTGGCGCGGGGTGTCGTGTTCGCGTGGTTCGCGCAGCCGCTGCTACGCCGCAACCGTGCCCGCGTCTACGCCCAGATCCGGGCGCACCTGCGGCACCTGGACGCGCACCCGGACGCCCCCGACCGCGCCGAGCGCATCGCCGAGATGGTCCGCAGCACCGAGCCGCTGGTGCGTCTGCTCGGCCAGCGCCTCGTCCGTGACCACCTGGACAACACGGTCATGCTGGAGGTGCTCACCCGCCGCTACTACGGCAACAAGGCCCTCACCCGGGTACGGACCCGCGAGGTCGCCGACTGCGCCTTCGTGGTCGCCGAACGCGCGGACTCCAGTGTGGTCTCCGCGGCGGTGAGCTTCGACGCGCTGGGTGGCGCGCTGCGTGGGCTCGCCGAGCTGGCCGGCGACGAGGACTCCGTCGACGCCGACATCTACCTCGGCTGGGAGAACCAGCCGGAGGACTTCGACGCCATGGCCGCCGCGCTGCTCCAGGTGCTCGCCGCGCATCCGTTGCCGGCGCAGGTCCGTCGGCTCACCGCCACCGTCGCGGGTCGTGGCGGTGCGGTCATGCACCACCACTTCACCTTCCGCCCGTCCGACGGCGCGATGGTGGAGGACCGGCTGATCCGCGGTCTGCACCCGTACATCGCGCAGCGGATGCAGTTGGAGCGGCTGCACAAGTTCGACCTGACCCGGCTGCCGTCGTCCGACGAGGAGGTCTACCTCTTCCAGTGCGTGGCGCGGGAGAACCCGGCCGACGAGCGTCTCGTGGCGTTCGCCCAGGTGCGCGACCTGACCGAGCTGCGCGAGCAGGACGGCCGGCTGGTGGCGCTGCCGACCGCCGAGGACGCGGTCGCGGCGTGCCTCGACTCGATCCGCCGGGCGCAGTCGCGGCGGCCGTCGAAGACGCGCTTCACCACCAACCGGATCGTGGTCTACGTCTGGCCGCCGAGCGAGCTGACCCGCGAGGAGATGGAGATGATCGCCGGGCGCGTGCGCCCGACGACAGTGGGCGCCGGCCTGGAGGAGATCCTGTTCGTCGCGCGGCAGCGCGACCGTCGCACCGGCGAGCTGACCAAGATCGCGGTACGGATCTCGTTCGACGCCGCAGGCGGCGCCGAGCTGGCCGTCGGCACCCCGCCGGTCGAGCCGGTGGAGCCGCTCGACGAGTACCGGCTGAAGGTGCTGCGGGCCAGCAGCCGCAACACGGTGTACCCGTACGAGTTGACCAGCCGGCTCGGTGAGTTCGTCGAGCACGACCTGGACGACGCGCACGCCGGGCACGATGGACTGTGCTCGTCTCCGCCCAACACCGGCTCCGGCTGCGCTCAGTCGCTGGTGCCCGTGGACCGGCCGAAGGGGCGCAACCGGGCCGCGATCGTCGCCGGTGTCGTCACCACGCCTGCCACGCTGCACCCGGAGGGTGTCACCCGGGTCGTGCTGCTCGGTGACCCGACGAAGTCGTTGGGGGCCCTGTCCGAGCCGGAGTGCCGGCGGGTGATCGCCGCGCTGGACCTGGCGGAGCGGATGGCGGTGCCGCTGGAGTGGTGGGCGCTGTCCGCCGGAGCCCGGATCTCGATGACCTCGGGCACGGAGAACATGGACTGGGTGGCCGCCGCGCTCAAGCGGATCGTCGAGTTCACCCAGGCCGGCGGCGAGATCAACATCGTCGTGGCGGGCATCAACGTCGGCGCGCAGCCGTACTGGAACGCCGAGGCCACGATGCTCATGCACACCAAGGGCGTCCTGGTGATGACGCCGGACTCGGCGATGGTGCTCACCGGCAAGCAGTCGCTCGACTTCTCCGGCGGGGTGTCCGCCGAGGACAACTTCGGCATCGGCGGCTACGACCGGGTGATGGGGCCCAACGGGCAGGCGCAGTACTGGGCGCCGAACCTGACCGCCGCGCGGGACGTGCTGATGGCCCACTACGAGCACACGTACGTCGCGCCCGGCGAGGACGCGCCGCGGCGGGCGACCACCACCGACCCGGTGGACCGCGACGTCTCGAGCTTCCCGCACGACGTGGCGGGCAGCCCCTTCCGCACGGTCGGTGAGATCTTCTCCGCCGAGGCCAACCCGGACCGCAAGAAGCCGTTCGACATCCGGACGGTGCTGCGGGCCCTCGCCGACCAGGACCACCCGGTGCTGGAGCGGTGGGCGGGCATGGCCGACGCCGACACCGCGGTCGTGCAGGACGCCCACCTCGGCGGCATCCCGGTGTGCCTGCTCGGCATCGAGTCCCGGTCGGTGCCGCGGCGCGGATTCCCGCCCACCGACGGCCCGGACACCTACACGGCGGGCACGCTGTTCCCCCGCTCGTCGAAGAAGGCCGCGCGGGCCATCAACGCGGCAAGCGGCAACCGACCCCTGGTCGTGCTGGCGAACCTGTCCGGCTTCGACGGCTCGCCCGAGTCGATGCGCAAGCTGCAACTGGAGTACGGCGCGGAGATCGGCCGGGCGATCGTGAACTTCCAGGGTCCGATCGTGTTCTGCGTGATCTCGCGCTACCACGGCGGCGCGTTCGTGGTGTTCTCGAAGGCGCTGAACCCGAGCATGACGGTGCTCGCGCTTGAGGGGTCGTTCGCCTCGGTGCTCGGCGGCGCTCCCGCCGCGGCGGTGGTGTTCTCCGCGGACGTCAACGCCCGTACGGCCGCCGACGAGCGGGTGCGGGCCCTGGAGGCCCGTGTCGCCGCCGCGGCCGGCACCGAGCGCGCCGCGCTGGCCGCCGAGCTCGACGAGCTGCGCTCATCGGTGCGGGCGGAGAAGCTCGGTGAGGTGGCCACGGAGTTCGACCGGGTGCACAACATCCAACGTGCCGTCGAGGTCGGCTCGGTGGACGCCGTCATCCGCGCCGCCGAGCTGCGTCCGCGCGTCATCGAGGCCATCGAGGCGCGTCTGCGGTAGGGCGCTCCCTCGTCGAACCAGCACAGTGGGGACGGCACCGACTCATCGCGGTCGGTGCCGTCCCCACTGTCGTGAGCGGACGTACCGTCGAAACTTTCATCCGACGACTGTCCACAGCCGGGCAGCTCACCCGACTCTTTTCCGGAAGTTTTCAGAGTTGACGGGGCCCATCGACGGCCATAATGTTTCGAACGAGTTCCGGTCCTCGTCCCGCCCCGCACCCTCCCTTTGAAGATCGACACTTGTCGATTAATTCCGAAAGGTAGGCAGATGAAGCCACGACGGTGGATCAGCGCCGGCGTCGTCGCCGTCGCGACCGCTGCGGCGTTGAACGCGATGCCGGCCACCGCGAGCCGGCCGTACGACCCGACCGCGCAGACCCTCGCCGCTCTCGGCCAGCGCCACGGGCTGAAGATCGGCACCGCTGTGAACGCGACAGCCCTCAACGACACCGGCGACCCGCAGTACCGCCGGCTGGCCGCCTCCGAGTTCTCCTCGGTCACTGCCGAGAACGCGATGAAGTGGGAGAGCCTGGAGCCCACCCGGGGCACCTACGACTGGACGGCCGCCGACCAGCTCGTCGAGTTCGCCAAACGCAACCGCCAGGCCGTCCGCGGCCACGTGCTGGTCTGGCACAGCCAACTGCCCGCCTGGCTGACCAACGGCGTCGCCGACGGCAGCATCAGCAAGCAGGAGCTGCGCGAGCTGCTGCGCAAGCACATCACCACAGTCGTGAAGCGCTACCAGGGCAGGATCTGGCAGTGGGACGTGGTCAACGAGGCGGTCAGCGACCCCTGGGACACCCCGTCGACGTTGCACTACAAGGGCTTCTGGGCGCAGAACCTCGGCCCCGACTACATCGCCGACGCGTTCCGCTGGGCCCGCGCCGCCGATCCCAGGGCGCTGCTGTTCTACAACGACTACAACATCGAGGCGTTCGGCTCCGGCAACCCTGCCGACGACAAGACGCAGTTCGTCTACGACATGGCCAAGAGGCTCCGCGCGCAGGGCGTCCCGATCGACGGCGTCGGCTCGCAGGGCCACCTGGGAACCCAGTACGGCAACTTCGACACCCTCCAGGTGACCGACGCCCTGAAGCGGTTCGCCGGGCTCGGTCTGGCCACCGCGTTCACCGAGGTCGACGTGCGCAGTGAGATGACCGAGGCGGTCCGGGCCGGCAACTCCGCCGAGATAAACCCCCGGTTGCAGGCGTCGGCAGCCAACTTCAGCGTGCTGATGAAGGCGTGCCTCGCCGTGCGCACCTGCCTGTCGTACACCGTGTGGGGTTTCAGCGACAAGTACTCCTGGGTGCCGGAGTGGTTCAACGACCCGCCCGAGGGCCTGGCCACCATCTACGACGAGAACTACCAGCCCAAGCGGGCGTACCAGGAGTTGAAGTCCGACCTGATCTTCGCTGGCCCGCCGTACGTCCTGCCGCGCGTCGCGCCCAGGCCGCACCGCTGAACCGGCACGGGTCGTGCGGGGTCCACCCTCCCCGCACGGCCCGTGTCAGCGCGGCGCGCGTGCTCGGTGGCCCCGCCACCGGGGGTGGGAAATTCGCTGCCGGTTGTCGAAGGGGAGGTGGTACAAAGCCGCGGTGGAAGAGACTCTGGAGTTCGCCGACCTGTTGCGGTTGATGGACGAACGATCGACCGCTTTCCGGGCGGCGGTCGCCGCGGCACCCAGCCTCGACGTGCGGGTGCCGACCTGTCCCGAGTGGACGTTGTTCGACCTGGTGCAGCACCTGGGCGAGGGTCGCCGCAGGTGGGCCGCCATCGTGGCCGCGGGGCCCGCCGACGCTCCGCCGGAGATGACCGCCCCTGAGGCGCCCCGGGAGCGCGAGGCCCTGCTGGCCTGGTTCGCCGCGGCGACGGGGGAGCTGCTGGACGCGCTGCGGGAGGCCGGCCCGGATCGTGGTTGCTGGACGTGGTGGGGTGACTCGCAGTCGCCGCAGACCGCCGGTGCCGTCGCCCGGCACCAGCTCCAGCAGGTCGCCGTGCACACCTACGACGCCCAGGTCGCCGTGGGCGCCCCGCAGCCGCTGCCGGACGAGGTGGCCCTCGACGGTGTCGACGAGTTCGTGACCACCTGCGTCGCGACGACGATCGCGTGGCCGCACGAGCCCGCTGTCGTCGACTACCACGCCACCGAGGGCCGAACCTGGCGGCTCTGGTTCTCCGCCGACGGCGCCCGGGCCGCCCGCCTCCCCACGCCGGTCGCCGGCGAGCGCCCGGAGACGGCCTATGTCTCCGCCCGGGGTACGGCCAATGAGCTTGTCATGTTCTGCTACGGCCGCATCGCGATGGACTCGCTGGAAGTCGACGGCGACCGGCGCGTCTTCGACCAACTGATCGCCTGGGAGCCGGAATAGGACGGCGACGACGGCCCAGCGGCGTCACCCGCGCTGCGGCCAGGCTGGTCGATCGATGACCAGGGCCGCCGAGGTGATCAGCGCCGAGCGACCACGCCGCCGACGACAAGATCACCGACACCCCCGTGCTCCAGCAGCTACGTCGCGGTGGAGCGACCGGGCAAAGCTTGATCATGTGATGGAAAGTAGGTGCTAGAGGCGTTCCTGGCCTACTTTTCATCACATGATCATGAGCCGTGACGACCAGTCGCTGTGCCGCGCGAGTGTCATGACGCCAGTTTCGGAATCATCCGGGCTGCCACGTCTGCGGTCAGCGCGATTGCCCAGTCAAGCTGTGGACAATCATTGCGACCTTGACACTCCAGGCACCCACCTACTCGCCATGGCCGGTCGAGTGCCCGAGTCCAGTGTGCGTCGAGCACCCGCTTCGCCATGAACAGTTCGGTTGCCTTCGACACCGGTTCGTCTATCGACATGATCGGCACCTTCCCCACGATGATTGGGTCCCACCTGAGCGAGCCCGTTGTGCTCCCTCAGGTGGGCCTGCCGCCAGGAACCCAGGAGTTTGCCGAAACCAGGGACCTACGGAGATCGAGTCATGCCGACCGAGAGAGTGGACTACCGGCGCATCGCCAACGAGATAGCCGAGAAGATCAAGTCCGGAGAGCTTGCGCCGGGCGAGAAGCTACCGTCCACACGAGAGCTGGCCGACCAGCACGGTGTGCACATCTCCACGATCAACCGGGTCACGACAATCCTCAAAGATCGCGGGTTGGTCGAGGGACAGCCCGGCAAGGGTGTCTACGTGGCCGAGGCTGGGCAGTCCGACTAGGTCTCACTCGACGGTCCAGCCGGCAGCCGCGTCCCCAACCCCACGTCCCACGGGCACCACCCGGCTCCAAGGCCGCGTTGCCGCCGAATGCGGCGCAGGCCCGAGTTGTACAGGCGAACGACATCCGCACCCGGTCGAAATGAGGTGCTTGGTGATCCCGATGCCTGCCAGGCTGCGCCGCATGGACCTTCGTCTTGAGCCTTGGTCGGAATCCGCGCTCGACCTTCTGCGCCGGATCAACACTCCGCAGATGCGTCGTCACGTCGGCGGCCCTGAGCCGGAGGAACAACTGCTTGCCCGGCACCGCCGGTACCTTGCCATGCCGGCAACTGGTCGCGGCTGCATGTTCGCCGTACTGCTCGGCGACGAGATGGTCGGCAGCATCGCCTATCACCGACGCACCTGGCAGGGTGAGCAGATTTTCGAGACCGGCTGGAACGTCCTACCGCCCTACCAGGGCCGAGGCATTGCCTCCGCAGCCGGCGCCACCCTGATCACTATCGTCCGCGAGGTCGCCCGCCAGCCCGACGAGCCCCACAGCCTGCACGCGTTCCCCGCAGTCGACAACGCCCCTTCCAACGCGCTCTGCCACCGCCTCGGCTTCGCCCTCCTCGGCCCCTGCAATTTCGAATATCCGCCGGATAGCGGCTCGCTGATGCGCAGCAACGACTGGCGCATCGACCTCGCGGACTCCGGCCGGCCCGCCGTCACGCCGCAGCGCGACCGCCTGTGCTCTCGGCATGGGCCCTACACGAGTGATTCCTAGCCCTGGCTGGGCGGTGGGCGCAGCCGGCGGCCGTGACCGTCCGTCACCTTCTTGGGGGCGGATGCGGTCGTCAGCGATATACCTCAGAGTCATATTCATACCTCTGCGGTATACCGCTCAACAGCACATCGGCTCGCCGAGCAGCCACAGCGGATGGCCAGCGCCGGTCGCCGCAACCCAAGCCCCGTCTTGAGTCAAGCGTCTTACTCGTCCGGGGCGGCGCGCTCGGACGGGTCGGCGGATGACCGAGTAGGAGACGCTGGTCAGGGCAGCAGGATGACGTGCAACTGGCGGGGGCCGTGCACCCCTTCCACGCGGATCAGCTCGATGTCGCTTGTCGCCGACGGGCCGCTGATCCAGGTCAGTGGACGGTGTGGCGTCAGTCGGGCGAGGGCCTCCGGCACGGTGGCCACAACCTGGTCGGCGCGGACGACGCACACGTGCCGGTCCGGCAGGAGGCTGAGCACCCGGCGTCCCTGGTCGGGCGAGGCGTCGAGGACGACGGTTCCGGTCTGGGCGACGGCGACGGCGGCGGCGGTGACGACAGCGTCGGCGGCGCCGATCCGCGCGTGGTCGAGGCCGTCGTCGGGCAGCGCGGTCACCGTCGGCGGCAGCCAGGCGTGCGGCAGACCCGGCGGTACGACGACGGTGCCGCCGTCCGGCAGGAGGTCGGCGATCGTGTCGGCGACAGCGGCCTCGGCGACCCGGTGCACGTGCGCCCGGTAGTCGGTGAGCCGCTGCGCCAACTGGTCGAGGTCCACGGCGGCGGCCTGCCGGTAGTCGCGTGGCACGTCGACGGGCGCGGCGGTGTCCGCGGCGAGCGCGGCCCGCAGCCGGCCGAGGACGAGGTCCCGGGAGGTCACCGCCCGGCCCACCATTCGCGGAACGTCTGCGCCGGCGGGTCCGGCAGGTCCCGGCTGGCGGTCCAGCCGTTCAGCGGCGGCGGCAGCCCCCGACCACGCCTGCCGGCGAGCCGGCTCAGCCGCGCGGCGCGCTGCCCGGCCGCGTACAGCCGGGGTCGGTCCATCGTGTACGCGGCCGCGGCCATCGCAATCGACTCGGCGGTGGGCCGCTGTCGCGACTCGACGGCCTCGGCACGCAGGTGCACGAGTAACTCCGGGATGTTGATTTTGACCGGGCAGGCGTCGTAGCAGGCGCCGCAGAGCGTCGACGCGTACGGCAGGGACGCGTTGTCCTCGATGCCGGTGAGCTGGGGCGACAACACCGCACCGATGGGCCCCGGGTACACCGACCCGTAGGCGTGGCCGCCGGCGCGCTCGTAGACCGGGCACACGTTGAGGCACGCCGAGCAGCGGATGCACCGCAGCGCCTGCCTGCCGACCTCGTCGGCGAGCACCGCGCTGCGCCCGTTGTCGAGCAGCACGAGGTGGAACGTCTGCGGCCCGTCGCCCGGGGTCACACCCGTCCACATCGAGGTGTACGGGTTCATCCGCTCCCCGGTCGACGCCCGTGGCAGCAGTTGGAGGAAGACCTCCAGGTCGCGCCAGGTCGGCACCACCTTCTCCACGCCCATCACGGTGATGAGGGTCTCCGGCAGGGTCAGGCACATCCGCCCGTTGCCCTCGGACTCCACCACGGCCAGGGTGCCCGTCTCGGCGACGGCGAAGTTCGCGCCGGACACCGCCACAGGCGTACTCAGGAAGGTTTCGCGCAGGAACCGGCGCGCGGCGGCCGCGAGGGCCGTCGGGTCGTCGGTGAGCGCCTGGTCGACGCCGGGCATCTCGCGGAGGAAGATCTCCCGGATCTCGGCCCGGTTGCGGTGGATCGCGGGCACCAGGATGTGGCTCGGCCGGTCGTCGCCGAGCTGCACGATCAGCTCCGCGAGGTCGGTCTCGACGGCCGTGATCCCGGCCGCTTCGAGGGCCTCGTTGAGGCCGATCTCCTGGGTCGCCATGGACTTGACCTTGATGACCCGGTCCGCGCCGGTCGCCCGGACGAGGTCGGTGACGATGCGGTTGGCCTCGACGGCGTCCGCCGCCCAGTGCACGACCCCGCCTGCCCCGGTGACCTTCTCTTCGAGCTGTTCCAGCAGGTCGGGCAGGCGGCGCAGGGTGTCGGCCTTGATGGCCGCGCCCGCCGTGCGTAACTGCTCCCAGTCCGACTGTTCGGCGATCACCCCCGCGGACTTGGCCCGGATCGTCGTCGTGGCGTGGCGGAGGTTGCGCCGCAGTTGCGGGTCGGCCAGGCTACGCCGCGCGGCGGTCGGGAACGACTCGTCGCCGCGCAGGTGCCCCACGCCGGCCGGCGCGGTCACCGGTGGCATGGCCCCGGGCATGCCGAGGAACGTCCGGCGGGTCACGACCGGGCCGCCGACCCGACGCCGACCGCGCCGCTCTGCTCGGTCGAGGCCAGGATCTCGGCGAGGTGCACGGTGCGTACGCCGGTCCGCAGCCGCGACAGCCCACCGCCGATGTGCATGAGACACGAGACGTCCCCGGCGGCGCACACGTCGGCGCCTGTGGAGAGCACGTGACGCATCTTGTCCGCGAGCATCGCCGTGGACGTCTCCGGGTTCTTCACGGCGAACGTGCCACCGAACCCGCAACACTGCTCCGCGGCCGGCAACTCGACCAGGTCGAGCCCGCGCACCGCGTCCAGCAACTGTCGCGGCCGGTCCCCCACCCGCAGCATCCGCAGGGAGTGGCAGGTCGGGTGGTAGGTGACCCGGTGCGGGTAGTACGCGCCCACGTCGGTCACCCCGAGCACGTCGACGAGCAGCTCGGACAGCTCGTACGTCCGCTCGGCCACCGACTCGGCCCGGCTGGCCAGCCGCACGTCGCCCGCCCGGCGGGCCACCGTCGCGTGCTGGTGCCGCACCGACCCGACGCAGGAGCCCGACGGCGCGACGATCACGTCGTACGGGTCGAAGACCCGCACGTGCCGGCGTACCAGGGGGACGGCCTCGCGCTGGTAGCCGGTGTTGACGTGCATCTGCCCGCAGCAGGTCTGCTCCTGCGGGAAGACCACCTCGTGGCCGAGCCGTTCCAACAGCCGCACGGTCGCGGTGGCCGCCTGCGGGAACATGGTGTCGGCCAGGCAGGTCACGAACAGCGCGATCCGCACGGCCCGCCTCCCCCCACCGACCGTCGCCGGCCGGCCGCCGTCACGGCCGGACCCGCAGATGGGTGACCCCACCGTCGACGTCCAACACCGTACCCGTGGTCGACGCCGACAGCGGCGACGCCAGGTAGACGATCGCGTTCGCGACCTCCTTCGGTGTGACAAGTCGTCCGATGGGCTGGCGGGCCTGCAGCGCCACACGTTCGGCGGCCGGGTCGTCGGCCTGCGCCAGCAGCCGTCCCACCCAGGGCGTGTCGGCAGTGCCGGGGCAGACGCAGTTGAACCGGATGCCCTCGCGGACGTGGTCGGTGGCCATGGCGAGGGTCAGCGACAGCACCGCGCCCTTGCTGGCCGAGTAGAGCGCCCGGCCAGGCAGGCCGTTGAGCGCGGCGATGGACGAGATGTTGACGACCGACGCGTGCGCCGAGGCGCGCAGCCAGGGCAGGGCCGCGCTGACGACGCGCGCCATGCCGACCACGTTGACGTCGAGCACGCGGTGCCACTCGTCGTCGCTCTGGTCGGCGACGGTTCCGGTCGCGCCGATCCCGGCATTGTTGACCACCACGTCGATGCCGCCGAGCGCGTCGGCGGCGGCGGCGACCGCCTCCCGCACCGACGGGCGGCTCGACACGTCGGCGGCGAAGCCGGCAACGTCCTCCGGCAGGTCGCTCGGGTCGAGGTCCAGGACGGCCACCCGCGCGCCCCGCTCGCGCAGCTCCACGGCGGTGGCGCGGCCGATGCCGGAGGAACCGCCGGTGACGAGCGCCGCCAGCCCGGCGAACTCCGCGCTCACGCCGCCACCAACGTCTGGCGTGCCCGGCCCAGGCCGGCGACCTCCAGCTCCACCACGTCACCGGCGCGCAGGTACGGGTGGTCCGGAAGGCCCAGCGCCACCCCGGCCGGGGTGCCCGTGTTGATGACGTCGCCGGGGTACAGGACCATGAACTGGCTGAGGTACCAGACGACGTGCGCGACCGGGAAGATCATGTCCTTCGTGGACCCGTCCTGGCGCAGCACCCCGTTCACCCACAACCGCAGCTCCAGCGACTGCGGGTCGTCGACCTCGTCGGCCGGCACGAGGCTCGGCCCCAACGGGTTGAAGGTCTCGCAGCTCTTGCCCTTGTCCCACTGGCCCCCGCGCTCCAACTGGAACCCGCGCTCGGAGACGTCGTGCGACACCGCGTACCCCGCGATGTGCCGCATGGCCTCCTCCGGGGAGTCGGCGTAGCGGATGGTCGTGCCGACGACCACCGCGAGTTCGACCTCCCAGTCGGTCTGCGTCGAGCCACGTGGGACGAGAACGTCGTCGTACGGCCCGACGATTGTCATCGGGTCCTTCATGAAGACCACCGGCTCGGCGGGCAGCGCCGCACCCGTCTCCGCCGCGTGGTCGCGGTAGTTGAGTCCGATGCAGACAATCTTGTGAGGTCGGGCGATGGGGGCGCCCACCCGCAGGCTGTCCGCGTCGGGCAGCTCGGTCAGCTCGCCACGGTCGAGCGCGTCCCGCGTCCGCGCGATCCCGTCCGACGCCCAGAACGCCCCGTCCAGGTCGGCGGTGAGCGGCCGCAGGTCGAAGGTCGTACCGTCGCGCTGGACGACAGGGATCTCCTGGCCACTCGGGCCGATGCGCTGGAAGTTCATCTCACTCTCCTCCGTGTCCGGGCTGACCGGGCGGTGGCGGACACCCCCGCATTCAACACCGACACGCCCCGCGCCCGGCACGGCGGGATCACCTCGGTCAGCTCGGTGGGACCTCGTCGCCGCCCCGTACGCCGAGGGCGCGCAGCGTCGCCGCGTCGGCGGGGAAGAACGACTCGACGGCCAACCCGGCGACTGTGACGTCGAGCGGGGTGCCGAACACTGTGGTGGTGCTGAGAAAGGACAGTTCCCGGCCCTGGTGGCGGTAGCGGAGCCCGACGGCGACCCGCGAGACGGGGTCACCCGTTGCCGGGGAGTGGCCGTTGTCGCCGGGATAGCCGCGCAGCTCCTCGTGCAGGTCGTGCAGGGCCGCGTCGCCTGTGGTGACTGCCGTCTGGCGCAGCCGGGCGAGCAGGTGCGTACGCCACTCGGGCAGGTTGCCGATCCGCGGGGCCATGCCGTCGGGGTGCAGACTGAGCCGCAGCACGTTTACCGGAGGGGCGAGCAGGTGCGCCGCCGCACCGTCGGTGAACAACGCCACCGCGGGGTTGGCCTCGACGAGCTGCCAGTGCCTGTCGATGAGCACCGCCGGGTACGGACCGTGGCCGTCGAGGATCCGCCGGACGGCGGCACGCACCGGCGCCAACTCCGGGTCGTCCAGCTCGTGGCGGGGGTAGGCGGGCGCGTACCCGCCGGCGAGCAGGATCGTGTTGCGGTCCGCCAGCGGCACGTCGAGCTGCTCGGCCAGCCGCAGGATCAGCTCGGGACTCGGCCGGGACCGCCCGGTCTCCACGAAGCTCAGGTGTCGCGCGGAGATTCCGGTCTCGATCGACAGGTCCAGTTGGCTCATCCGGCGGCTCTGACGCCAGTCGCGCAGCAGCTCTCCGACCCGTCGCACAGGTCTGGTCGTCGTCGTCACGCGACCGACCCTAGTGACCGCGGCGGCGCAGCGGCCATTACCTCCGACGTAATCGACAGCGCCCCGCGCCGGCCGCGAGCATCTCTCTCGAGAGCGGCGAGCACCGCCGCCGTCGTCCGACGATGAGGAGAGAGTCATGGCTACCAGCTTCGACACCCTGGCCGAGCGGTACATCGCGATCTGGAACGAGATCGACCCGGCCCGTCGCCGCACGGAGATCGCCGACGTGTGGGCTGCCGACGCCCGCTACGTCGACCCGCTGAGCGTCGCCGAGGGTCGGGAGGCGATCGACGCGATGATCGCGGCCGTACAGGACCGGTTCTTTCCCGGCATGACGTTCCGGCTCGCCGGACCTGTGGACGGCCACCACGATCAGGTCCGGTTCACCTGGGAGTTGGGACCCGACGGCGTCGAGGCGCCGATCGTGGGCTTCGACGTCGCCGTGGTGGACGGCGACGGGCGTTTGCGCCAGGTGCTCGGCTGGCTGGACCGGGTTCCGGGGGCCTGATCGGCCCCCGGGTGCTCGGCGTCAGCGCGACGGGGTGTCCCGGCGGGTAGGGGTGTCCCGGCGGGACGGGAACGGAGTGCCGGACTGCCCGAGTGTGGACCGGGCGCGCAGCCCGACCGGGTCCGGAGCGGCTACCGGCGCGGCCGGGGCGGGCTCCGGTGCCCGGCGCGCGTCCAGGTAAGCGGCGGCGGCCAGGTCGTCGTCGGTGGGCGCGGCGAGCAGCGCGTAGAGCAGGCCCACCACCCCGAAGATCACCGCCACGACGATCGGCACGAGCAGGGCGCTCACCCCGGCGCCGCTCACCCCGCCGGCGCGTTCGTGCAGGTGCACCGACAGCGCGCTCATGCCGGTGAAGTGCATGCCGTTCACGGCGACGCCCATGACCAGCGCGGACGCGAAGATCGCCAGGCCGCGCCGGACGGTCATCGCGAGCCACAGCGCGACGGTCGCGGCGACGACCGCGATGACCACCGAGAGGATGACGCGGGTGCTGTCGTAGCCGAGGCTGCCGTTGAGGCGCATCGCCGCCATGCCTGTGTAGTGCATGGCGGCGACGCCGAGGCCGGTGAAGACGCCGCCGGCGACGAGGCGTACCGGATTCAACCGGCCGGTGCCGACGATGGCCAGGCCGATGCCGACGGCGACCACCGCGATGGCGGTGCTGGCGGCGGTGAGGGGTACGTCGTAGCGGATGCGGGCGCCGTCGACGGCGAAGCCGAGCATGGCCATGAAGTGCATCGCCCAGATGGCGGTGGCGCCCAGCGCCCAGGCGGCCAGCAGGCCCCACCAGGCGCGCTGACCGGCGGTGCGGGCCGTCCGGATGCGGCCGGCGCAGACGAGCCCGAGAACCGAGCCGAGCACGGACAGCGCGTAGCTCAGCGCGGGTGTGATCCACCCGTACTCAAAATGATTGATGTCCGCCACGGCGGTTCTCTCCCCATTCGTTACCGGCGCGTAAACACGGCGCTCGGGCAATGATCAGGGCTGCCCCGAACAGGCGCAACAGCGCCCCCCGGGCGATGCGGGGGGTGCCGGCGCGGTGACCGTCCGATGCGTCGACCCGGGGGCGGCGCTGACCGAAAATGATGATCAGGCGGAGGTGTGGTAGGCCAGTACGCCCCGGTTGATGGCCGCTATCGCCTGCCGGGCGGTGGAGCGCAGCTCCGGCGAGGCGCCGCCGGAGTCGGCAAGTTGACCGAGCAGGTCGACCACCTGCCGCGCCCAGCGGACGAAGTCACCGGCGGGCATCTCCCCGTCGATCTCGTGCCCGCTGCCGAGCACCTTGGCCAGGGCCTCGCCCCGCGCCCACCGGAAGACAGGCCAGGCGAAGCCCAGATCCGGCTCCCGGGTCGCGGACAGACCGCGCGCCGCCTCGTCGGCCTCGATCTCACCCCACAGCTTCAGCGTCTCGTCCACCGCGTCGGCCACCGGGCCACGTGGCAGCGACGCCCGCTCGTCGACGTCGCGACGCGCCTCGAAGACCACCACGGACACCGCGGCGGCCAGCTCGGCCGGGGAGAGCCCGTCCCACACGCGTCGGCGCAGACACTCGGCCACCAGCAGGTCGGCTTCCGTCCAGATCCGGCCCAGCATCCGACCGGCGTCGGTGACCGCGCCGTCGCGGGCAAGGTAACCGCGGTCGGTCAGCAGGGCGACGATCCGGTCGAAGGTCCGCGCGAGGGACCCGGTGCGTCCGGACACCCGCTCGCGCAGCTCCTCGGTGTCCCGCTCCAGCCGTCGGCGCCGCTCCGCCCAGCGGGCGTGCTCCTCGCGCTCCGGGCAGGCGTGGCAGGGATGGTTGCGCAGCTCGGTGCGGAGCTGGGAGAGCTGGTGGTCCTCGCCGGGCGTCTGCCGGGAACGGCCACCGCGGCGACCGCCGTGCCGGTCCAGGCCGGTGCCGCTGACCTCGGCGGCCAGATCCCGCCGGGCACCCGGCGACCGGTGGTTGAAGTGCTTGGGCACCCGGATGCGGGCCAGCACCTCGGCAGGGGTGGTGAAGTCGCCGGGGCTGACCCGCCCCGCCCAGCGGTCCTGGGTGAGCACCAGCGGACGGGGTTCGCCGAAACCGCCTGTCGCCGGATCGAGCACGACCGCCAGGCCGGCCCGCCGACCCGACGGCACGCGGATCACGTCACCGACCCGCAGCCGCTCCAGCGATGCCACGGCGGCGGCCTTGCGCTGGGTCTGCCCCTGCCGGGCGATCGCCTTCTCCCGGTCGGCGATCGCCACCCGCAGCGCGAAGTACTCGTCGAAGTCGCCGTGGTGGCAGGCTGCCTCCGCGCCGTACGCCTCGATGGTTTCGGTGTTGCGCTGCACCTGCCGTGCCAGGCCGACCACCGACCGGTCGGCCTGGAACTGGGCGAACGAGGACTCCAGCAACGCCCGGGCGGGCTCCGCACCCACCGTGCCGACCAGGTTCACCGCCATGTTGTACGAGGGCCGGAAGCTGGACCGCAGCGGATAGGTGCGGGTGGAGGCCAGCCCGGCCACGTGCCGCGGATCGGTCTCCGGGGACCACACCACGACGGCGTGCCCCTCGACGTCGATGCCGCGCCGGCCGGCCCGCCCGGTGAGCTGGGTGTACTCCCCCGGGGTCAGGTCGACGTGCGCCTCGCCGTTGTACTTGACGAGGCGTTCCAGGACGACGCAGCGGGCCGGCATGTTGATGCCCAACGCCAGGGTCTCGGTGGCGAAGACCGCCTTGACCAGACCCCTGACGAACAGCTCCTCGACGATCTCCTTGAACACCGGCAGCATGCCGGCGTGGTGGGCCGCGAGGCCCCGTTCCAGGCCGTCGAGCCACTCCCAGTAGCCGAGCACCGTCAGGTCCTCGCCGGGGATGGCGGTGACCCGGGACTCGACGACGCGGCGGATCTCGGCCCGCTCCTCCGGCGAGGTGAGCCGCAGTCCGGCGGCCAGGCACTGCTGCACGGCGGCGGCGCAGCCGGCCCGGCTGAAGATGAACAGGATCGCCGGCAGCAGCCCCTCGCGGTCCAGCCGGTCGACGATGTCCGGACGCATGGGCCCACGCCAACGGGGGCCGCGCCGACCGGAGCCCGGCCCGGCGCTGCGCCCCTCCCCCAGCTCCAGGCGGCGCATCTGGTCACGGGTGTAGCGCAGCAGCTCCGGGTGCACGTCGTGCTTGCGGGCCGCGTCGGCGTCGTGGAACAGGTCGAACATCCGCTTGCCGACGAGCATGTGCTGCCACAGCGGCACCGGCCGGTGCTCGCTGACCACCACCGCGGTCTCGCCGCGCACGGTGACCAGCCAGTCGGCGAACTCCTCGGCGTTGGACACGGTCGCCGACAGCGAGACCAGGGTGACCGAGGCGGGCAGGTGGATGATCACCTCTTCCCACACACCACCACGGAACCGGTCGGCGAGGTAGTGCACCTCGTCCATCACCACGTAGGCCAGCCCGTTCAGGGTGCTGGACCCCGCGTAGAGCATGTTGCGCAGCACCTCGGTGGTCATCACGATCACTGGCGCGTCGCCGTTTATCGCGTTGTCGCCGGTGAGCAGGCCGACCTGCTCGGCGCCGTACCGGGCCACCAGATCGTGGTACTTCTGGTTGGAGAGCGCCTTGATCGGCGTGGTGTAGAAGCACTTGCGCCGGATCGGCGGCGTCGCGGCGTCGTCGGCCGCCGCCGGGTCGTCGGGCCGCCCCCGCAACGCCAGGTGTACGGCGAACTCGCCGACCACCGTCTTGCCGGCGCCGGTGGGGGCGCAGACCAGCACGCCACTGCCCCGCTCCAACGACTGACACGCCTCCCGCTGGAAGTCGTCGAGATCGAACCCCAGGTCAAGGGCGAACTCGTCCAGCGCCGGAAACTGTGCGGCCTGCGCGGCCCGGCGGCGCGCCGCTGCAAACCGCTCGGCGGGGCTCGACATGGCACCAAGATTAGTGCGTGCCGGGACAGGACACCCGACAAGGCCGTGCGGAGGGGCCGTCGGGGGCGGTCGGTAGGGTGCACGGCGTGCCGGACCATGCCGAACCGCCCCAGACCAGTCCGCCGGGCAGCGTCGCCGATGCCAGCGCACCCCGGGCGTCCCGACGGCCCGTCAAGGCGGTGCTCTTCGACTTCCACGGCACCCTGGCCCAGGTGGAGGAGCCCCGGCAGTGGGTCATGGAAGCGGCCGCCGCGTGCGGGGTCACCCTCGACCGGGTCCGGGCGACCTCGCTTGCCGACCGGCTGCTGACCGCCGGGCGCGCCGGTGGCCCGCTGCCGGCCCGGGTGCCGCCCCGGCTGGCCGAGCTGTGGGCCGACCGGGACCTCTACGCGCACGCGCACCGGGGGGCGTACACGGGGCTCGCCGAGACCGTGGACGCGGGCATCGAGGGCTTCGCCGACGCGCTCTACGAGCGGCTGCTCGTCGCCGAGGGCTGGCTGCCGTACCCGGACACCGCACCCACCCTCGCCGCGCTGCGCGAGGCCGGTGTGCGGGTGGGTGTGGTCAGCAACATCGGCTTCGACCTGCGACCGCACTTCGACGCCTGGGGGTTGACCGACCTCGTCGACGCGTTCGCGCTCTCGTACGAGGTGGGACGCTGCAAGCCCGACCCGGCGATCTTCTGGCGGGCCTGCGGAATGCTCGGCGTCGACCCCGAGCAGACGCTGATGGTCGGCGACACACCTGCCGACGCGGGCGCCGTCGCGGCCGGCTGCGCGGTGCTGGTGCTGCCGGCCGCCGACCCTGGTCGGGAGAACGGCCTCGGCGCGGTCCTGGACCTGGCCCTGCCGACCTGACCCACAGCTCCTGGGCGGTCAGTTCGGGATGGGGATCACCGGCAGGTCACCGTCGCCGTACCGGTCCTCCCCGGTCAGGATGGAGGCGTCGTGTTCGAGGACGGCCAGCGCCGTGGTGGCCAGATCGGCACGGCCGGTCACCGTACGCCAGAAGCTGAGTTCGTGCCAGGAGTGCCCCTCGGTCGGGAGCACCTCGCAGGCGTCCAGGTTCAGCAGTCGGTGCAGGGTCGCCCGCTCCTTCGGATCGCTGACGATCGCCAGCGTCTCCGCCGCGGTCACGGCGGTGACGCCGAACCGGTTGCGGTCCTGGATGACCTCGTGCAGCGGCTCCCCGACATGCACCGATCCCGCCAGGTACGCCAGCAGCGCCGAGCGGTCCAGCACGAGCCGGATCGGCCGGTCGTCCTCCGGAGTCACGCAGCCGGCTGCTCGACGGTGCCGGCGGCGTTCAGCGCGTGGCGGCGTGCCCGCTCGCGAAGGGCCTCCCGGCGCTCCGGCGACCACTCGGCCTCGACGGCGGCACGGCGGGCACGCGCCTCGGCCACGCCCTGCTCGGTGATCTGGATGCCCTGGTGGGCCAGCTCGGCGTCCAGTGCGTCCAGGCGCATGCGGTCCCGGACGGCCTGGGTGATGTACGCGCTGGCGTTCGTCTCGTGCTCCAGACGTTCCGCCACGTCCGGGGGCACGGAGATCGACAGTTTCCGCATGGCGCTGGTCATACCCGAGACCGTACGCCGGTAGCACCGGGTTGGCGACTATCTGCGGCCCGTGTTGGCGCTCAGGCGTCCACGCGGCCCGCCCGTCGAAGCCCGCCCGCAAGCGCCGCCCGCTGCCGTGGACACCGCTGGGGAGTTGCCTGAGGCGACCGCCTAGCGTCATGCGCGTGACGGAGACCCTGCTGCCCACCCCGACCGACGCGCCACCGGAGCGGCGTGGTGGCGTCGTCGCCGTGGGGCTCGTGCTCGGCGGGGCGCTGTCGGTGCAGTTCGGCTCCGCCCTGGCCGCGCTGCTCTTTCCGCGTACCGGGGTGGCCGGGGCGGTCACCCTGCGGCTGACGATCTCGGCGGTGCTGTTGCTCGTCGTGTGCCGGCCCCGGCTGCGCGGGCACGACCGCTCGGCCTGGCTGGCGGCCGGCGGTTTCGGGCTGGCGCTGGCCGGCATGAACTCCCTGTTCTACCAGGCCATCGAGCGGATCCCCCTCGGCCCGACGGTGACCCTGGAAGTGCTCGGCCCGCTGGCGCTGTCCGTCTTCACCGCCCGCAGGCTGGCGAGCTGGTGCTGGGCAGGACTGGCGCTGGCCGGGGTGGCGCTGCTCGGGCAGGGCGGCTTCGACCGGCTCAACCCGGCCGGTGTGGCCTTCGCGTTCGGCGCGGGCGCCATGTGGGCCGCGTACATCGTGCTCAGCGCGCGGGTCGGCGGCCGGTTCCCGGGCGCGGACGGGCTGGCCCTGGCCTTGGCCCTCGCCGCGCTTGTCACCCTGCCGCTGGGCGTCGTCGACGGCGGCGCGGAGCTGCTCGATCCGACGGTCCTGGCGCTCGGCACGGCCCTGGCGGTGCTGGCCTCCGGGCTGCCGTACACCCTGGAGCTGCTGGCCCTGCGCCGGATGCCCACCGCCACCTTCGCGGTGCTGATGAGCCTCGGCCCGGCCATCGCCACCCTCGCCGGCTGGCTGGTGCTGCGGCAGGAGCTGAGCCTGCTGGAGTGCGCCGCCATCGCGCTCGTCATCGCTGCCAGCATCGGCGCGGTACGGGTCAGAGCAGCAGCCGCAGAGCGCCCGGCACGGCGGTGATCGTCACCGGCAGGCGTAGCGAGCGTTCCCCGTCGGCGTACGTGACGATGCCGTCGGCGGCCAGCTCCACGGTGCGCGCCCGGTAGCTGGTGACCAGGGGGTGGCTCACGTGGGTGCCCTGGTAGATGCGCGGCTTGACCCGGATCAGGGTCCGCCTGTCGACCCGGCCGGCCACCACCACGTCGAGCAGTCCGTCCGTCGGGTCGGCGTCGGGGCAGATCCGCATCCCACCGCCGTACGTCGGGCAGTTGCCCACCGCCACCAGCACCGCGTCCAGCTCGTGGGGCACCCCGTCGAGGCGCAGCGTGTAGCGGCGCGGCCGGAGCCGGGCCAGCTCGGCCACGATCGCCAGGTCGTAGCGGCGGGGGCCGCGCGGCCAGCGCATCCGATTGGCGCGCTCGTTGACTATCGCGTCGAAGCCCGCCGCGAGGACAGCTCCGTACCAGCGCACGGCCCCGTCGGCACCGGTCATCCGGGCCAGGTCGACGGGGCGGGTCTGGCCCGCGCGCAGCGCCTCGGCGATCACCGCCACGGCCGCGACGGGATCGGCCGGAAAGCCGGTGTCGAGGGCGAAGTCGTTGCCGGTGCCCGCCGGCACCGGCCCGAACGGCACGTCGGTGCCGGCGACCGCCTGCATCGCCCGGTGCACGGTGCCGTCCCCGCCGACCGCGATCAGCGCGCCGACGCCCTCGGCGACCGCGCTCCGGCACGCCGCCTCCGCCTCGGCCGGAGTGGACGCCGGCAGCAGTCGGACCGGCCGGCCGGTGGCGGCCAGCCCGTCCAGCAGCCGGGGCAGAAGGGCCCGGTGCCGTCCCCGGCCGGCGGTCGGATTGGCGAGCACGGCCACGGGGCCACCCTCATCCCGGACGCGATCGACCGAGCCGCCGACGGCCGGGGTGCGCTCGACCGGGCCATCGGTGGGCGGGCCGGGCAGGTGATCGTCTGCGGTCACGGGCAGCACCGTACCGGTCGGACACCCCCCGTTCACCCGGGGCGGGCGACGTCACGATCAGTTCCGCCGTCGACGCGACGGGTGAGCGCAGCAGGGGTGACCCGACGACGACGCCGCCCCCGGCAGGCGGGGACGGCGTCGGTGAACCAGGCGGCGCGGGGCCGTCAGGTCATGTCGTCGTAGCGGCGTTCGATGGGCGCCGGCTTGGCGATCGGCTCGGGCGCGCCGACCGGGGCGGTCGCGTCGACCCGCTGCCCGGCCACGACCGGGTCCGCGTCGAACTCCAACGGCGAGACCTCGTCGTCGTCGAGACCGGCGTAGACCTCCTTGCCCCGCCCGCGTCGCCGGTCGTTGATGAACGCCACCCCTACCGCCGCGAAGTAGAGCGCGGAGAGGCAGGCCGCCAGGGCGGTCATCCCGAACGGGTCCGGCGTGGGGGTGACGACTGCGGAGAACGCGAAGAACACGAAGATCGCCACCCGCCACCAGCTGAGCAGCCGCTTCGCGCTGGCGATGCCCACGAAGTTGAGCATCAGCACGATCAGCGGGAACTCGAACGCCACCCCGAACAGCAGGATCAGGTTGGTGACGAACGAGATGTACCGGGTGACTTCCAGGGTGGTCTGGATGTCATCGCCGGACACGTTCATCAGGAACTCGAGGCCCTTGGTGGTGACGAAGAACGCCAGCACCGCACCGGCGGCGAAGAGCGGTGCTGCCAGAGCCGTGAAGGCGTAGGCGTAGCGCCGCTCGTGCCGGTGCAGACCGGGAGCGATGAACGCCCAGAGCTGATAGAGCCAGATCGGCGCCGCGATGATCAGGCCCACCCAGAGGCCGATCTTCAGGTTCAACAGGAAGAGGTCGGCCGGGCCGAGCTGGACGAACAGGCACTTGCCGGACGCGTCCTTCGACCCCGGCAGGTCGCAGTACGGCTGCGACAGCAGATGCCGCACCGGCTCGGCCAGCCAGATGCCGAAGCCGAAGCCGACAAGGATCGCCAGCGAGGCGCGGAAGAGACGATTGCGCAGCTCACGGACGTGCTCGATGAGCGTCATCGAGCCGTCGGCGGCCCGTTCGAACGTGCTCGGGCCGCGCTTACGCAGTGCGAAGGCCACGGTGGTGGGGCCCTTCGGTCAGTTGTCGCGGACGCGGTGCACCGGGTCGACGACCGGCTGCTGCGCCGGCGCCTGCTGGTACGGCGCCTGCTGCGGCTGCCCGGCGTACGGCGCCTGCTGGCCGGCGTGCGGCGGCAGCGGCTGGTAGCCGGCCTGCGCGTCGGCCTTCTCGGCGAGGTCGCGGTCGTCGTCCTGCAGGCTCTTGGTCTCGGCCTTGATGATCCGCAGCGAGCGACCCAGCGAGCGGGCCGCGTCGGGGAGCCGCTTGGCACCGAAGAGCAGGATCAGCACAACCACGAGAACGGCGATGTGCCACGGCTTGAGGGCACCCATGAGAAGCTCCAGTCGCTCTGTGTCCGGGGGTGGTACGCAGCCCATCGTACGTGCGGATGAACCGAATGCCACCTGCCGGGGATGATGATCAGGGCCCGGCCGGTGAAGTCTTGACCAACCGCGATGATCAGTCAACCATCGCCACCCGGCCGGGTGCCGGCGGTGGCCGACGGCTGTCGGTCAGCCGCGCTTGGCCTGGATCACGGCGAGTCGCTGCTGGGCGGTGTCGAGCTGGCGTTGGACACCCTCGGCGCGCTGCTGCAACGCCTCGGCGGACTCCCGCAGCGCCTCCGCCTCGGTGGCCCGTCGCTGCAACGCCACCGCGGCGCGCCGCAGCTGGGGCAGCCGGCTCAGCACCGGGCGGACGGCCAGCGCGAACACCACGAGCGGGAGCAGCACCACCGCGAGCACGATCCAGATCAGCACGCCGGTCAGCCTACTGGGTGCCGGCGGCCACCGCCGGATCGCCCGACGGCACGGAATCGGCCGGGGCCCGGACAGCGGACACGGGCACGGCGTACGCGTCGAGGGCGGCGGCCGCGGTCGCCCGGACCTGTTCGGCCAGCTCGCCCGGGGCGACAACTGTGACATCCGGGCCGAGGCCCAGCACGAACCGCCGCGCCCACCCCAGGTCGGTCACCCGCAGCGAGACGAGCCACTGGTCCCCGTCGCCGGCCTCGACCCGCTCACACGGGTAGTACTCGGTGATCCACCGCTCGCTGCGGCCTACCCGCAGGGTGATCAGCGGCAGGTCGGGCGACGGCCGGAAGACACCCTCGGTGCGGTCGTGCGGAACGGCCTGCGGCGGAACGGTGGCCGGCTCGTCCAGCTCGGTGATCGCGTCGATCCGGTCGGCCCGGAACAGCCGGACCGCCTCCGCGCGGCGGCACCACGCCTCCACGTACGCCCGGCCACCGACCATCAACATCCGCAGCGGGTCGACGACGCGCTCGGTCGTCTCGTCCCGGGCCGCCGTGTAGTAGGTGATCCGCAGCGCCCTGCCGCCCTCCACGGCGGCGCGCAGCGCCTCGACCCGCCGGGTGTCCCCGGGCAGCCGGACCGCGACCGGCGCGCCCACCAGGTCACCGGCGGCGTCCTCGATCTTGGCCAGGGCCCGCTCGATGGCCTCCCGGTTGGCCACCCCGGGGGTCTCGGCGAGCATCCGCAGCGCCACCACGAGCGCGAGGGCCTCGTCGGGCGTGAGCCGCAACGGCCTGTCGATGCCCGCGTCGTAGGTGATGGTGACCCGGTCGCCGTCGAACGCCATGTCGATCAGGTCACCGGGGCCGTAACCGGGAAGCCCGCACACCCACAGCAGCTCCAGGTCCTCCCGGAGCTGCCGTTCGGTGACGCCCAGGTCACCGGCTGCCTCGGCGATCTCGATGCCGGGCCGGGCCAGCAGGTAGGGCACCAGGTTGAGCAGTCGCGCGAGCCGGTCGGCGGAGGCCCGGGAAGCGCCGCGTGCGGCCGGGCGGGTCACCGGGCACCCCCGGAGACGGCCAGCTCGTCGTGCCGGGCGGCGATCTCCTTGAGCCGCTGGATGACCGCCTCGCGGACCTCCGGCGGGTCGAGCACCCGCACGTCCGGCCCGTACCCGACGAGCTGGCCGGCCAACCCGTCCGCGTCGGCGTACGGCAGGACCAGCCGGTCGCCCTCCGACCCGGCGGTCACCTCCACGGCCCAGCGGCGCAGGCCGGCGGCCCGCCCGGGCGCGGCGAGCACGGTGGCTCGGCCGGTGCGCTCCACCGGCCCGGACCAGCGGGCCACGTGGCTGATCAGGTCGACGCCGGCCGGCGGCTCGTACGCGCCGGGCGCGCCTGTCAGCCGGACCGCGCCGACCACCCGGGACAGGCGGAAGCAGCGGGTCGCGGCGCGGTCCAGGTCGTGGCCGACCACGTACCACCGCCCGCGCCAGCAGACCACGCCCCACGGCTGCAGGCGGCGACGGGTGGAGGCGTCCCGATCGGGCACCCGGTAGTCGAACCCGACCTCGCGACGGTCCCGGGCGGCGGCGGTCAGCGGCGCGAACGCCGGGTCGACGGTGACCATCGGCTCCAGCCCGAGGGTGGCCTGCGGGTCGACGTCCACCCCGGCGGCACGCAGCTTGGCCAGCCCGGACGACGCGGCGGCGGCCAGGCCGGCGTGCTGCCACAGGCGGGCGGCGATGCCGACCGCGGCGGCCTCGTCGGGCTCCAGGGGAATGTCGGGCAGCGCGTACTCGCGGTGGGCGATGCGGTAGCCGGGCTCGGCGTCGAAGACGCTTGCCGTGCCGGTCTCCAGCGGAACGCCCAGCTCGCGTAGCTCGGCCTTGTCCCGCTCGAACTTGCGCTGGAACGCCTCGTGGTCGCGCGCGTCGTCGGGGTCGTGCTCGTAGCCGGGCACGGTCGCGGCGATCTGCGCGGCGGTCAGGAACCGTCGCGTGGACAGGAGGCAGATCACCAGGTTGACCAGGCGTTCGGTGCGGGTCCGCGACACGGGTAGACGCTAGCAGCCGACGCGGCACAGGCGTGCACCCACGCGGGCGTGCCGCACATCTGTTCGGATCCGGGGTGTCGCGCCACCCGAGCGGCGTGACGACGGCTTCGGTCATAGGGTTGCCCTCATGTCGCAAGCCGGGATGAAGACCGAGAGCGAGAGCGTCGGCACGGTGGTCGTCGCGGGCGCCGCCAACCTCGCCATCGCGATCGCCAAGCTGGTCGCCGGGCTGATCTCCGGGTCGGCCGCGATGCTCTCCGAGGCCGCGCACTCGGTCGCCGACACGACCACCGAGGTGCTGCTGTTCCAGGCGCTGCGCCGCGGGGCACGCCCGGCCGACCAGCGACACCCCTTCGGGTACGGCAAGGAGAGCTACGTCTGGGCGTTCTTCGCCGCCATGTTCACCTTCGTGGCAGGTGCGGGCTTCGCCGTCACCCACGGTGTCACCACGATCCTCGTGCACGAGCACAGTGGCGACTATTTGATCTCGTACATCGTGCTGGCGGTGTCGTTCGTCATCGAGTCGATCTCGCTGGCCCGGGCAGTGCGGCAGGTTCGCCGCGAGTCCGCGCGCTGGGAGACGACACCGCGCCGGTTCCTGCGGCTGACCGCCGACACCACAGTCAAGGCGGTCTTCCTGGAGGACAGCGCGGCCCTGATCGGTCTGCTGCTGGCCGCGCTCGGCGTCGGCCTGTCCCAGGCCACCGGCGACGAGGTGTGGGACGGCGTCGCGTCGATCCTGATCGGGCTGCTGCTGCTGGCCGTCGCCGGGATCCTGGCCGGCAACAACCTGTCGCTGCTTGTCGGTCGGGCCGTCCCGGAGCGGCTGCGCCGCGAGATCGAGCACGACCTGGCCGGGCTGCCCGAGGTGGAGCGGATCGACACCCTGCTGACGATGCAGCTCGGCCCGGACGACATCCTCGTCGCCGCGAAGGTCGACTTCCGTGACGAGGCCACCGGCGCGGCCATCGAGGCCACCGCCGACGAGGCCGAGCGGCGGCTCACCGGGCGGTACCCGGAGATCCGCTACGTCTTCCTCGATCCCACCCGCTCGCTGCCCGGCGCCCCCGGGAAGGCCCGCCACACCCAGGCCAGGCCGAGCGCCGACGCCGGCGGCGAACCCGACCCCACCCAGGCCCGGCCCAGCGCCGACGCCGGCGGCGAACCCGACCCCAGCTGAGGGACGGGCTGACCCGGGCGCGGGCCGGCCGGTCCGCGCGGCTAGCGTGCCCGTCATGGTGCGATGGCGGGCGGGGACGGTGGCGGCGCTGCGGCGGCAGTGGACCGGGGCGGTGGAACTCGACGTCGACCTGCCCGACGGCACGCGCATGCGGGCACTGGCCTATCCCGAGCTGGTCGGCACGCCCGAGCCGGGTGACCGGGTGCTGCTCAACGCGGGTGCGCTGCTGATGGGGTTGGGCACCGGCGGGTACGCCCTCGTGGTGGCCCTGCCGGACCGGCTGCCGCCGGACCCGCCGGACGCCGCCGACACCCGCGACGCCGGGCACCTCGTCAAGGCCCGCTACACCCCGTTGCAGCCGATCCTGCTCGGCGTCGACGAGGAGGCCAGCCCACACCGCGCCGTCCTCGCCGACGCCGACGACCTGGGCGGAATGCCTGTGGTCACCGCCGACCTGCACTCGGCGCTGCCGGCGATCCTGGCCGGCATCCGCGCCGACGCCCCACGAGCCCGGGTGGCGTACCTGCTCACCGACGGCGGGGCGTTGCCGGCCTGGTTCTCCCGCACTCTCGCCGGGCTGCGGGACGAGCTGGCCGGGACGATCACCGTCGGGCAGGCGTTCGGCGGCGACCTGGAGGCCACCACCCTGCACGGCGGCCTGCTCGCCGCCCGCCACGTGCTGAAGGCGGACGTGGCCATCGTGGCCCAGGGGCCCGGCAACCTGGGCACCGGCACCCGCTGGGGCTTCTCCGGCGTCGCCGTCGGCGAGGCGGTAAACGCGATCGCCACGCTCGGCGGCCGGCCGGTCGGCTCACTGCGCATCTCCGACGCCGACCCCCGCCCCCGACACCGGGGCGTGTCGCACCACAGCCTCACCGCGTACGGCCGAGTGGCGCTCGCCCCGGCGGAGCTGGTGGTACCCGACGACCTGGACCCGGCGCTCGCCGCCGAGGTCGACGCGGCGCTGGCGCCGCTGGCGGCCCGGCACCGGATCGTCCGGGTGCCCACCGCCGGCCTCGACGACGCGTTGCGCGCCAGCGCCGTGCCGCTGTCCACCATGGGCCGCAACCTCGACGCCGACCACGCCTACTTCATGGCGGCGGCCGCAGCCGGCCGCCAAGCCACCACCCACATCCCCTAACCCCACCCCGCCCCACCCCCACCCCACCCCCACCCCCGCCCCCAGCCCCCCGCCCCACGGGCGCCCCCGCCCCGTTGATCATGAAGTTATTGCCCGCCTCCTCGGCGTGTCGTGGCAATAACTTCATGATCAACGCGAGTGGGTTGGGGGGGGTGGGTGGGTTTAGCGGATTACTGGGCGTTGGTCGCGGGGTAGGGCCTCGATCAGCTCTCGGGGCAGGTTGAGGGTGTCCGCGCTGACCTGGGCCGGGGTGTTCGCCATCCACTGGGTCAGCGAGACGGACTCGAACCGGGGCTTGCGGAACATCTCCAGGAAGACCAGCGGCTCCGTGCCGAGGTTCTCGATGTAGTGGCCGTACGCGAACGGCACGTACCCGACGTCGCCGGAGCGCATGTCGAAGGTGCCGGCCACTCCCTGACTGGCGAACACGCCCATCCGACCGTGGCCGGAGAGGTAGTACTGCCACTCGTCGTCGGTGGGATGCCAGTGCAGCTCGCGCATCCCGCCCGGGTCGACCTCGACCAGCGCGGCGCAGATCGTGGTCGCCGCCGGGAACTGGGCGACGTCGGCGATGCGGACCTGACCGCCCGCGAACCGCTGCGGCTGCTGCGCGAGCAGCCGATGGCTCAGGCTGCGGGGCACGTCCCCGGTCGGGCTGACCACCCGGTCGCGGTCCAGCGGCGGCGGCACCTGCCCCGCGAAGATGTACTTCTCCCGCTCCGGGATCGAGTCGAGCTGCTCGGGTCGCCACCCGAAGTTCTTGGCCAGCACATCCTTCGGGGTGTGCGCGAAGAAGTCGCTGATCAGGAACGTCCCGTTCTCGGTGAACGCCCCGTCGTCGAAGACCAGCAGGAACTCCACGCCCTCGTCGAGCGCCTGGATGTGGTGCGGCACCCCCTGCGGAAAGAACCACAGGTCACCGGCGTGTACGTCGTCGAGGAAGTTACGGCCCTCCTGGTCGACGGCACTGATCCGGGCGCTGCCGCGTGACACGTACGCCCACTCGGACTGCTTGTGCCAGTGCAGCTCCCGGTAGCCGCCCGGTTCCAGCGCCATGTCCACACCGCTGAGCTCGGTGGCGATCGGCAGCTCGCGTACGGTCACCTCTCTGGTCCAGCCGCCGCGCTGGACGCGGGTGTGCGCGTCGGAGAAGGAGAACCGCAGGTTGGGCAGTGTCCCCGCGTCCGTGCTCGGCGGGGTCAGCAGGTCGGGGTTCTGCCGGTCCCGGACCACGTCGCGCGGCCCGGGGTCCTGCCAGCCTCCGCCACCGCGCTCCGGCTGCGGCACCTTCGGTTCGTCGTCCATGATCGCCTCCCGCGTCGTCGCGTCGGTGTCGTCGACGCGAGAGGCGGGCGGACCCGTCCGCGACGGCGACGGCGAGCGGGTACCCGTCGACGCGACCCGGCCGGGCCAACCTCTGGCCCCGATGGGTCACGGACGACCACCCGAGCGACACCCGAAGGCGGGCTCGGACGGCGGGGTCAGGAGAGGAAGATCAGGGCGAGCCAGCCGCCCACGATGAGCACCAGCGCCAGGGCCAGCACCCACGTCGGCACGGTGTAGTCGCCGCGCCTGTTGCGGTCGACCTCGGCGCGGATCTTCTCCCGCCGGCGTTCGACCCAGTTCTGCCGCTCGGTGCCGCGCTCGGAGCGCTCGGAGCGGTCGGATGGTCCAGAAGTCGTCATGGCGCGCCCAGCCTACCGGGCCGGCCGGCCCCGTCGGCGTACACCACCGACGAGGCCGGCACACCCGTCACATGCTGGCGATCAACCGCTCCACCCGCTCGTCGTACGCCCGGAACGGGTCCTTGCAGAGCACGGTGCGCTGCGCCTGGTCGTTGAGCTTCAGGTGCACCCAGTCGACTGTGAAGTCGCGCCGCTTCTCCTGGGCGTGCCTGATGAACTCTCCGCGCAGCCGCGCCCGCGTGGTCTGCGGCGGGGTTTCCTTGGCCTCGAAGATCTCCGGGTCGGTGGCCACCCGGTCCACCTCACCGCGACGCTCCAGCAGCCCGTAGAGGCCACGCCCACGGCGCACGTCGTGGTACGCCAGGTCCATCTGCGCGACCCGGGGGTGCGACAGCGGGAGGTCGTGCTTGCGCTGGTAGCGCTCGATCAGCCGCAGCTTGCTGACCCAGTCGATCTCGCGCGAGACCGGCTCCAGGTCACCGCTCTCCACCGCGTTGAGCACCCGGCCCCACAGCTCGACGACCCGCTTGGCGGCCTGGTCACCGCCACGGCGCTCGACGAACTCGGTGGCCTTGGACAGGTACTCCTGCTGGATGTCCAGCGCGCTGACCTCCTTGCCGGAGGCCAGTCGCACCTTGCGCCGACCGGTGATGTCGTGCGAGACCTCGCGGATGGCCCGGATCGGGTTCTCCAGCGACAGGTCCCGCATGACGACCCCGGCCTCGATCATCCGCAGCACGATGTCGGCGGTGCCGACCTTGAGCAGCGTGGTGACCTCGTTCATGTTGGAGTCACCGACGATCACGTGCAGGCGCCGGTAACGCTCGGCGTCCGCGTGCGGCTCGTCGCGGGTGTTGATGATCGGTCGGCTGCGGGTCGTCGCCGAGGAGACGCCCTCCCAGATGTGCTCGGCCCGCTGCGACAGGCAGTAGACCGCGCCGCGCGGGGTCTGCAGGACCTTCCCGGCCCCACAGATCAACTGCCGGGTGACCAGGAAGGGGATGAGCACGTCAGCGAGCCGACCGAACTCGCCGTGCCGCGAGACCAGGTAGTTCTCGTGGCAGCCGTACGAGTTGCCGGCCGAGTCGGTGTTGTTCTTGAACAGGTAGATCTCACCTGCGATGCCCTCGTCGTGCAGCCGCTTCTCCGCGTCGACGAGCAGCCCCTCCAGGATCCGCTCGCCGGCCCGGTCGTGGGCCACCAGGTCGGTCACCGAGTCGCACTCCGGTGTCGCGTACTCCGGATGCGACCCGACGTCCAGGTAGAGCCGGGCCCCATTGCGCAGGAACACGTTGCTCGACCGACCCCAGGACACGACGCGACGGAACAGATACCGCGCGACCTCGTCCGGGGACAGCCGCCGCTGCCCGCGATAGGTGCAGGTGACGCCGTACTCGGTCTCGAGGCCGAAGATTCGCCGCTCCATGGTGTGACATTAGCCGCCCGGAGGCCCGGTTCGTCACTGTCACACCACAGGTCGTGCTCCGGGGGTGGTCACATACCGGCTGAGTGCGACATTCCGTCCGGCCCGATGGTCGCCACGAACCGCCGGCAGGCGTCGTACTCCGGCAGCAGACCGCCCTCGCGCGCCTGCGCGAGGGTCGGCGCGGCGTCGTCGCGGGCGGACAGCAGCGGGACGTCGGCGGGCCACTCGATGCCCAGTTCCTCGTCCAGCGGGTGCACCGCGTGCTCGCCGGTCGGGTTGTACGTGGCCGAGCAGAGGTAGCTCAACGTCGCGTCGTCGGTAAGCGCGCAGAAGCCGTGCCCCAGCCCCTCGCTCAGGTGGACCGCCCGCCGGTCGGTGTCGTCCAGCCGGACGCCCTCCCACCGGCCGAAGGTCGGCGAGCCCACCCGCAGGTCCACGATCACGTCGAGGACCGCGCCGCGCACACAGGTGACGTACTTGGCCTGCCCGGGCGGCACGTCGGCGAAGTGCACGCCGCGCACCACGCCACGCGCGGACACCGACAGGTTGGCCTGGGCCAACCGCAGCGGATGGCCCACCGCCTCGGCGAGCTTGTCGAAGCGGTACCACTCCATGAACATGCCGCGGGGGTCGTCGTGCCGCTGCGGCATGACCTCCCACGCCCCCTCGATGCCCAGCTCCCGGATCTTCATCGGGTCGCCTGCGCGTCGTTCTTCTCGGCCAGCAGACCGAACAGGTAGTCCCCGAAGCCGCTCTTGGTCAGCGGCTCGGCGAGCGCGGCCAGCTGGTCGTCGTCGATGAGGCCGGCCCGCCAGGCCACCTCCTCGAGGCAACCGATCTTCAGACCCTGCCGCTGCTCGATCACCCGGACGAACTCGCCGGCCTGCATCATCGACGCGAACGTGCCAGTGTCCAGCCAGGCCGTCCCCCGGTCCAGCAGGGTGACGGACAGCTCACCGGTCTCCAGGTACACCTCGTTGACCGCCGTGATCTCCAACTCGCCCCGGGCGCTGGGCGTGACCTTGTGGGCGATGTCCACCACGCGGTTGTCGTAGAAGTACAGGCCGGGCACCGCGTAGCGCGACTTCGGCCGAGCCGGCTTCTCCTCGATCGAGAGCACCCGACCCTCGGCGTCGAAGTCCACCACGCCGTACTCCTGCGGGTTGGCCACCGGGTACGCGAACACCCGGCCGCCGACGAGGTCACTGTGGGCGGCCAACTGCCGACCCAGACCGACGCCGTGGAAGATGTTGTCGCCGAGGATCAGCCCCACCGACTCGTCGCCGATGAATTCCGCGCCGAGGATGAACGCCTGGGCGATGCCCTCCGGGCGGGCCTGCGTGACGTACTCCAGCCGCAGCCCGAACTGGCTGCCGTCGCCGAGCAACCGGCGGAACTGGTCCTGGTCCTCCGGCGTGGTGATCATCAGGATGTCCCGGACACCGGACATCACAAGCGTGGAGAGGGGGTAGTAGATCATCGGCTTGTCGAAGATCGGCATCAACTGCTTGGAAACCACCCGGGTGATCGGCCAGAGTCGGGAGCCGGTGCCGCCGGCGAGTACGATTCCGCGCACCCGTGGGAGCTTAGCCGCAACCAGCCCGTCGGCATGGTTTCGTCGCGGCAGACAGCCCACCGCTTCGCGTACACTCATGGATCCGTGAGGATCCTCGTCACCGGCGGTGCCGGATTCATCGGCTCGGAGTACGTCCGGATGCTGCTGGGCGTGCCCGGTGGCACCGCCTCGGGCGTGTCCGCGGTCGACCCCGCCGGCGTGACAGTGCTCGACAAGCTCACCTACTCGGGCAACCTGGCGAACCTCGACCCGGTGCGCGACGACCCGCGCCTGCGCTTCGTACAGGGCGACATCTGCGACCCCTGTGTGGTCGACGAGGTGGTCGCCGGGCACGACGTGATCGTGCACCTCGCGGCGGAATCGCACGTCGACCGCTCGATAACCGGCGCCACGCCGTTCGTCACCACAAACGTGCTCGGCACGCAGACGCTGCTGGACGCCGCGCTGCGCCACGGCACCGGCCGCTTCGTGCACGTGTCCACCGACGAGGTGTACGGGTCGATCGACGAGGGCTCCTGGACGGAGACCTCACCCCTCGCGCCGAACTCGCCGTACTCGGCCTCGAAGGCCGGCTCCGACCTGCTCGCCCTGGCCTACCACCGCACCCACGGCATGGACGTGGTGGTCACCCGCTGCTCCAACAACTACGGGCCGTACCAGTTCCCCGAGAAGGTCATCCCGCTGTTCGTCACCAACCTGCTCGACGGCGGCACCGTTCCCCTCTACGGCGACGGCGGCAACATCCGCGACTGGCTGCACGTGCACGACCACTGCCGGGGCATCGCGCTGGTTGCGCAGAAGGGCCGCGCCGGCGAGGTCTACCACATCGGCGGCGGCACCGAACTGACCAACAAGGAGCTGACCGGCCTGCTGCTGGACGCCTGCGGCGCCGGCCGGGACCGGGTCGTCCCGGTCGCCGACCGCAAGGGCCACGACCGCCGCTACTCGCTGGACATCACCAAGATCAATCAAGAGTTGGGGTACGCCCCGAGCATCGACCTCACCGACGGCCTGGCGCAGACCGTGCGGTGGTACCGCGACAACCGGGCCTGGTGGGAGCCGTTGAAGGCCGCACCGGCCGCGTGACCCGATCGTCCGACACCGACGATCGACGTTGGCGGACCGGGCGACCCGTTCCCCCGGGCCGCCCGCCGACACGACAGGCGCTACTTGCCGTCCGCCGGCTTGTCCTCCAGGTCGGCGGAGCCCGCCGACGTCGTCGGCTTGTGCCCCTCCGTGGTCGGCTGCGCCGGCGTGTCCGGGCCACCCGCCTCGGCCGGCTGGTCCGCGTCCGCGACGTCACCATCGAGCAGCGCCGTCAACGCCGCGCCCGTGATCCGACGGAACGTACGACCCACCCGCTGGCGGTCCAGCACCGCCACCTCGAGCTGGTTGGCGGCGATCGTGCGGGCCGCGCCGCCCTCACCGCCGACGGTGCTCAACGCCTGCACCGCCACCCGGGCCGCCTCACCGAGGGACATGTCCGCACGGTGCTGCGACTTCAACACACCGGTGATCGCCTCGGCCTGGCCACCCATCGCCATCCGGCCCGGCTCGTCGTTGACCGACCCGTCGTACGTGAGCCGGTACAGCTCGTCGTCATCCGGAGTCGCCCCGACCTCGGCCACGCAGATCTCCACCTCGAACGGCTTCGACTGCTCGGTGAAGATCGCGCCGAGCGTCTGCGCGAACGCGTTGGCGAGCGCCCGGCCGGTGACGTCCCGCCGGTCGTAGCTGAGGCCGTTCAGATCCGCCATCCGCACACCGGCGCGGCGTAGATTCTCGAACTCGTTGTAGCGGCCGACCGCGGCGAAGCCGATCCGGTCGTAGATCTCGCTGACCTTGTGCAGGGCGCTGGAGAGGTTCTCCGCGACGAAGAGCACCCCGCCGGAGTAGCTGAGGACCACCGCGCTGCGACCCCGGGCGATGCCCTTGCGGGCCAGCTCGGAGCGGTCGCGCATGATCTGTTCGGGCGAGGCGTAGAACTGCATTGCCACGGCGGCGGTTCTCCTTACGGCACTGTGCTGACGACTGCTGACTGGTGGGGGTGGACGGAACTCAACCGCCCGGGTTCTCCATCCGACCGGCGACCACACCCTCGGCGATCGCCGCCGTCTCGGTGTCGGTCAGCCGGCGGGTGCCCTCGGCGGTAGCGGTCATCACCACCGGATAGATCCGGCGGGTCAGGTCCGGTCCGCCTGTCGCGGTGTCGTCGTCGGCCGCGTCGTAGAGCGCCTCGACCGCGAGCCGGGTCGCGTCGTCCACGGAGATGCCGGCCCGGAAGCGCTTCTTCAACGCCGACTTCGCAAAGAGCGAGCCGGAGCCGATCGCGTCGTACCCGGTCTCCTCGTACGGGCCACCGGTCACGTCGAAGCTGAAGATCCGCCCCGCCCGCGACGGGTCGGCGGCGGCCAGGTCGAAGCCGGCGAACAGCGGAACCACGGCCAGGCCCTGCATGGCCGCGCCCAGGTTGCCCCGGATCATCGACGCCAGACGGTTGGCCTTGCCGTCGAGCGAGAGCATCGCGCCCTCGATCTTCTCGTAGTGCTCCAGCTCCACCTGGAACAGTCGCATCAGCTCGATGCCGATGCCCGCGGTGCCCGCGATGCCGACTAGCGAGTACGCGTCGGCGGGGTGCACCTTCTCGATGTCGCGCTGGGCGATCAGGTTGCCCATGGTGGCCCGTCGGTCGCCGGCCATCACCACACCGCCGGCGGCCGAGATCGCCACGATGGTGGTCGCGTGCGGCGCCAGGTCGGCGGCCATGCCCGGCGGCAACGGCCGACGACCGGGCAGCATCTCGGGCGCCACCCGGCTCAGAAACGTGGTGAAGGAGGACGTCCCCGCGTTGGTGAACACATCTGGTAGACGCCCGGATGGATCAAAGCCCGCTGCCACGTGGTTCCTCTCAGGTACGTGATCGCCCTGGCCAGCCTCGTAGGACTGTCACGGAACTGGCCAAGACCACCGTTGCAGTTGAAGCAGAGTATCCCGCGCACCCATCCGGTGCGATGATCGTGGTCCAGATGTTGCGGGTCCGCGCCGCCGCAGATCGCGCAGACCCCGCCCTGCTCGGCCAGGAGCTCCTGAAACTCCTTCTCGCCGATGCCGTACCGCCGCCGCAGGTGGTACTCGCGTGTCCCGCCGTAGAGCCGCTGCGCGGTCTCCTTGCCACGGGCATTATGGCAGGGTTTGCAGTAGCTGTGCCGGCCGCTCGCCTTGGTCGTGGTGGTGGGGAATTCCTCCAAGGGCTTGATCTGCTCGCAGTCCGGACACCACTTGAGACCCTCGCCGACGGGCGTGGGCGAGCGTCGCTGCGGGGCGATACCCCGCTTACGCCGGCTCGCCGCGGACCGGAGAGCCGCACAGGCTTTGCAGTAGAAGGCGAGACCGTCTGCCCGTCGACGGTCTCGATGGAAGTCCGTGCTGGGCAGCACCCTCTTGCACTGCGGGCATGCCTTGCCCGAGGGGTCCGATAAATCGGACATTAAGCCCTATTCCCCGCCCTTCTGGACATAACCCCTCACGAACTCCTCCGCGTTTTCTTCCAGGACGGAGTCGATCTCGTCGAGGAGGTCGTCGACGTCCTCGGTGATCTCGGCGTGCCGCTCGGCCACCTCGGGGTTGGCCTCCGTGGTGACGTCCTCGATCTCCTCGCCCTGGCGGGACTTACCGGACTGCGACTGGCCGCCGCTGTCATGAGTGGCCATTGCTGCCTCCTCCACGATCGTCTGCGATGAACTTACCTCGCGCGGACGACGAAAAGCCCGCCGCGCGCCGGGTTGCGGCGCACGGCGGGCATTCGGGAGCGGATTCAGCCCCCGGTCAGCGTCTCCAACAGGTCCTTGGCGCTGGCGCAGCGGTCGAAGAGGGCGCCGACGTGGGCGCGGGTGCCCCGCTCCGGCTCCATCATCGGCACCCGGACCAGTGACTCCCGACCCACGTCGAAGATCACCGAGTCCCAGCTCGCGGCGACCACCTCGGAGGCGTACTGGGCGAGGCAGCGGCCACGGAAGTAGGCCCGGGTGTCCTCCGGGGGCTCGGTCATGGCTGTGCGGGTCTCCTCGTCGGTGAGCAGCGTCTTCATCGCCCCCCGGGAGACCAGCCGGTTGTAGAGGCCCTTCTCCGGGCGTACGTCGGAGTACTGCAGGTCGACGAGTTGAAGCTTGTGCGAGCCCCAGCCGAGCTTCTCCCGCTCCCGGTAGCCCTCCAGCAGCCGCAGCTTGGCCACCCAGTCCAGCTCGTCGGCGCAGAGCATCGGGTCGCGGCCGAGCCGGTCCAGCACGTCCTCCCACCGGTCCAGCACGTCGGCGGTCTGCTCGTCGACGTCGGTGCCGTAGCGGTCGTCGACAAAGGACCGCACCCGCTCCAGGTACGCCCACTGCAGGTCCAGAGCGGTCAGGCGGCGGCCGTCGCGCAGCCTCATGAGGTGCGCCAGGGAGGGGTCGTGGCTGACCGCGCGGAGTTCGCTTACCGGGTCGGCGATGCCGAGGTCCGCGCCGAGCGCCTTCTCCTCGATCATGGTGAGGATCAGCGCGGTGGTGCCCACCTTGAGGTAGGTGGAGATCTCGGAGAGGTTGGCGTCGCCGATGATGACGTGCAGCCGGCGGTACTTGTCGGCGTCGGCGTGCGGCTCGTCGCGGGTGTTGATGATCGGCCGCTTGAGGGTCGTCTCCAGGCCGACCTCGACCTCGAAGAAGTCGGCGCGCTGGGAGATCTGGAAGCCGCTCTGCCCGCCGTCCTGCCCGATGCCGACGCGGCCGGCGCCGCAGACGATCTGCCGGGTCACGAAGAACGGCGTCAGGTACGCCACGATGTCGGCGAACGGGGTCTGCCGGCGCATCAGGTAGTTCTCGTGGGCGCCGTAGCTCGCGCCCTTGTTGTCGGTGTTGTTCTTGTACAGGTGGATGGGCTGGCTGCCGGGGATGGTGGCGGCCCGGCGGGACGCCTCGGCCATGACCCGCTCGCCGGCCTTGTCCCAGCGCACGATGTCGCGGGGGGTGGTGACCTCGGGGGTGGAGTATTCGGGGTGGGCGTGGTCCACATACAGGCGTGCGCCGTTGGTGAGTATCACGTTGGCCAGGCCGAGGTCCTCGTCCGCGAGGGCTTCGGCGGGGTCGTAGGCGGCCCCGGAGTAGGTGAAGCCGCGGGCGTCGCGCAGCGGCGACTCCTCCTCGTAGTCCCAGCGGGCGCGCCCGCCCCGGTTGAGCTCTGGCCGGGCCCCGTAGGCGTTGACCACCTGGGACGAGGTGACCATCGGGTTGGCTCCGGCCTGGCCGGGCACGGAGATGCCGTACTCGACCTCGGTGCCCATGATCCGTCTTACGCTCATCGACCTACCCGCTTCGCTCGCCCGACCCGGTCCCCCGTCATGTCGAGCGTAGTCCGAGTGTTCGGGGACGGGGGCACGCCGGTGCGGGCGGGTTACCGGTGTCGTCTGCGCTGCCCGTCGCCGGGACCAGCCCGGCAGGGGTCGGCGCGACGGGTGGGGCCCGGGACGCGACGCGTCCCGGGCCCGCTGGTGTCACCGTTTGTTCAGAGGTACTGGCCGGTGTTGCTGGCGGTCTCGATGGACCGGCCGGCCTCGGCGCCCTTGCCGCCGGAGACGAGCGTGCGGATGTAGACGATCCGCTCGCCCTTCTTGCCGGAGATGCGGGCCCAGTCGTCGGGGTTTGTGGTGTTGGGGAGGTCCTCGTTCTCGCGGAACTCGTCGACGCAGGCGTCGAGCAGGTGCTGCAGGCGCAGGCCCTTGCGACCGGAGGTGAGGAATTCCTTGATGGCCATCTTCTTGCTCCGGTCGACGATGTTCTGGATCATCGCGCCGGAGTTGAAGTCCTTGAAGTAGAGGACTTCCTTGTCACCGTTGGCGTAGGTGACTTCGAGGAAGCGGTTCTCCTCGGTCTCGGAGTACATCCGCAGCACGACGGCGTCGATCATCGCGGCGACGGTGGCCTGGGGGTCGGCTCCGTGTTCGGCGAGGTCGTCCGGGTGCAGCGGCAGCCCGGAGAGGATGTACTTGGAGAAGATGTCCTTCGCCGCTTCGGCGTCCGGTCGCTCGATCTTGATTTTCACGTCGAGGCGACCGGGGCGCAGGATCGCCGGGTCGATCATGTCTTCCCGGTTGGAGGCGCCGATGACTATGACGTTCTCCAGGCCCTCCACGCCGTCGATCTCGCTGAGCAGCTGCGGGACGATCGTGTTCTCCACGTCGGAGGAGACACCGGAGCCGCGGGTCCGGAAGATCGAGTCCATCTCGTCGAAGAACACGATCACCGGGGTGCCCTCGCCGGCCTTCTCCCGAGCCCGCTGGAAGATCAGCCGGATGTGCCGCTCGGTCTCGCCGACGTACTTGTTGAGCAGCTCCGGGCCCTTGATGTTGAGGAAGAAGCTGGTGTGCTTCTCCTTGCCCTGCCGCTCGGCGATCTTCTTGGCCAGCGAGTTGGCCACCGCCTTGGCGATGAGTGTCTTTCCGCAGCCGGGCGGGCCGTAGAGCAGGATGCCCTTGGGCGGGCGGAGCTGGTGCTCGCGGAACAGGTCCGCGTGCAGGAACGGCAGCTCCACCGCGTCGCGGATCTGCTCGATCTGCGACTGGAGGCCACCGATGTCGCCGTAGTCGACGTCGGGCACCTCCTCCAGGACCAGCTCCTCGACCTCGCTCTTCGGGATCCGCTCGTACGCGTACGCCGAGCGGGGCTCGATCATGAGCGAGTCGCCGGCCCGGATCGCCGAGCCGATGAGCGTCTCGGCGAGGTGCACGATGCGTTCCTCGTCGGAGTGGGAGACCACAAGCGCCCGGTCGCCCGGCCCGCCGTTCGGTCCCTCCAGGATCTCCTTGAGCATCACGACCTCACCGACCCGCTCGTATCCGAACGCGTCGACGATGTTGAGCGCGTCGTTGAGCAGGACCTCCTGGCCGCGGCGCAGCTCGTCCACGTCCAGTGAGGGCGAGACGGAGACCCGCAGTTTGCGGCCGCCTGTGAAGACGTCCACCGTCCCGTCGTCGTGCTTGGCCAGGAAGACCCCGTAGCCGCTCGGCGGCTGCGCGAGCCGGTCGATCTCCTCCTTGAGCGTGACGATCTGCGTGCGAGCCTCCTTGAGGGTGCTCACCAGCCGGTCGTTGTTCTCGGTCAGCCGCGCCAACTGTGCCTGGGTGGCCGCCAGCCGCTCTTCGAGCTGCCGGACGTGTCGGGGGCTTTCGGTCAACTTACGCCGCACCAGAGCGAGTTCCTCCTGAAGGAACGCGACCTGCGTGGAGAGATCGTGGGCTTCCTTCTCCCACCGTGCGGCGCGCGAGTCCGCGTCGTCGCTGCGTGCTGCCACGTCCCACCTCCCCGGGGGGCTTGAACGTTCTGACCTAACACTAGCCGCTATGAGCCCGATTCGGTCCCACGCAACACCCTCGTCACCGAACCTTGATCGCCAAGGGTGGCCTGGCGGGCCGGTACGGACGTTCAGGTACCGTCGGAGGCTGGTACGGGAGAACATGGGGGGTGCACCGGTGGCCGAGGTCGCGACCGACCAGTTGCAGGTCTGGGTGGACCAGGATCTCTGCACGGGTGACGGGCTCTGCGTGCAGTACGCGCCGGAGGTTTTCGAGTTCGACATCGACGGCCTGGCGTACGTCAAGGGCGTCGACGGTGAGCTGCGGATGGCGCCGGGCAGCCGGGTGGACGTGCCCGCGCACCTGCGCCTCGAAGTTATCGACTCCGCGAAGGAGTGCCCGGGCGACTGCATCCACGTGGTGCGCGGCGACGGCGTCGAGGTCGCCGGCCCGGACGCCGAGGACGACTGAGTCGGGCGGGCGCCGGCGTCGCGGTTCGCGCGACGCCGGCGCCACCCGTTCGGGGTACGCCCTCAGAGCATCGGGCGGCCGACCACCGACGCCACCAGCCGGGCGAACTCCTCCAGTCGGGCGATCTGCCCGGCGCCGCCGTCGTCGAGGGTCTTGCCGAAGCGCAGCGCGTCGTGTCGGGGCGTACCCGCCATCTCCTCGCTCGGCGGGGCCTCGTCCAGCGAGGTGAGCAGCAGGTAGACGTCGATGCTGTCGACCCGGATCTCGCCGCTCTCGGAGCGGTTGAGCCGCCGCCGGCAGCCCACCTCGGTGACAGTGGAGACCGGCACCACCCGCAGTGACGACGTCATCGAGCCCGGCGGCCCCTCCCCCGGCGGCACGTCCTCACCGTGCCAGAGGATCAGTCGGCTGCCGTCGCAGACGACAACCTCCTGCCACACGCCGTTGACCTCGTTGACGAAGCGTTCCAGGGTGAAGCCGAGCACCGAGGCGCCGCGCAGCACACCACCGAGGGCTTCCAGGGCGACGTCCGGGTCGCGCAGGTAGGCCCGCGCCGCCGATTCCAGATCCTGGTACGGCGACCAGTCCGGAAAAACGGCGGGCAGGTCGCCGCCGCCGTAACCCGGTCGGCTCATGCCGCCGCCTCCCCCCGCTCGCCGATGGTCACGGCCTGTCCATCTCCCCGGTCGTGTCGGGCTGCGCGTCGGCGGCCCGGGCGGCGGCCGCCTGGCGGGCCGCCTCGGCCTCGCGCAGGTCCTGCCGGCGCTGCGCGTACGCCTCGGTGCCCTTGCTGGGCTTGCGGCGGCGCGGCGGCGCGGTGACGCCCGGGGCGAGCTTGCGCGCGGAGACCAGGAACGCGGTGTGCGCGATCATCCGGTGGTCGGGGCGCACGGCGAGGCCCTCGGCGTGCCAGTCGCGCACCAGCGACTCCCAGGCGCGGGGCTCGGTCCAGCCGCCGCGCTCGCGCAGCGCCTCGACGAGTTCGGAGAGTTGGGGCGTGGTGGCGACGTAGCCGATGAAGACGCCGCCGGGCACCAGCGCGCGCTCGACCATGTCGAGGGTCTCCCAGGGGGTGAGCATGTCGAGGATGATCCGGTCGAAGCCGGTCTCCTGGCACTGCGCGACGTCGCCGACGTGCAGGTTCCACGAGGGGTGTGGCCCGTTGAAGAACGCCTCGACGTTGCGCTTGGCGATCTGGGCGAAGTCGTCGCGCACCTCGAACGAGTGCAACTCTCCCTCGGTGCCGACGGCGCGCAGCAGCGAGCAGCTGAGCGCGCCGGAGCCGGCGCCGGCCTCGAGGACCTTGGCGCCGGGGAAGATGTCGCCCATCGCGACGATCTGCGCCGAGTCCTTCGGGTAGATCACCTGGGCGCCGCGCGGCATGGACAGCACGTAGTCCGAGAGCAGCGGGCGCAGCGCCAGGAAGGCGGTGCCGCCGCCGGAGGTGGTCACCACGCTGCCGTCGGGCAGCCCGATCAGCGCGTCGTGCGCCAGGATGCCGCGGTGGGTGTGGAACTCCTTGCCGGGCTCCAGCGTCACGGTGTGCATCCGCCCCTTGGGGTCGGTCAGCTGCACCCGGTCGCCGGGCCGGAACGGGCCACGGTGCACGGGTGTCAGCGCTCCGGGGGCGGTGTCGGCGGCGACGGTGGAGGGAGTTGCGGTCACGATGTCATCTTCCGGTTGGGTTCGAGGAGCTGTGCCAGGTCCCCGATGTGCAGAATGCCGACGACATCTTCGCCTGACGTCACCACGTACTGCGCGCCCGGGTGGGTCTGCACGGCCTCCATCACCCGTTCCCCGTCCAACCCGACCGGCAGGGCGGGGAGGGCGGCCAGTGGCCGGGCGACGGTGTCCACCGTCAGCCAGGGGCGGCGCTCGGCGGGGACGGCCGCGGCGGCGGCCGGGTCGACAAGCGCCACCGGGTGACCGGTGGAGTCGGTGACCAGCAGCGCGGCGGCGGGCTGCCCGCCCTCGGCGCGGCGGCGCTGTGCCTCGGACAGCGGTGTGCCGGTGGGCACCGGCCAGATCGGCCGTGCCAGCCGGGACAGGTCGATCAGCGGGAACCGCCGGCTGACCCGCGCGGCCCGGATCGACTGCCCGGCGCCGCGCCAGAGGGTGACGGCGACCAGCAGCATCAGGGGCAGCGCCACCGGCACCAGGTAGTCGGTCAGGGTCAACAGACCGACCAGGACGGCGGTGCCGACGGCCACGACGCGGCCCGCCCAGCCGGCGACCTCGGTGCCGCGGTGCCGGTCGCGGGTCAGGCCCCACACGGCGGCGCGGAGGGCACGCCCGCCGTCCAGCGGCAACCCGGGGAGGATGTTGAACACCGCGACGATGACGTTGCTCAGCGCGAGCTGGAAGGCGAGCTGGTGGGCCACGGTGCCCGGGGGCAGGGCCACGGTGGCGGCGACCGCGAGGACGCCGAGCACCGCGGAGACCGCCGGGCCGGCGAGCGACACCAGTAGGTCGACCTTGGGCGTCGGCGCGTCCCGGTCCATCTCGGTGTACCCGCCGAGCAGTTCCAGGGTGATCCCGCGCACACCGATGCCGTAGCGGCGGGCGGTGAGCGCGTGTCCCAGCTCGTGCAGCAGCACCGAGCCGAGCAGTGACACCACGAACCCGAAGCCGATGAGGTAGCCACTGACCTGCGGCAGGTCCAGTTGCCGGCGGGCGAACTCGGCGTAGAGCACGGCGACCAGCACGGCGAGCAGGAGCATCGAGGCGTTGAGGTGCAGCGGCACCCCGAGCACCCGGCCCGCGCTCAGACCGGGTCGCCGGTCGGACCGACGCGGCGGCCGGGGTGTCTGCTCCATCGCACCGATGCTACGGACCGGTCCGGCGTGGGGCGGGCGGCGGGCGGTGTCACACCGGTGCCCTAACCTTTGCGGACATGACGGCGGAACCGGTCACCACCTCCCAGTCCTCCTCCCCGGCGCAGGCGCCGCCGACGGTGCGGGCCTCGCTGTCGCCGTCGCGGGCGGCGGATTTCAAGACCTGCCCGCTGCTCTACCGGTTCCGCAGCATCGACCGGTTGCCGGAGCGGACGACAGTCGAGCAGGCGCGGGGCACGCTTGTGCACGCGGTGCTGGAGCGGCTGTTCGACCTGCCGGCGCAGGGCCGCACCCCGGCCGCTGCCGGCGACCTGGTGGCCCCCCAGTGGGATCGGCTGGTCACCGAGCAGCCGGAGCTTGCCGGGATCTTCGACGACGCCGAGCCGGCCGGCCCGGTGGAGTTCCTGCGCTCCGCGGCGGGGCTGCTGGAGGGCTACTTCGCGGTGGAGGATCCGACCCGGCTGGAGCCGGCCGAGCGGGAGAGCCTGATCTCGGCGGTCGTCGACGACGAGCTGCTGATCCGGGGCTATCTCGATCGGCTCGACGTCGCCCCGGACGGCGCGCTGCGGGTGGTCGACTACAAGACCGGCGGCGCGCCGCGGGAGGCGTTCGAGGCGCGGGCGCTGTTCCAGCTGAAGTTCTACGCGCTGGTGCTGTGGCGCACCCGGGGGGTGGTGCCCCGGGTGCTGCGGCTGCTCTACCTGCGCGACGCCGAGGTGTTGGACTACACCCCCGACGCCGACGAGCTGGTCCGCTTCGAGCGCACGGTGGTGGCGCTGTGGCGGGCGATCGAGCAGGCCACCGCCCGGCAGGATTTCCGACCCCGTCCGAGCAGGCTGTGCGACTGGTGCAGTCACCAGGCGCTCTGCCCCACCTTCGGCGGGACTCCGCCGCCGTTCCCCGTCGCGGCGGCGAACGCCGATCCGCTGCGCGACGCCCGGTCCGCTCCGGTGGTGCCCGGCGCCGACGAGTGACCGCCGGTTCGCCCGGGCCCGACCGCGACGGTGCCGCGTCGGTCGGGACACCGCGGCCGGCGGGCCTCTACGGTGGTCCACGACGCGCCGGCCGGTGTACGCGACGATGACCGGCGTGGGCGCGACGGCGACGGGGACGGGAGACGTGATGGCCGATCGGGTGGCCTCGGCGCGGCCGGTGCGGATCCTGCTCGCCGACGACCAGCCGCTGCTGCGCACGGGCTTCCGGATGGTGCTGGGCGCCGAGGGTGATCTGGACGTGGTGGCGGAGGCCGGCGACGGCGTGGAGGCGGTGGAGCTGTCGCGGCGGCTGCTGCCCGACGTCGTGCTGATGGACATCCGGATGCCCCGCATGGACGGGGTGGCGGCGACCCGGGCGATCGTCGACTCCCGGCTGCCGGTGCGGGTGCTGGTGCTGACCACGTTCGACCTCGACGAGTACGTGGTGGGCGCGCTGCGCGCGGGCGCGAGCGGGTTCCTGGCCAAGGACGTGCCGGCCGAGGAGTTGATCGCCGCGATCCGCACGGTGGCCGGCGGGGACGCGGTTGTCGCGCCGCGGATCCTGCGCCGCCTGCTGGAGCGCTTCGCCGGCCTGCTGCCGGACCCTGCGGCGACTCCGTCGGCGGCGCTCAGCGCGCTCACCGACCGGGAACGTGAGGTGCTGGTGCAGGTGGCCCGGGGGTTGTCCAACGCCGAGATCGCCGCTGTGCTGTCGGTGAGCGAGACCACAGTCAAGACCCATGTCGGGCACGTGCTGACCAAGCTGCGGCTGCGCGACCGGGTGCAGGCGGTCGTGCTGGCGTACGAGTCGGGTCTGGTCCGCCCGCGGGCGTAGTGGCCGCGTGACGGGTACCCCACCCGGCGTACTCGAAGATCCCTCCGTGGGGGGACGGCTCTGTTGCCGTCGTCACCTACCGTGACCGTAGACGGCTCGGCGCGGTTGACCCTCCTGTGGCGTGAGGGGGAAGTGTCGTGCCCGGCGGTGTTTCGCCGGTCGGGAAACCTGTCGATCGGCCGTCGGGTCAGGGGCAACCCTGATGCGGCATGGGGGTGCACCCGCAGCGGGAAATCCGCGCCGGGTCCCCCCGTGGGCGGACAAGGCGGGCCCGAGCAGCGCCGATGATTGAACAGTCACGCCGGACCATCGGGGGGCGGCGTGAGATTCGGACAGACGGAAGAGGTAGATGACGTGACCGCGACGGTAGGCCAGCAGGCGCAGGCCGCGGCCCGGGCGAACGACGTGTGGAAGGTGTACGGCAGCGGCGAGGCTCAGGTCATCGCCCTGCGGGGGGTCAGCGCGGAGTTCGAACGTGGCCGCTTCACCGCGATCATGGGCCCGTCGGGTTCCGGCAAGTCGACGCTGATGCACTGCCTGGCCGGTCTGGACTCGGTGACCCGGGGAACGGTGTCGATCGGTGCGACGACTGTCACCGGGTTGGGCGACTCGGGGCTGACGAAGCTACGCCGGGACAAGGTGGGCTTCATCTTCCAGCAGTTCAACCTGCTGCCGACGCTCACCGCGAAGGAGAACATCCTGCTGCCGTTGTCGATCGCCGGGCGCAAGCCGGACCCGGCCTGGTACGACACGGTGATCAGGACGGTGGGGCTGCAGGACCGGTTGGACCACCGGCCGGCGCAGCTCTCCGGCGGTCAGCAGCAGCGGGTGGCGTGTGCGCGGGCGCTGGTCTCCCGTCCCGAGGTGATCTTCGCGGACGAGCCGACAGGCAACCTGGACTCGCGCTCCGGGGCGGAGGTGCTCGGCTTCCTGCGTAACTCGGTGCGTGAGCACGGCCAGACCATCGTCATGGTCACCCACGACCCGACCGCCGCGGCGTACGCCGACCGGGTGGTCTTCCTCGCCGACGGGCAGATCGTCTCGGAGTTGATCGAGCCGACCGCCGAGACGGTGCTGGACACCATGAAGAAGCTGGACACTCCGGCCGAGGTGGGCAACTGATGTTCCGGGCGACACTCAAGAGTCTGCTGGCCCGCAAGGTCCGGTTGATCCTGTCCGGGCTGGCGGTGGTGCTCGGGGTCATGTTCGTCTCCGGCGCGTTCGTGTTGACCGACACGCTCGGCCGCTCCTTCGACTCGGTCTTCGCCGACGGCTTCTCCGAGATCGACGTGAACGTCGCGGCGAAGCCGAAGGTCGAGGTCAACGAGATGGAGGGCGAGCAGACCGCCGCTGCGCTGCCGGCCGCCGTGGTGGGCCGGGTCAAGCAGGTGCCGGGGGTGGCTTCGGCCACCGGCATCGTCAACGCCGACGGCGCCCGGGTGATCGGCAGCAACGGCAAGGTGGTCACGTCGTTCGGTCCGCCGCAGCTGGGCGAGAACTGGATCGGCGAGAGCGACCTGATGCAGCTGCGGGAGGGGCGCGCGCCGCAGGCCGAGAACGAGATCGTCATCAACAAGGCGTTGGCCACGACGGCGAAGGTGCAGGTCGGTCAGAAGGTCGGCGTGCTCACCGCGTTCGAGTCGAAGAAGCGGGACTTCACGCTCGTCGGCATCATGGGTTACAGCGGTGACCGGGACTCGATCGGTGGTGTCAACGAGGTCTTCTTCACCACGCCTGTGGCGCAGCGGCTGATGCTGGGCGAGCCGGACACGTTCAGCAGCATCACGCTGCGCGCCGCCGACGGCGTCTCGGACGAGACGCTGCGCGACGACGTGGCCCGCACGCTGGGCGCGGACTTCGAGGTGAAGACCGGCGAGCAGGTGGCCGCGGACGCCTCTGCCAGCCTGAAGGAGGGCCTGTCCTTCTTCAACAAGATCCTGCTCGGCTTCGCCGCGGTGGCGCTGCTGGTGGGCACCTTCCTGATCCTCAACACCTTCTCGATCATCGTGGCGCAGCGCACCCGGGAGTTGGCGCTGATGCGCGCCATCGGGGCCAGCGGCCGGCAGATCATCGGTTCGGTGGTGTTGGAGGCCATCGCGGTCGGGTTGATCGCGTCGGTGCTCGGCCTGGCGGCCGGCATCGGCGTGGGGGCGCTGTTGGCGTTCCTGTTCGGCAAGTTGGCCGGTGGGCTGACCCTGGCCGGGATCGGTGTGCCGGCGGCCGCGGTGATCGGGTCGTTCGGCGTCGGTCTGGTGATCACCGTGGTGGCGGCGCTGCTGCCGGCGCTGCGGGCATCCCGGATCCCCCCGATCGCCGCCATGCAGGACGTGGCCACCCCGGACCGGCCGCTGACCAAGGTCACGGTGGCCGGGGCGGTCGTCACGGGCATCGGCGCGGTGCTGCTCTTCCTGGGGCTCAGCGGCAACGCGGGCGGTCAGACCCTGGCCACCATCCTGGGTGGGGTGCTGTTCGCCTTCATCGGCGTGGCGCTGCTGACGCCGCTGATCAGTCGGCCGGTGGTGAGCCTGCTCGGCGCGATCTTCTCCTGGTCGGTGCCGGGCAAGCTGGGCCGGCTGAACTCGGGGCGCAACCCGCGGCGCACGGCGATCACCGCCGCCGCGCTGATGGTCGGCATCGCGCTGGTCACCGGCGTCACGGTGATCCTCGACTCGGCCAAGGGCAGCATCAGCGCCCTCGCCCAGGACACCATCAAGGCCGAGCTGGTGATCTCCGGTCAGCAGGGCGGGCCGCGTCCGCCGAGCTTCGACCCGGGTGTGCTGGACAAGGCGAAGGCCCTGCCCGGCGTGGCGCTGGTCGACGGCGAGTACGGCGACATGGCGAAGCTCGACGGTGAGAGCACCTGGGTCGCGGCGAGCAGTGACATCACGTCGCTGCGGCGGATCTTCGGGGCGAAGGCCACCGCCGGTGACATCGACCGGCTCGGTCCGACCCAGATGCTGGCCAGTTCGGACACGGCCACATCCCGTGGCTGGTCGGTGGGTTCGACGGTCAAGGTGCAGCCGACCCGGGGCGAGGCCCGGACCTACACCGTCAGCGGGATCTACGAGTCGTCGCAGCTGACCAACCCGGTGACGTTGCCGGTGCAGGCCGCGAAGGACTTCGCCATCCCGCAGCCCATCCAGGGCTTCATCCAGCTCGCGCCGGGCACCCAGGTGGCCGACGTGCAGCCGCAGGTGGAGACGCTGCTCGCGGACAGCCCCGAGGTCTCGGTGGCCGACCGGGACGCGTTCATCAAGCAGCAGACCAGTTCGCTCGACGGGCTGCTCACGATGATCCAGATCCTGTTGGCGCTGGCCATCGTGATCGCCGTGCTGGGCATCATCAACACGCTCGCGCTGTCGGTGCTGGAGCGGACCCGGGAACTGGGTCTGCTGCGGGCCATCGGCCTGCGCCGTGGCCAGACCATGGGCATGATCACTGTCGAGGCGGTGGTGATCTCCGTGTTCGGCGCGCTGCTGGGCGTGGCGGTCGGCAGCGGCCTCGGCGCCGCAGTGGTCGAGGCGCTCAAGGACGAGGGCATCACCGACCTGATCCTGCCCTGGGGACAGATGGGGGTCTTCCTCGGTCTCGCCGCGATCATCGGGGTGGTGGCCGCGGTGCTCCCCGCCGTGCGGGCGGCCCGGATCAACGTCCTGGGCGCGATCGCCCACGACTGAGCACGTCACCGAGGCCCCCGACCGCCACTGCGCGGTCGGGGGCCTCGGCCGTCCGGCCTGGCCGATTCGTCCCCGTCGGTCGGCGCGCGCTGCCAGGCTGGTCGGGCCGGCACGGCGTCGGCCCGCCCACGAGTCGCGGCGGCCGAGACCCCGGGACGGACGACATGACCGACGAGGACGCGTACCACCGCGCGCTCGCGACCGCCGAGCGACTGCTCGGTCAACCGCTCGTGCTGCCCCTCGGCGACGGCGAGCCCTCCGTGGGCGAGGACTTCCGCCGCCTGGCAACCCTGCAGACCTTCGGCGAGGCATGGCCCCGAACGGGTCTGGACCTCCGCAGCCGCAGCCTGGTGTCCGTGGCGATCGCCGCAACCCTCGGCACCCACGAACCGCTGCGTGGCCAACTCCGCATCGCCCTGCAGTCGGGGGTGACCAGGGAGGAGATCGTCGAACTGTTCATCCACCTCGCCGCCTACGCGGGGGCGGCGCGGGCGTTCGACGGCTACCAGGTGGTCGCGGCGGTCTTCGCCGAGCGTCCCTGAACCGCGCCGGCCCGGCTCAGCCGGTCGCGCCGGCCCGGTCGGCCGCCAGGGTCGCGAGCAGCTCCAGGTCCACGCCGGTCAGGCTCTCCACCTGGTGTACGCCGGTCAGGCTGGGCAGCGGCACCTCGGCGGGTACGGCCAGCACGGCAGCGCCGGAGGCACGCGCGCTGGCCACCCCGGTCGGCGAGTCCTCGATCGCCACACACCGCTCGATCGGCACACCGAGCAGCCGTGCGGCGGTCAGGTAGGGCTCCGGGTGGGGCTTGGCCGCGACCACCTCGTCGCCCGCGACCACCGTGTCGAAGTTGTCCCGCCCCAGGGTGTCCAGGGCGATCTCGACGAGCGCCCGCGGGCTGGAGGTGACAAGCGCGGTGGGGATCGCCGCCGCGCGGACCGCGCGCAACAGGTCGAACGCCCCGGGCCGCCAGCGCAGACCGGTGCGGAACAGCTCCAGGATCCGGGCGTTGATCCACGCCGCGCTGAGGTCCGGATCCCGTTCCGGCTGCCCCAGATCGTCGTGCAGGATACGCATCGACTCGGCCATGGCGGTGCCGATGATCGCCCGGCGGGCGTCGGCGGAGAGATCACCGCCGTACTCGCGCGCCAGTTCCTGCAGGGCGACGTCCCACAGCTTCTCGCTGTCGACGAGCGTGCCGTCCATGTCGAAGAGCACGGCGGCGGGGTGATGGCTGCTCAGCGGATCCTCCTGGGTCGTAACCGACACCGGAGATCCTGCCAGCACCTGTCGTCGCCGGTGGCGGCAACGGGCGCCGAGGTGATCGGGGCTACCCCCGCTCAGCCCAGGTCGCACTCGGACAGGGAGCGCTCGTAGCCGCGGAAGAACATGTCGGTGCGCTGCTCGGCGGTGCCGTGCGCGCCCTCGGCGAACCACGGCTGGTCGGGGTCGTCGCCGACGGCCGCCACCCCCTCCCGGAACTCGTCCAGGTCGCCCTCGGCGAGGCTCAGGTCGCCGGAGCGTACCGAATCGCCGAGGTACGCCCCGGCCATGCAGTCGGCCTGCAACTCCTGCTGGATGGTGAAGCTGTAGTTGATGCCGAGGCGCACCTGGATGCCGTGGGCGTACTCGTGGCCGAGCAGGTAGAACACGAACGCGTCACCGACCTCGCGGAACGCCGCCACCGACCAGGCGACGTCGTACGCGATGAAGTCGCCCTGCGAGCAGTAGACCGCGTTGTTGCGGGGCAGCGGCTGCCCGCCGCAGGAGACCTCACCGGCCCGCTGGTACGGGGTGACCCGCCGGACGGGTGAGAAGCGCTTCCCGGACGCCTTGAACTGGGCCGCCCAGTAGCGCTCGGCGACCGCCTGCGCGTCGGCCACGTCCTGCTTGAACTCGGCCACGCTTGTGGTGCTGTCGGCGCGGGTGGTGCTCGGTCCCGGCGAGGCGGCCGACGGCTTCGCGCCCGGGCGTTCGCCCTCCGGCTCGGCCAGCCCACCGCCGGCGCAGGCGAGCGACACCAGCGCGGCCACCATCAGGCCCGCCAGTGGCCCTCGGATGTCGCGTCCTGACCATGCCCCCACGGTGCCTCCCCAGACATCGGCGCTCAGGCTGTGCGATACCCCGACGGTACGACCGCATGCCCACCGGATGCACGCACGACCGGGCCGGGCGGTTCACGGGCCGGCGCCGGGCGGCCACAATGGCCCGGGGCGGATGTGGCCGTCCGGCGAGGAGGGCGCGACGTGCACGTGTTGGGCAGCCGCCGGCGAAGCCAACCGGCCCCGGCGCACGTCGTGTGGCGGTCGTTGCGTGACCCGTACGCGGCGGGCGATCGTCCCTGGCTGGAGCTGCGCGACGACGAGGTGCCGCCCCGGGTGGTGGCCGGCTACGCGCCGGTGCTGCTGGTGTGGTCGTCGCTGTGGCCGCACCGGCCGCTGGACCGGATCCGCTTCGACGTGACGCCCGGATCACCGGGCGGGGACTGCACGCTGCGCTGGACCCTGACCAGCGAGGCGGACCTGCCGAGCGAGAGCACCCTCGGCTACCTACGCCACCGCCTCAACTACCTGGTCAACAACCGCCTCCGCCTGTCCTACGGCCAGTGACCCTCATCCGCTGGAATCGCGTCCGCGCTGCCATGTGTCGCCCTGGTCGGCGTGCCGCTCGGCCTCGTACCGCTGCTGGCGCACCCGAGCGTCCCGCCCAGCGGCGCGGTCGTCACCCGAGCCCGGCCGACCCCGTCCCCGCCGCGCCACGACTCCGACCGCCAGTCCCGCCACCGCGACGAAAGCCCCGGCGACCACCCACACCACCGTCATGCCCGCCACCGTAGTCCGGTAGGACCACACAACGGAGTTGACCAGACCCCGGCCGCCCAACCCCCGCCCCCACCTCGTCGATCATGAAGTTATTGCGCCGACACGCCGGCATCGAGGGCAATAACTTCATGATCAACCAGGGATGAGGTGGGGTTGGTGTCCGGGTGGGCGGGGTGGGTTCGACGTTTCTGGTGACGCCGGCCCGGTCCGGGCGGTGCGCTTGTCAGAAGGGGGTAGCGGTGTGAAATACATGATCTTGCTTTACGGGTCGCAGCGGGACTACGACGTGCTGTCGGGGCGGGCAACCGAGCGGCCGGCCATGTCGGCCGAACAGATCGCGGCCATGCACAAGCACATGGAGACGTTCCACCAGGCGCTCGCCGAGTCCGGCGAACTGGTCGACGCGCAGGGCCTCAGCGAGCCGGTGCACGCCCGCCGGGTGCAGGTGCGCGACGGGGCACCGGTGGTGACCGACGGCCCGTACCCGGAGACGCAGGAAGTCCTCGCCGGTTACACGATCGTGGAGTGTGCCAGCTTCGACCGGGCCACGGAGATCGCCGCCGGCCTGGTCGACCCGGACGCCCCCGGCCAGTACGTGGACGTGCGGCCGGTGCTGGACGGCGTCGAGGACCTGGCCGGCTGACCGGTGCCGGACACACCCGTCGAGGACCTGCTGCGCGAGGTGGCGCCGCAGGTCCTCGGCGCGCTCGTCCGCCGCTACGGTCACTTCGACACGGCCGAGGACGCCGTGCAGGAGGCGCTTATCGCTGCGGCGGGCGGCTGGCCGCGCGACGGCGTACCGGAGAATCCCCGGGCCTGGCTGATCACCGTGGCGTCCCGGCGGCTGACCGACCTGCTCCGGCGCGACCAGGCGCGAACGCGGCGGGAGGAGACCGTGGCGCGGTGGACGCTGCCGGAGCAGTGGTTGGCGCCGGCCGCCGACCGGCCGACGGCGGACGTCGACGACACTCTCGTCCTGCTGTTTCTGTGCTGCCATCCGGCCCTCTCACCGGCATCGCAGATCGCACTCACGCTGCGTGCGGTGGGCGGGTTGAGCACCGCCGAGGTGGCCCGCGCGTTCCTGGTGCCGGAGGCGACGATGACCAGGCGGATCAGCCGGGGCAAGCAGCGCATCCGCGCCAGCGGCCTCCGGTTCGCGCCGCCGACGCCTGCGGAACGCGCCGAGCGGGTCGCCGCGGTGCTGCACGTGCTGTATCTGGTCTTCACCGAGGGGTACGCGCGGACCGCCGGCCCGGGGCTGCTGCGCGCCGACCTGACCGCCGAGGCGATCCGGCTGACCCGGCTGGTGCACCGGTTGCTGCCCGACGATCCCGAGGTCGCGGGGCTGCTGGCGTTGATGCTGCTCACCGACGCTCGCACGCCGGCGCGGATCGGCGCGCACGGCGAGTTGGTGCCGATGGCCGAGCAGGATCGCGGCCGATGGCGGGCCGATCAGATCGCCGAGGGCGTCGCCCTGGTCAGCGAGGCGTTGCCGCGCGGGGTCGTCGGCCCGTACCAGCTCCAGGCGGCCATCGCGGCCGTGCACGACGAGGCGCCCTCCGCGGCGGCGACCGACTGGGCGCAGATCACCGCCCTGTACGAGGTGCTGCTCGGCCTGGCCGACAATCCGGTCGTGGCGCTCAACCACGCGGTGGCGGTCGCCATGAGCCGGGGCGCGTCGGCCGGCCTGGCACTGCTGGCCGATCTGGCCGGCGACGTCCGGTTGGCCGACGATCCGCGGCTGCCGGCCGCCCGCGCCCACCTGTGGGAGCAGGTGGGTGAGCGGGTCGCGGCGCGGGAGGCGTACCGGATGGCGGCGGCGCGCTCGACGAACCTGGCGCAGCAGCGCTACCTGAACGCCCGCGCGGACCGTCTCGCGGACGACCCTCCGCCCGCCGGCTGAGCCGGCGGGCCGGTCAGGGACTGGCGGCCAGGAAGACGAACGCGGCCAGCAGCACCAGGTGCACGCCGCCCTGCAACACGTTGGCCCGGCCCGGCACCACTGTCAGCACGGCGGTCACGGCGGTGAGGGCGAGCAGCGCGAGTTGGGTGCCGCCGAGGCCGAGCAGCAGTGGGCCGTCCAGCCAGATCGAGGCGATCGCGATGGCCGGGATGGTCAGGCCGATGCTCGCCATCGCCGAGCCGAGGGCGAGGTTGAGGCTGATCTGCACCCGGTCACGACGGGCGGCGCGGGCCGCGGCCAGGGTCTCCGGCAGCAGCACCAGCAGGGCGATGATCACGCCGACGAACGCGTGCGGCAGGTTCGCCGCCGCCACGCCCGCCTCGATGGTCGGTGAGACGGTCTTGGCGTCGCCGACGACCGCGACCAGCGCCACCAGCAGCAGCCCGAGGCTGATCAGCGCGGCGCGGGTGGTCGGCGGCCTGGCGTGCTCCTCCGCGTCGATGACCCGCCCCTCGGTGTCGACGGGCAGGAAGTAGTCGCGGTGCCGGCCGGTCTGCACCAGCACGAACAGCCCGTACAGGGCGAGCGACGCGACGGCGGCGAAGACGAGCTGCGCGGGGCTGAACTCCGGCCCGGGGCGGGCCGTGGTGAAGGTCGGGATGACCAGACTCAACGTGGCCAGGGTGATCACCGTCGCGAGGGCCCCGCCGGTGCCCTCGGGGTTGAACACGGCCACGCGTCGGCGCAGCGCCCCGAGCAGCAGGGACAGGCCGAGAATCCCGTTACAGGTGATCATGACGGCGGCGAAGACTGTGTCGCGGGCGAGCGACTGGGTCTTCTCCGGCCCGCTGATCATCAGCGTGACGATCAGGGCCACCTCGATGACGGTGACGGCAACGGCGAGCACCAGCGAGCCGTACGGCTCCCCCACCCGGTGGGCGACCACCTCCGCGTGGTGCACGGCGGCGAGCACCGCGCCGCCCAGCAACGCGGCGACCACCACGACGACGGGACCGGGAAGGTCCCGCCCCCACGTCACGAGCAACACCAGCACGGCGAGCACGGGTACGGCGACGGTCCAGTCGAGCAGGCGGGATCGAAGCTGGGCTGGCATGCCGCCAAGAGTGCCAGGTCACCTGATCATGCGCCCACCATCGACGCAGCGCGGCAGGCAATTGCGTAACCCATGGGTTACGCTTCCGGTGTGGACGAGGTGGTCACCGCGATCGCGGACCCGGTGCGGCGGCGCATCCTGACCATGCTGCGCGACGCGCCGCTGGCCGCCGGCGAGATCGCCCAGCGGTTCGCCATCAGCCGACCCGCCGTCAGCCGCCACCTGCGGGTGTTGCGGGAGAGCGGACTGGTCCGCGACGAGGTGGTCGGCCGTCGCAGGATCTACCGGCTCGACCCCGACCCACTCGCCGCGCTGGCCGACTGGGTCGCCGAGTTCACCGCACCGCAGAAGTGGGAGCAGCGCCTCGACGCGCTGGAGACCGAGGTCCATCGAACCCGCCGGGAACGCCGCGCCCGCGGCCCGGCAGAGCATCGAACGGAGCATGTCGCATGACCCGTACACCCGCTGGACGCCTGTTTCGCACCGCCACCGGCCACGACCTCGTCCTCACCCGCACGTTCCGCGCCCCGGCGGCGGACGTGTGGGCGAGCCTGACCGAGTCGGAGCGCACGGCCCGCTGGTTCGGTCCGTGGGAGGGCGATGCCGGGCCCGACCGGACCATCCGGGTCCAGATGGCGTACGAGGAGGAGCAGCCCTGGTGCGACGTCCACATCGACGCGTGCGAGCCGCGGCGGCGCCTCGCCGTGTCGACGACCGACAGCTACGGCACCTGGCTGCTGGAGTTCGCGCTGACCGAGACCGACGGCAGCACCGAGTTGCGCTTCGTGCAACACCTCGACAGCGTGGAGGGCATCGCCGAGATGGGTGCCGGCTGGGAGTACTACCTGGACATGTTCGTCGCCGCCCGGGACGGCTCACCCCGACCGCAGTTCGACGAGTACCACCCCGCCATGCAGCCCTACTACGAGGGGCTGGTCGCCGAGGCCGCGCCGCACGCCTAGCGGCCGGCCTCGCGCCCCGTCGTGGGGCCGGCCTCCCGGCGCAGCGCGGCGAACTCGGCCGTCAAGGCCGGCAGCGGGAAGTGCGCGTTCAGGCCGCTGGGGTTGGGCAGCACCCAGACCCGGGCCGGGCCGAGCCGCTCCGGCTGCGGGCCCAGCCCGGCCTTCGGCCGGACGAACGCGATCCGGTACGCGGTCACCCCGAGAATCGCCACCCACCGTGGCCGGTGACGCTCGGCCTTGACCGCCAGCCCGGTCACGCCTGCCACCAGCTCGGCGCTGGTCAGCTCGTCGGCGCGGGCGGTGGCACGGTTGCTCAGGCTGGTGATGCCCAGTCCCTGGCGCAGCAGCTCGGCGCGCTCCCACGGGCGCAACTCCCGGTCGGTGAAGCCGGCGCCGTGCAGGGCCGGCCAGAAGCGGCTGCCCCGGCGGGCGAAGTGCTCCCCCACCGCCGCCGAGTAGAGGCCCGGGTTGAAGCCGCAGAAGAGCACCCGCAGGCCGGGGCCGATCACGTCCACCAGGCCGCGACCGGCCGCGGCCGCGACCTCGTGGCGGGTCGGCGGCCGCCAGGGCTGCGCCGCGCCCGCGTCCACACCACCGATCCTGCCGTACGCCCCGACGCCCGTCCCGACGTGCGCGCAACACGAACGCGCCCCACCCGGTGCACGCCGGTGATCACGGCTTGAGACCCTGAACGGATGCACAGCACCGACCACCTCGCCACCAGCCGGTACGCGCGGATGCGCTGGAACACGCCGCTGTCGGAGGAGCACGCGGCCCTGCTGCTGCGACGACTCGACGTCGGGCCCGGCGCGCGCGTGCTCGACCTGGGCTGCGGTTGGGGAGAACTGCTGCTCCGCGCCGTCGCCGCCGGCGGCGTGACCGGTCCGGTCGCGACGAGGGGTGTCGGTGTGGACACCGACGAGGCCGCGCTCGCCCGCGGTCGCCGGCTCGCCAGCGAGAGGTCGCTGAACCGGCACGTCGCCTTCGTGATGGGCGAGGCGGCGGCCTGGCACGAGCCGGCCGACCGGGTCCTGTGCATCGGCTCGGCGCACGCCTTCGGCGGCACCGGGGCGGCCCTCGACGCGCTCGCGACAGTGGTCCGGCCCGGTGGGCGACTGCTGTTCGGCGAGGCGTACTGGCAGCGCGACCCCACCACGGAGGCCGAGGAGATCTTCGGCACGGAGGTCACCGATCTCGCGGGGCTCGTCGAGGCCGCGCGCGAGCGGGGATGGCGGCTGCTGCACCTGAGCACCGCCGACCAGCGCGAGTGGGACGACTTCGAGTCGACCTGGCTCGCGGGCCGGCAGGAGTGGCTGTTGACGTACCCGGAGGATCCCCGCGCGGCAGAGGTCCGCGCGGAGCTCGACGACCGGCTGCACCAGTACGTAAGCGGCTACCGCGGCGTTCTCGGCCTCGCGTACCTCGTCCTCGGTCGCTGACCCCTCCGGCGGAAGCCCGTCCGTTCGGCCCCCCGACCCTGCCGGGGTGGGGAAGAGTGCTGACGAGAACTGTCGTCGACGGCCGGGCGGTGGCACGGCGTCGTGGCGTGCGGAGGTGCGGATGAGCGGCACGACCCCGACCGGGCCCGTCAGCAACGTCGTCCTGGTGCACGGCGCCTACGCCGACGGCTCCTCCTGGTCCGACGTCATTCCTCTCCTGCAAAGGGCCGGGTTGACGGTCACCGCGGTGCAGAACCCGCTGACCTCCCTGGCCGACGACGTGGCGGCCACCAACCGCGCTCTCGACCGGCAGGACGGGCCGACGGTGCTGGTGGGCCACTCCTGGGCGGGGACGGTCATCAGCGAGGCCGGCAACCATCCCACGGTCACCGCCCTGGTGTACGTCGCCGCCCGCGCGCCGGACGCCGGAGAGGACTTCACAGCGCTCGCGGCACGGTTCCCCACCCCGCCGGCGAACGCCGGGCTCGTGCACGACGACGGCTTCGCGCAGCTCAGCGAGAAGGCCTTCCTCGACGACTTCGCGGGCGGCGTCGAGGCGACCCGTGCGCGTTCCCTCTACGCCGTTCAGGGGCCGATCGCCGGGGACCTGTTCGCGGGCCGGACGACTGTCGCGGCCTGGCGGAACCGCCCCTGCTACTACTCCGTCTCCACGGCGGACCGGACCACCGCGCCGGAGCTGGAGCGGTTCCTGGCCGAACGGATGAACGCGACGACGATCGAGGTCGACTCCTCGCACCTCGCCATGGTCACGCACCCCGAGACGATCGCCGACCTCATCCTCATGGCGACCACGGGCACCCGCGGTCCCGCTGCGGACAGCCGGAGCTGACCACCACGACGCCGGCGCCCACCGTCAGGTCAGGGCGCACACGGTGCCGCAGTACGGGCAGTGCGCGCGCTTGGCGTTCGAGGTGACCTCGACGTCGCAGCGTCGGCACCGGCCGTTCTCCCACAGACCCTGGTCCGGGCCCAGCTCCCCGCCGTAGTGGTCGGGATCGGGCCAGGCGACCAGCTCGACATCGAGGCCGGGGTCGACATCGTCCTCGTACCAGGTCACGTTGGCCAGGGTCAGCACCGTTCGCATGCCGTACGCCTCCTGCTCGAAGTGCGGTAGGACACGCCGCAGGACGTCGACCAGCTCACGGACCGGCAGCGCCGCGAGGTGCCCGGCGAGGCGCTCGCGATCTTCGTCGGTGGACATAGGGCGACCCTACGTCCCGCCCCGACGCCAGCGCTGACCGTGCGACGGCGCGTCCCTGGCCGGAGCGGGTGGGCTTGACGGGGCGCAGACATCGGAGGTTTACTGCGTCAGCGATGCGAGTCGATGCGCGGCGACCGTCCACTGAGGGTGGTCGGGGTCATCGGCTGACCATTCGCACGTTCACCACCGCATCACATCACCGCACCACACCACCACATCACCGCACCATCTCAGCCGAGCATCGGCGGCCCGGCTTCCGCACCACCGCCACCGTGGCTCCGGGCGTGCCCTCGTGCACACCTTCGGGGTCGACGCTCAGCAGAGGAGCAAGACCATGCGTTCCCGTCCCCGTTTACTGGCCCTCGTCACCGGCCTGGCCGTGCTGATGGCCGGTCTGGTCGCACTGCCGACCACCGCCTCGGCGGCACCGCTGACCAAGGTCCTGGTGTTCAGCAAGACCGCCGGCTTCCGCCACTCGGCCATTCCCAACGGCATCGCCGCGATCCAGCAGCTCGGCTCCGCCAACGGCTTCAGCGTGACCGCCACCGAGGACGCCGGCCAGTTCACCACCTCGAACCTGGCCCAGTACCAGGCGGTGGTCTTCATGTCGACGACCGGCGACGTCCTCAACTCCAGCCAGCAGACGGCCTTCGAGTCGTACATCGCCGCCGGTGGTGGGTACGTCGGCGTGCACGCCGCCGCCGACACCGAGTACAGCTGGCCGTGGTACGGCCAGCTCGTCGGGGCGTGGTTCGACTCGCACCCGGCGATCCAGACCGCGACCGTGAAGATCGAGGACCGGACCAACCCGTCGACCGCGCACCTGCCCAGCACCTGGTCCCGCTCCGACGAGTGGTACAACTACCGCACCAACCCCCGGTCCACCGTGCGGGTCCTGGCCAGCCTCGACGAGTCGTCCTACAGCGGCGGCAACATGAACGGCGACCACCCGATCACCTGGTGCAAGACGGTCGGCAGCGGCCGGGCGTGGTACACGGGCCTCGGGCACACCGAGGCGTCGTACACCGACCCGAACTTCACCCGGATGCTGCTCGGTGGCCTACAGGTCGCCGCGGGTTCGGTCAGCGCCAACTGCTCGCCGGGGTCGACGAACCCGACGACCCCGCCGCCGACCACGGCCCCGCCGACCACTGCCCCGCCGACCACTCCCCCGCCGACGACGGCCCCGCCGACCACCCCGCCGCCCGCCGCCGTCGGTTCCACGCTGAAGGCCCGCGCCAACAACCAGTACGTGAGCGCGCCCAACGCCAGCACCCCGCTGATCGCCAACAAGACCTCCGTGGGGACCAGTGAGCGGTTCGAACTGGTCAACCTCGCCAACGGCAACGTCGCGCTGCGCGCCAAGAGCAACGGGCAGTTCGTCGCGGCGGAGAACTCCGGGGCCTCCGCGCTGATCGCCAACCGGGCCAGCGCCGGCGCCTGGGAGACGTTCCAGCTCGTCCGTAACTCCGACGGCACGGTGAGCCTGCGGGCCACGGTGAACAACCGTTACGTCGCGGCCGACAACGCTGGCGCCTCCCCGCTGATCGCCAACCGGACCTCCATCGGTCAGTGGGAGAAGTTCGACCTCGTCACCACCAACTGATCGCGTCTCGACGCGCTCTTCACCACCCCCACCTGGCCGTGGTGCGCCCCCGCACGCCCGGCCCTGGTCGTCGAGAAAGGACGATCATGCTTTCGAACCCCCGGCGCTGGTCCCGGGCACTCGTCGCAGCGGTCACCACCGCCGCGAGTGTGGCCCTGGCCGTGGCCGCGCCCTCCACCGCTCAGGCGGCGGTCATCCCGGCCTCCGACTATCAGCAGGTCAAACTCGCCACCGGCTCGGCAGAGCTGGGTGAGGCCATGTCCCTGGCCGTCCTGCCCAACCGCTCGGTGCTGCACACCGCCCGCAACGGCGTGCTGCGGGTCACCGACGTGGCGGGCAACACCAAGGTCTCCGGCACCCTGTCCGTCTACACGCACGACGAGGAGGGGTTGCAGGGCGTCGCCGTCGACCCCAACTTCGCCACCAACCGGTGGATCTACCTGTACTACTCGCCCACGTTGAGCACCCCGTCCGGGGATGCGCCGACCACGGGCTCGCAGTCGGACTGGGACCGGTGGAAGGGGCACCTGCGGCTGTCGCGGTTCACCCTCAACTCCGACGACACGGTGAACCTGAGCAGCGAGAAGATCGTGCTCCAGGTCGCCAACGACCGTGGACAGTGCTGCCACGTCGGTGGTGACCTGGACTTCGACGGTGCCGGCAACCTGTACCTGACCACGGGCGACGACACCAACCCGTTCGAGTCGTCCGGGTACGCGCCGCTGGACGAGCGCACCAACCGCAACCCGCAGTTCGACGCCCAGCGCTCGGCGGGCAACACCAACGACCTGCGGGGCAAGGTGCTGCGGATCAAGCCGCAGGCGGACGGCACGTACACGATCCCGTCCGGCAACCTGTTCGCGCCCGGCACGGCCAACACCCGTCCGGAGATCTACGCGATGGGTCTGCGCAACCCGTTCCGGATGAGCGTCGACAAGGCGACAGGCGTGGTCTACCTCGGTGACTACGGCCCCGACGCGGGGAGCACCAACTCCAGCCGCGGTCCGCAGGGTCAGGTGGAGTTCAACCGCATCGCGGCACCGGGCAACTTCGGCTGGCCGTACTGCACCGGCAGCAACACCAGCGCCGAAACATACAACGAATACACCTTCCCGTCCGGGCCGTCGCAGTCCAAGTACAACTGCACCGGCGGGCCTACGAACAACTCGTTCCGCAACACCGGTCTCGGCACGCTTCCCGCGGCGAAGCCGGCCTGGATCAAGTACGCCGGCGACTCCGGGTCGCCCTCGGAGTTCGGCAGCGGCTCGGAGTCGCCGATGGGCGGCCCGGTGTACCGGTACAACGCCTCGCTCAACTCCAGCATCAAGTTCCCGCAGTCGCTGGACGGCCAGTTCTTCGCCGGCGAGTACGGCCGCCGTTGGATCAAGCCGATCAAGGTCAACTCCGACGGCTCGCGCGGGGAGATCTCCAGCTTCCCGTGGAGCGGCACGCAGGTCATGGACATGGCCTTCGGCCCGGACGGCGCGCTCTACGTGCTGGACTACGGCACCGGCTCGAACAACCAGGCGCTCTTCCGCATCGAGTACATCGGCGGCGGCAACCGCAACCCGATCGCGGTCGCCTCGGCCAACCCGACCTCGGGGTCGAACCCGCTGACCGTCAACTTCTCGTCGGCCGGCAGCTCGGACCCGGAGGGTGGCGCGCTGAGCTACCTGTGGACGTTCGGCGACGGCACCACGTCGACGGCGGCCAACCCCACGAAGACGTACACCACCGACGGCACCTACTCCCCCACGCTGAAGGTCACCGACCCGACCGGCCTGTCCGGCACGGCGAGCCTGGTCGTCACCGTGGGCAACACCGCGCCGACGGTGACGCTGACCACGCCCGCCGACGGGCAGCTGTTCAGCTTCGGTGACACGGTGTCGTACCAGATCAGCGTGAGCGACCCGCAGGACGGCACGATCGACTGCTCCAAGGTGAGCCTGACCTACGCGCTGGGCCACGACAGCCACGCGCACCAGATCACCTCGAAGAACGGGTGCAGCGGCTCCATCACCGTCCCGACCGACGGGGAGCACGACTCCGCGGCCAACATCTACGGGGTCTTCGACGCGGCCTACACCGACAACGGTGGGCTCACCACGCACAGCATCAAGACGCTCCAGCCGAAGCACCGCCAGGGTGAGCACTTCACCGCCCAGTCCGGTGTGCAGGCGACCGACCACACCAACGCCGAGGGTGGCCGGACGGCCGGGTTCATCGAGAACAACGACTGGATCTCGTACCAGCCGTACAACCTGGCCAACGCGACCCGGTTCACGGCACGGGTCTCCTCGGCCGGCGCGGGCGGCACCATCGAGGTCCGTACCGGGTCCGCCACCGGCACCCTGCTGGGCACCGCCACCGTGCCGGTGACCGGTAACTGGGAGACCTTCGTCGACGTCTCCACCGCCATCAGCAACCCGCCGACCGCGTCGACCACGCTGTACCTGGTGTTCAAGGGCGGCTCGGGCAACCTGTTCGACCTGGACGCGTTCACCTTCACCACAGGCACGACCACCCCACCCACCGGGGGGATCACGCTGCGGGCACAGGTCAACAACCAGTACGTGTCGGCCGTCGGCAGCAACCCGCTGATCGCCAACAAGGCGAGCGTCTCGACGACCGAGCAGTACGACCGGGTGGACGCGGGCAACGGCAACATCGCCCTGCGCTCGCGCGCCAACGGACTGTACGTCTGCGCTGACAACACGGGCACCAGTCCGTTGATCGCGAACCGTACGACGATCGGCCCGTGGGAGACCTTCCAGGTCATCAACAACTCGGACGGGACGGTCGCGCTGCGGGCACTTGCCAACAACCAGATCGTGGCCGCCGAGAACTCCGGGGCGAGTGCGTTGATCGCCAACCGCACGTCTGTCGGATCCTGGGAAAGGTTCATCCTGACCAGCAGCTAGACGGCGCTACCCGGCCTGGTCGGCGGCCGGGCCGTGAAACGGCGGGAGTTCGGGGCGGACGGTGCACACCGTCCGCCCCGGCTCCTTTCTGGCCAGTCCGCACAGGCGGTAGTGAAGAATTCTCATACACGGCGGAGCCCGTTCCGCAGTCAGGCAACCGTCACCGAACGTAGACGACAGGACCACTGTGGATCGGCCGGCCGACCCTAGCGTTGGCGGTGCGACGTCGGAGCGTAGTGACTCCGACCGCCAACCTCAGGGGGTCCCGTGCGCAGGAAACTCGGATTCGTCCCGGTGGGCATCATGCTGGTGGCCACCCTCGCCGTCGTACCGACGCCGGCCCGTGCGGGTGCCTCGGCGGCGGACGCGCCGAGCGCCTCGGCGAGCGTGGCCGAGGCGCGTGCCACCATCCACGGGCGGGTGTCGACCGACGCGGACACCGCGGCGTCGGCGGGCAGTGCCTACTGGACGCCCGAGCGCATGCGCGCGGCACGCCCCGCCCCCATGCCCGACGGGGTCGACACCTTCGACGGGGAGGCCACCGACCGACCCGGCCGCATCGGCCCCGCACGAGACGTGGCGACGCCGGCACCCCCACGCTCCCCGGCGGCCGGGCTGAGCGCGGCCGCGCGGGGCGCCAGCCAGGGGACCCTGTCGGTGAACGCCTCACCCGGTGTGGGACGCGTCTTCTTCACCCACAACGACGAGGACTTCTTCTGCTCCGGCGGCACCATCAACAATCCGCAGGCCAACATGGTGTCCACCGCCGGGCACTGTGTCCATCCCGGTGACGGCGGGTCGGTCTGGTTCGACAACTGGGCGTACGCCCCGGAGTTCACCGACGGTGTGGCGCTGCACGGCCTCTGGTTCGCCAAGGAGTTCACCTCGGTCGAGGGCTGGGTCGACTGGGGTTACCTCTGGTGGGACTTCGCGTTCGTCACCATGCACCCCCGCAACGGCGACCGGCTCGTGCACGTCACCGGCGGGCAGGGGCTCAGCGTCAACAAGTCCAAGACGCTCACGGCGCTGCTGCTCGGCTACCCCGGCGAGGCCCCCTACGACGGGCAGTCCCAGTACTACGCCCAGGGCGGCATCAAGGCCGCCGGGGCGCAGCGGGTCAAGCTGAAGGACTGCCCACTCAACCACGGCTCCAGCGGAGGCCCGTTCCTGCGCGCCTGGGACAACACCCTCCGGTTCGGGTACGTCAACTCGGTGATGTCGTACAAGTACTCCGGCAACATGTACGGCCCCTACTTCGACGACGACGTCCTGGACATCTACAACGTCGCGAAGAACAAGCAGTGACCGGCGCCATGGCTTGACACGCACCGGGGTCCAGACTGGACGATGCACCGTGCGAATTCTCGTGGTGGGTGGCAGTGGCCTGATCGGCGCTCGTGTCGTGGACGTGCTGCGCGAGCGTGGCCATGCCACCACCACCGTGGCACGCACCGCCCAGCCGGGGGTCGACCACCTGCTCGATGTGGGGTCCGCCCCGATCGAGGAGCTGCGGCCGCTGCTCGCCGGTCACGACGGCGTCGTGTACGCCACCCGCACCGACGAGCAGCGCCCGCTGCCCAAGCCGATCTATCCGCAGTTCCGCCGCGACAACGTGGATCCGGTGGTACGCCTGTTCACCGCCGCCCGCCTGGAGGGCCTCACCCGCGGTGTCGTCATGGGCTCGTACTACACCTACTTCGACAGGCGGCATCCGCAGTGGCGGCTCGCCGAGCGGCACACGTACATCAGGTGCCGGGTCGAGCAGGCCCGGGAGGGACGCGCGGCGGCCGGCCCGGATCTGCCGATAGCCGTCCTCGAACTGCCCTTCGTCTTCGGTCGTTCCGGCGACCGGCTGCCGAACTGGGCCGGGCCGCTGGACCGGTGGGCTCGCTCCCGTACCCCTCTGGTGGCCCCGACCGGCGGGAGCGCCGCGGCCTCGGCGCGCAGCGTCGCCGAGGTCACGGCGGACGCTCTGGAGCAGGCCAGTGGCGCGGACATCCCGGTCGCCGACGAGAACCTCACGTGGCACGACATGCTCGGCCGCATCGCCGAGGCGGTCGGCCGACGCCGCCGGGTCGCCCGACTGCCGGCCGGCGCGGCGAAGGCCGCCCTCCGACTCGGCGGCGGGTTGCAGAGCCTCGGGGGCAAGGAGTCGGGCATCAACCCCGCCCACCTCGCGGACCTGCTGCTCGCCGACCTGTTCGTCGAGCCGACGACCGGCCGGTCACTGGACTCCGCGCTGCGCGAGACCTTCCCCGCCTAGGCTGCCGGCGGGCGCGCGAGGTACGCGGTCTTGACGTCGGCCGAGAACCCGCACGCGCGGTAGAAGGCGTGGGTCGCCGCGTCGCGCGAGCCGGTCATCAGCATCGCCTTGTAGCAGCCGGCGTCCCAGGCCGCCTGGAGAGTCCCGGCCATGATCTGCCGACCCAGGCCGGTGCCGCGCCGTGCTTCCTCGACGACGACGTTCTCGACGACGGCGTACGGCGAAGCCGACCGGCTGAGGTTCGGAATCACGTTGAGGTAGGTCGTGGCGACGACGACCCCGTCGGCTTCGAGGACGAACAGGTGCAGCCCCGGTGCCCCCAGGATGCGGTGGAAGGCCGCCTCGTCGGCGCCGTTGTCCAGCACCGGATCGTCCGGGTTCAGTTGCCGGTAGAGGCGGATGATCTGCGCGAAGTCATCGGGCCGAGCCGCACGGAACATGCGCCGAGCGTAGTCAGCGGCCGTCCCCACTGGGGGACGTGCGGTCGGCCGCCCGGGCCTGCCGCGCGGCGATGTCGACGAACTCCCGCACCAGCGGCGAGCGATTGTCCTCGGCCCACGCCAGGCACACCTGGTTGTGCCCGAGGTCGCCGACGGGCACGTGGGCGACATCCGGTCTGGTGTAGAACGTCGCGATCGACAGCGGCAGGATCACCATTCCCGCGTGCGCGGCGACGTGTTCCAGCTTCTCCTCGACGGACGACAGCACGGGCCGGGGACGGGGATCGCTGTCGCTCGGACGGTTCGGCAGGTCCCGCCACTCGGGCACCACGTCCGGGTCCTGGAGAAGCCGTTCCCCGACCAGCTCGGCAAGCCCGACCGACTCCTTGCCGGCCAGGCGATGCTCCCGAGGCAGGACCACGACCCGGGGTTCGGTGAACAGGGGGCGCAGGCTCAGGCCGCGCTGGTCGATCGGAAGCCGGACGTAGCTGACGTCGGCGCGCCCCTCGCGTACCACGTCGGCCTGGTCGGTCACGGAGGTGCGGACGACATCGACGGACAGGTCGGGGTGCCGCTCGGCGATCGCGCGAGCCTCGGCAGTGACGATGATGCCGGGCATGAACGCGATGGTGAACGTCGACCTGCCGTGGGCGGCCCGTTGCACCCGCCGATGCAGTGCCTCGGCCGAGGCGAGCAGCGGACGAGCGTCGGTCAACAGTTGACGGCCTGCCTCGGTCAGCACGGTGGAGCGACGGTCCCGGACGAAAAGCTCGGCGCGCAACTCCTGCTCGAAGACCCGGATCTGGCGCGACAGGACCGGTTGGGCGATGTGCAGCCGCGCGGCGGCCCGCCCGAAGTGCAGTTCCTCGGCGACCGCCACGAAGTAGCGCAGCTTGCGCAGATCGACATCCATCCGGTCCCCCGTCCGGTCCCGCCATCGGGCCGTATCCATGATACCCGATGGGTATCACAGCAGGTGAAAGAGGTCTTGGACGTGGGCGCGGCAACCGGCGCATGGTGGGAACCGTCTCCACCACAGATCCGGAAGGACACGATCATGAACCTCAGCGACAAGCGTGTCGTCGTACTCGGCGGGACCTCGGGAATCGGGCTGGCCACGGCCACCCGGGCCGCCCGCGAGGGCGCCCAGGTCGTGGTCGCCTCCCGGAACCAGCGCAGCGTGGACCGCGCCCTGGCTACCCTGCCGGCCGGCACCCAGGGGCACGTGGCCGACCTGACCGACCCCGGCGACGTGGCCCGACTGTTCCAGGGCCTCGGCCCGTTCGACCACCTCGTCTACACCGCCGGTGAGCCGCTCGCGCTGATGTCCGTTGACGCCCTCGACCTCGCCACCGCTCGTACCGCCTTCGACCTGCGGTACTTCGGCGCCCTGTCCGCGGTCAACGCGGCACTGCCGTACCTGCGGCCAGGTGGGTCGATCACCCTCACCACCGGCACCGCCAACCACCGGCCGAGCGCCGGCTGGTCGGTGCCGTCCAGCATCACCGGGGCGATCGACGCCCTGGTCCGCGCGCTCGCCGTCGAACTCGCCCCGATCCGAGTCAATGCCGTCTCGGCGGGCGTGATCCGCTCGCCGCTGTGGGACTCGCTGGCCGAGGAGACCCGAGAGCAGATGTACGCCCAGCTCAGCGAGTCGCTGCCGCTCGGCCGGGTGGGCGAGCCGGAGGAGGTCGCCGAGGCGTTCGTCTACCTGCTGCGGGCGACCTACGCCACCGGCACGGTGGTGACCATCGACGGCGGCACCCTGGTCTCCTGAGCCCGAGCCTGCAGAGCCGATCACGCAGCGGTGTCGCACCACCTGCCGGCCGGCGGCGGTCAGGAGCCCGACGGGCCCCGGTCCTCGAACTCGTAGGTGGTGGTCAGGGCCTCCGGCAGGTCGGGAACGAGGGCGAACGTGCCATCGACGACCTGCACGTAGCGCCTGCCCTGCAGGATCGAGTAGCTGCCGTCGGCGACCCGGTCGATGGTGAAGAGCTGCGTCGCCGCGGTCGGCTCGCAGGCGCGGGCACGGACGCTGCCCGGCGCGGCGTCGTGCACGACTGTCATGCAGACCTGGCCGGCGCCGGCCGGGGTGGCCGCCACGATCCGGAACGCCTTCCCCGCGGGCCGCAGGACCCACAACGCGCGCTCGTCGACGCCCGCCCCGGCGGTGGCCCGCACCCGGTCGTCGTCGGGGCCGCTCGCCAGCGCCGCCCCACCCAGGCCGGGAACCACGATCCGGACCTGCCGGCGACCACCGAGGATGTCCTGCGGCCCCGCCGGTGCCGTCTGGCTCGGGACGGCCTGGGTCGGGGCGAGGAGCGACGGCGACACCACGCCCGCCGGGCCCACGGTCGGTGTCGGGACGTCGGCGCGTACCCGCAGAGCTGCGGTCCCGACGGCCGCGACCAGCACGGCCAGGCCCACGCCGGTGACCGCCGCCCGGCGTCGACGCCGCCTGTCGCTGCGCCCGCGCAGCGCCCCTGCGGGGGGCAGGGTCGTGACGCGTCGGACCTCGTCGACGATCGCCCGCAGGTCGTCGTGCGGATCAGGCATGGGAGGTCCCCTCCTGGTTCACCTCGGTCAGCAACCCGGCCATCGCCCGGCGACCACGGGCGAGGTACGTCTTGACGGTCCCGACGGGGGCCCGCATCTCGGCTGCCACCTCGGCGACGCTGAGGTCGTTCAGGTGGTGCAGCACGACGGCGCGGCGCTCGTTGGCGCTGAGCCGTTGCAACGCCTGGATCAGCGCGACGTGGTCCTCGCTGAGGCCGGGCACGCTCTGGTCGACGGCGGCCCGGTGGTGGGCGCGGATCCGGTTGAACGTCTTGCGCCAACTGCTCACCGCCGCCCGGGAGGCGACCGCGCGGACCCACGCCTCCGGGCTGTCCGCCTCCCGGACGGTGTGCCAGCGCTGCCAGGCCCGCATGAACGCCTCCGCGACGGCGTCCTCGGCCTCGCTGCGGTTGCCGGTCAGCGCGTAGACGTGACCCACGATCCGCCCGGCGCAGGCGGCGTAGAGGGCGTCGAACTCCTCAGCGTCACGCATCCGACCTGCGCCTTCCGAAGCCTCGTTCCCCTGGTCACCGCGCATGCAACTCGCCGCGCCGACCCGGCCGACGGCCACCCCGGTCGGTTTGTGATCACGGTCACACCAGCAGAGATCAACCGGGTGGGGAGCCCAGACGTCATCGTGCCGTCCCGGGAGACGCCCGTGGCGGAGAGGACGATGTGCGACGACGTCAACGACGCGCCCTGACGGCCCGGGTGCTCGCGGCAGCACTTGTCGCGGCGGGGCTGGCGGCCCACCCGGCGAGCGCGCAGGTGCGGCCCGCGGCCACCGTCTCCGGCACGCCCGGCACGCCCGGCACGCCCGGCACGCCCGGCACCTTCACGCTGATCACCGGCGACCGGGTGTCCGTCGACGGGGCCGGGCGCCCGGCGATCGAGCGGGGGCCGGGGCGGACCGCGATGCGCTTCGTGACCAGCCGGGAGGGCGGCCACCAGTTCGTCGTCCCGGTGGACGCCCTGCCGCTGCTGCGCGACGGGCGGCTCGACCGGCGGCTGTTCGACCTCACCACGCTGGCCGGGTTCGGCTACGACGACCGGGCGGCCGACCTGCCGCTGCTTGTCGCGTACCCCGGGAAGAACGCGGCGGGGGCGCGGACCGCGACCGTCGGGGGCGACGGGCGGGTGCGGGCCGACCTGCCCGCCGCCCACGCCCTCGCGGTACGGGCGGGCCGCGACGACCGGGTGACGCTGTGGTCGTCGCTCACCCGGGGCACGTCGATGGCCCGCACCCTTACCGACGGGGTCAGCGCCATCTGGCTCGACGGCAAACGGCGGGTGACGCTCGACCGCAGCGTCCCGCAGATCGGCGCCCCGACCGCCTGGCAGGCCGGCTTCGACGGCACCGGCGTCACCGTCGGCGTGCTGGACACCGGCATCGACGCCGCCCACCCCGACTTCGCCGGGCACCTCACCGAGGTCCGCGACTTCACCGGCGGCGACGACCCCTCCGACGCGGTCGGCCACGGCACCCACGTGGCGTCGACGATCATGGGCAGCGGCGCCGCCTCCGGCGGCCGGTACCGGGGTGTCGCGCCGGGCGCGAAGCTGCTCGTCGGCAAGGTCTGCGCCACCACCGAGTGCCAGGACTCGGACATCATCACCGGCATGCAGTGGCTCGCCCCGCAGACCCGGGTGGTCAACCTGAGCGTGGGCGGCGACGACGCGCCCGGCCTCGACCCCCTGGAGACGGCGGTGCAGGACCTCAGCCACCGGTACGGCACGCTGTTCGTGGTCGCCGCCGGCAACGAGGGCAAGCCGAAGTCCGTGTCCTCGCCGGCGTCCGCCGACGACGCGCTCGCCGTCGCGGCCGTCGACGCCGACGACCAGCGGGCGTACTTCTCCAGCCGAGGCCCGCGCGTCGGCGACAACCACATCAAGCCCGAGATCAGCGCGCCGGGCGTCGACATCGTCGCGGCCGCCCCCGGCGGCGACTACGCCACCATGGCGGGCACGTCGATGGCCACCCCGCACGTGGCGGGCAGCGCCGCGATCCTCGCCGGCCAGCACCCGGACTGGACCGGAGCGCAGCTCAAGGCCGCGCTCATGGACTCGGCCAAGCCGACCGGCGCGGACACCCTCTACGAGCAGGGCGCCGGCCGGGTCGACATCGCCCGCGCGGTCACCCAGCCGATCGCCGCCGACGTGGCCGCCATCGACTTCCCGGTCCAGCGCTGGCCGCACGCCGACGACACCCCCGTCACCCGGGTCGTCGGCTACCGCAACACCGGCGCCGCACCGGTCACCCTGTCGCTTAGCGTCGCCCCCGCGCCGGCCGGCATGCTCACCGTCAGCCCGACCACGCTTGTCGTACCGGCCGGCGGCCGGGCCGAGGCCACGATCACCGTGGACACCCGCGTGGACGCCGCCGACGGCGTCTACCAGGGCGCGGTCGTCGCCACCGGCGCCGGTGACCTGCGGGTACGCACGCCGTTCGCCCTCAACCGCGAGATCGAGAGCTACGACGTCGCGCTCCCCCACACCGGCCGGGACGGCAAGCCGGCGACCGAGTACACGACAGTGGCGGCGAACCTCGCCACCGGGGAGTTCAGCACCCTCACCTCCGAGCCCGGCGGCGGCACCCTGCGGCTGCCCGTGGGCCGCTACGCGCTCTACAGCACCATCCACGAGGGCGACGCCTCGACGCTGCTCGTCCAGCCGGTCCTCGATGTCCACGGCCCGGTCACCGAGGCCGTCGACGCCCGTACCGCCAAGCCCGTCGCACTGACCGTGCCGCAGCGCGACGCCGCGCCCACCGCGATCAACGTGAGCGCCAACTGGGACGACGGCTTCCGCTACCCGGGCGTGCAGCTCAGCGGTGTGTCGTTCACGGACGTGTTCTTCGGCCGGATCGGGCCCGCCGTCGCCGCCCCCGAGTTCGCCGCGACGCTCGGCGTCGGACTCGCCCGCCCCGGCCGGGACGGGACCTTCCGCAACAGCCCTTACACGTACGACCTCGCCTACGTCCGCCAGGGCGACATGTTCACCGGACTGTCGACGAAGCTGACGTCGAAGAACCTCGCCACCGTCACCGCGACCTACCGCCGCCAGTCCACCACGGCGACGGCCGTCCGGTTCCACCGCGCGGCGGCACCTGGCGGATCCGGCCCGATCGGGTCGAACACGCCCATCGACCTGCCGTTCCACGGCACCGAGTACTACAACACCGACGGTGGCCTCACCTGGACGTCCACGTTCGTCGAGGGCGACAACTCCACCATCCAGGAGTCGACCTTCCAACCGGGACGGGCGTACACCCAGACCTGGAACGCGGCCCCGTTCGGCCCGTCGGTGGCCCAGGTGCCAGCCCTGAACCCCCTGGGGTACGCGGGCCGCGACGGCGACACCATCTCGATCGCCGGGCTGCCGCTGTTCGGTGACGCGACCGGCCGCCCCGCCAACCGCGACGACCTGCCGGTCGAGGTCCGACTGTTCCGCAACGGCACGCGGATCGGCACGTCGGACAGCCCGTGGGCGGAGTTCACGGTGCCCGCCGGCAAGGCCGACTACCGGCTGGAGGCCATCGCCGGGCGCGGCGCCCCGGACACCCTGTCGACGTCGGTGTCGGTGGCCTGGACGTTCACCTCGGCGCACACCTCGGCGCCGCAGCGGCTGCCCCTGACCACAGCCCGGCCGACGCCGACGCTCGACGACACCAACACCGCCCGGGCGGGGCGGGTCATGGCGATCCCGGTCGGCCTGGACCGGCAGGCCGGCTCGTCGGCCGCGCCCAACCGGAAGCTCGGCGTCTCCGCCTCGTTCGACGACGGCAGGACGTGGATCGCGCTGCCGGTGGTGCGCGGCGTCGCGCTCGTCGCTCACCCACGGCGGGCCGGTTTCGTGTCGCTGCGCGTCACGGCCACCGACACCGCCGGCAACACGGTGACGCAGACGGTGCTGCGGGCCTACCGGACCGTGTGAGCCTGTGGAGTCCGGGGCGGCCTGCCGTCGCCCCGGACTCCCTGGTCGTGTCGCCGGCCTCCGCGTTCGCTGTCGGCGGCGTCGCCCTCGACGGCGTCGCTGTCGGCGGCCTTCAGGAGTCGGCCGGGACCCCGGCCTCGAGCTGGCCGATCATCGGGGCGAGCAGGTCGTTGAGCTCCCGGGACAGCACCGTGACCGCCCTGCGCGCAGCGGACACCACCTGATCCTGCGGCCCGGCGGGCGCCGGCGGCAGTTCCCCGAGCGGAACCGGCGCCTCCACCTGCAGCAGCGCCCGCAGGTGCGGGCGGCGCGTCACGTCCTGCTCGGACGGGGTCGTGTACTGGCCGAACATCTGCGGCCAGTCCTGCCAACCCCTGTCGCGTTGCCACTGCTTCGTCCAGGTCAGCTCCGCCGGCCAGCGGGAGATCACCGTCACCGCGCAGACCATGCCCCCGTCCCACGGGCTGCGCGTGCAGGACGCCGACAGGATCCGCCGATGCCAGCGGACGTAGCCCGGTTCCAACTCACAGGCGATGCGCCACGCGGTAGCCGCGAAGCTCACCGGCGCGATGTCGTCCCAACTGGCGGTGAACTCGTCGATCCGTCTCAGCACCTCGGCCTCGTACCGGCCGCGGTCGTCGACGCCGTGCTCCCGGTCGAAGTGCTCGTCGACCCAGAAAGCGCGCGGTTCCGGCATGGTCATCCCCGTTCACAGCGGCCACCTCTTCGGACATCGTAGGGACCGCACGCTCCGGCGTACCGCATGTTCGCTCTCAGCGCCACGTTCCCGCCTGCTGGCGCGCAGGTCGTGGACGACGGCCGTCACCCACCGCTGTGAGCCGGGGGCGGTATCGCCGTTGAGCGGTATACCTGTGAGTCATACTTATGACTCACAGGTATATGCCTCTCCAGACCGACCGACCCCCGTGCGCTGCCGGCGCTTGCCGGGCTCACTGCGCTCGGCGCTCACGCCGCGCAGGCGGTGTCGCTCAGCCGACGAACACGCAGAAGGGGTGGCCGGCCAGGTCGGCGTACACCCGCAGTGGCTCGTCGCGGTCGTCGATGCGGTCGTAGCGCAACCGACCACCGAGGCGCAGGACCCGCTCGTGCTGGACGAGCAGCTCCTCGACCGATTCCACGGTCAGGTCCAGGTGCAGTTGCTGGGGCACCGTGTTGTCCGGCCAGGTCGTCTCCGGCAGGTGATCCACCTGTTGAAACGCCATCCGGGACGCGCCCTCGGGAGTCCTGAGCACCAGCCAGTCGCGCCCGCGCTGATCGTCCTGCCCCGGCGCTGGCGGCTCGTCGCCGGGCCGGTAGACCAAACCCAGCAGCTGCCGGTAGAACTCCGCCAGCGACCGGGCGTCGGTGCAGTCGAGCACCACCTGGCACAGCTTGGGCACGCTCTCCTGGTCGACCATCCTCGATCACCTCCGGCGCCCATTGTGGTGGCGCCGGCCGCCTCTCGCATCCGCTCGCCTGTGCGAGGCTGGCACGGTGACCGACTTCGCCATCCGCGCGGCCACCCCGGCCGACGCCGACTTCCTGGTGGACATGCTCGTCGAGGCCGTGAACTGGCTGCCCGAACGCAGTTGGCCTCGCGAGCGGATCCTGACGGATCGCGCGCTGGCCCACTACGTGGCGGGGTGGATGCGGCCCACCGACCTCGGCGTGGTCGCGGTGGACCCGGCCGGTCGGCCTGTCGGCGCGGCCTGGTTCCGCTACCTCACCGCCGAAGATCCCGGATACGGGTACGTCAGTGACGACGTGCCCGAGTTGACAATCGGCGTGGTGGACGCCTGGCGGGGTCGGGGTGTGGGCCGGGCACTGCTGCGCGCCGTCCTGGACAGCGCACGGGAACGCGGCATCCGTACCGTGTCACTGAGCGTCGAGCGGGCCAACGCGGCCGCCCGCCTCTATGCCGCCGAGGGGTTCCGCACTGTCGAGTCATTCACGGACGCGGACACGATGGTCGCCGAGATCGGGGCCTGACGCTCAGGTGAGCTGCTGGGCCAACCCGACGACGATGCCCTCCGGGCCGCGCAGGTAGCAGAGCAGGAAGATGTCCTCGTACCGCTCCACCTCCCCGACGAGTTCGGCCCCGTGGGCACGCAGCCGGGTGACGACGTCCTCGATGTCGTCGACCGCGAACATGATCCGGCGAACCCCCAGGGTGTTCGTCGGGGCGTTCTCCGGCTCGTGGCTGATCGCCTTCGGCGTGTGGAACATCGCCAGCTCGACCTTGCCGTGACCGTCCGGGGTCCGCAGCATCGCGACCTCCTGGCGGACGTCGTCGAGGCCGATGACGCGCTCCACCCACCGTCCCTCGACCGGCCCCCTGCCCTCCACCTCCATGCCGAGTTCGACGAAGAACGCGACGACCGCGTCAAGGTCGTTGACAACGATGAGGACGTTGTCCATCCGCTGGATCGCCATGCCGAATCTCCTCGCTCTGCTGCGGCCTCCGTGGTCGCATCCTCCCCTGAGACGAAGCCACCGACGCGTTCTCGACACGGGGTGGTGTCCGGCTCTCGCTTGAGCGCGTCGCAGCCATCAGCTCCGTCGGGATCTCAGTGATCGCACTCGCTGGCGTAGCTCTTTCGCTGCTCATGCAACGAAAGCAGACGCGGATCAGTCAGGTACAGGCTTCACGGACGATGCGCCTTGAACTTGTTAAACCGGCGCTCGAGGATCCAGATCTGTTGGCCGCGTGGGGCTACCGGGAAGAAACCCCTGCCGCCGAGGCTCGCCTGCGCGCATATACGAACCTGGTGTTCGCCTACCTACTGACGGCCTTCGACCTCGGCACCATCACCGAACCGGAACTTCGCTCTGAGATGAAGCGCAAATTCGAGAGCGACAAGATTCGCAACTTCTGGAAGAGCTCGCGCGAAGCCTATCTGGAGCCGTCCTTTCGGATTCGGGAACGTCTGTTCGCACGGATAGTAGACGAGGCATACCGGGCCGCACTTTCCGAACAGGTTGCCCAAGCTGGATCGGAGCCGAGAAGCACACTGGCGTGAACGTGGCCAGTAGGGCCGAGTGGCCGGTGTGCCGCCATCTCATGGGTGACCCGCTTACCGGCGCGGTGGCAAGCACGGCCGATGACCTGAGCAGCGGAGGGGATCCGGCTCAGCAGGGTATCGTGTCGCTGGGCGCCGCTCTCCAGCGATCGGCCCATGGCCTGACCATGGGAGCTGTCCTCGTCCTGGCCCTGTCGTGGTTCTACTCCGATGGGATGCTCGCGATCCTCACCGCGTTGGGCTTCCTGCACCACAAGGACGATCGCCATTCGGGGTGGGCCCTCGGCGCAGCGGTGCTGACGGCGTTGCCAGCGGCTCTTGCTGCTGCCGTGCTGTCGCAGGGGTCGTTACCGCAGCCCTGGGACGGCATCCTGTTCGCCGCGCTCGGCGCCCTGCTCGGAAGCATCGCCTCCGCTGCCGTCACCCAGGTCGGGCCGAAGACACAGTTGAGCGCTCACCGTGGACGGGGTCGGGCAAACCCTTGTCGGCTACTGGGGTGACCTCAGCCCGAGCGCGCTGTGTTCGATGACGCCTGCGGGCAGGTCGGTGCGGCCAGACCCCTGCGTTGTCAGCGCTACCAGCTCGGCCCGTAGATCAACGACGGGCTCACCGAGCACGATTCCGCTGAGCACCAACTCGACCAGCAGGCGGTCGTACTGGTCCGAACGGCGGCGGTAACGCGACGGATCGGACTCCACCACCACGGTGGAGATACGCCAGCCATCGCCGGGTACGGGCGAGAAGGACGCTTCGTAGATGCCATTGCCGGTCCAGCTGCGATGCAGGAACGCAACCTCGTCCTCAACGAACACGTTCCACTTCTCGTCCATGTCGCGGGCCCGGTAACCGAGCGTGATCCGTTTCCACTGCTCGTCGGACCAGGTCCGGGCCGGAAGCACCGCCAACGGCATCGGCGCCGCGATCGGCGAAATGCGACGCAACGACGACCGGGTCACCGGCGCAGGCTCGATCATCAGCAGATCCTACGAGCCCACCTGACTACCGCGCGAGAGCCGTCATCGCGCTGCCGGCGGAGCGCTTCCCACGATAGATAACCTAACAGCGATTGTGCGCGATCGGTATCGGGCGGACAACCGACTGCGCACGTCAGCGGCGGTGGCTACGTTCGCCCAATGCCCACGAACGTGATTACCGCGCGGCCCGCGGGTGCCTGGACACTCGGCTGGACCACAGCGGCACGGCGGCCTTCCACTTCTCGCCGCTCCGGTCGGTCAAGCACTGGGTGAGCTAGCGGTTGACCAGCCTCGAGTAGGAGCTCTCGGGCAGGTTGCAGCCCTGCCACGAGCCCATGATCCCCGACGGAAGGTTCGTCACGTGCAGGCAGCGACATCGCCCATCTCCACCCCGCCGCCCGACAGCTCGTGGCTGGTTGCCCGAGGACTCATTCCCGCGAGCGGTCCTCGTCGCGTGCTGGCCTTCGCGACCTTCGTCAACATGCTCGGAAGTGGCATCTTCATGGCCAGTGCCGTGCTCTTCTTCACCCGGTCCGTCGGGCTGCCCCTTGCGCAGGTCGCCCTGGGCATGGGCATAGCAGCGCTGGTCGGAATGCTCGCCGGAGTCCCGGTGGGGCATCTCGCCGATCGGCGGGGGCCGCGCGAGATCTACCTGCTGACGCTGATCGTTCGAGCCGCCACCATGGCCGCTCTGGCATTCGTGCACTCATTCTGGCTCTTCGTCGTCCTGGTGAGTCTGACCCAGTTCGCCCACTCGGCCGGCGGGGCGTCTCGCGGTCCGCTGGTGCGTGGCTTCGCCGGCACGCATCTGGCCCGGTACCGGGCCTATCTGCGTTCGGTCGCCAACCTTGCCGGATGTTGCGGCGCCCTCGCCGCCGGCGCTGCGGTGCAACTGGACACCCGCGCGGCCTACCTCGCCCTGGTCGTCGGCAACGCCATCAGCTTCGTGGCATGCGCCGCCATCATCACCCGGCTGCCCTCGCTGCCGCCTGTTCCAGTGCCCCGGATGACCGGGCGCTGGATCGCACTGAGGGACAAGCCCTTCCTGGCGGTCACCGTGCTCGACGCCATCCTGGGAATTCAGGGCCAGGTACTGGTCTTCGCGCTGCCGGTGTGGATCATCTCGCAGACGCAGGCGCCGCGCTGGTTCGTCGGGGTGGCCGTGCTGGTCAACACCGCCCTCGTGGCGGCGCTTCAGGTCAGAGCGAGCCGGGGAATCGACACCAGCCCAGCGGCGGGTCGGGCAATGCGCCGCTCCGGCTTGGCGTTCCTGATCGGGATGGCCCTGATCGCCGCCACGTCGACGATGCCCGGATGGCTCGCCGTCACGGTGATAACGCTGGGGGTCGCCGCGCACACCATCGGCGAGTTGTGGCACGCAGCGGGGTCACTCGAGCTGCAGTTCCGACTCGCCCCCGCGCACGCGCAGGGGCAGTACACGGGAGTATCCGGGCTCGGCACGGGCCTGGCCAACGTCGCCGCCCCTTCCATACTGGGCCTGCTCTGCATCGCCTGGGGGGCTCCCGGCTGGCTGCTGATGGGCGGCATCTTCGTCGCCGTAGGGCTCGCCGTGCCAGCGGTCGTCCGATGGGGCGAGCGAACGCGCCCAGAGTCAGCGGAGGCCGCGCTCGTCGCCAGCGGAACCTAGGGCCGCGAGCCGGCCGACGCCGTCCCAGGAGCAACCAGGACAGGTTCCACGTCCCGGCAGTGGGCGTCCGGACTCCGGTCGGGGCGTGCGATGTTAGGTTCGCCGGCATGACTCGGCAGATCACGGCCAGGGAGTTTCACGCCGCCGAGGGTGTCGAGGACTGGCGCTCTCTGTACCACCTGGTCTCTGCCCACTTCCCCACTCGCTCGCTGACGGACGGCATCGCTCTCGTCGATGAGATCGGCAGGCTCGCCGACGAGGCCGAGCAGCGGATTCTGACCATCGACCTGCGCAACGCCGGTGTCACGGTGTCCCTGTCCCGGCGCGATGCCGGGCTGGCCCGGCGGATCTCGGCGGCCGCGCAGGACCGGGGGCTCTCCGCCGATCCGACCGCCGTGCAGGTCATCAACGTCACGCTCGACGCGCTCGTCGGCGCGGACGTGCTGCCGTTCTGGCGTGCGGTACTCGGCTACTCCCCGATCGGCGACGACTACCTCTACGACCCGTCGCGCCGCGGCCCCGGCTTCGGGTTGCAGCAGATGGACCTACCGCGCTCGCACCGCAACCGCATGCATCTCGATGTCGCCGTCCCGCACGACCAGGCCGAGGCGCGCATCGCCGCCGCCCTGGCCGCCGGCGGCCGGTTGGTATCCGACGCGTACGCGCCGATGTGGTGGGTGCTGGCCGACGCCGAGGGCAACGAGGTGTGCATCGCCACCTGGGTCGGCCGCGATGCCGGAACGTCCGGGACGGTCTGAACCGCGGCCATCGTGGTCCCCCCACGGCTGCTGTGCGCCCCATTAGGGTCGGCGGCATGACACCAGCCCCTGCCACCACCGCGTTCGACTCGCTGCGCCTCGACGCGGTGCCCGACCAGGAATCGCTACGCCGGGCCTACGAGCTCCCCAGCGAGGCGGCCGTGCGGAAGCAGATGACCGAACTCACCGAGCAGACCCGACGGTTGATCGGCTGCTCGTCGCTGGTCCTGGTCGCCAGCGTGGACGCCGAGGGCAACTGCGACGTCTCCCCGCGCGGCGGCCCCGCCGGATTCGTCGCCGTCCTGGACGCGCGGACGGTGGCGATACCGGACGCGACAGGCAACAAGCGCCTGGACACCCTGCAGAACGTCATCGCCACCGGGCGTGCCGGGCTGCTGTTCCTCATTCCGGGGCGCACCACGACACTCAGGGTGAACGGCCGGGCCTGCGTCTCCACCCGCCCCGACCTGCTGTCGCAGCTGACCGCCGTGGGCAAGCCACCGGCCAGCGCGCTGGTGGTGGGCATCGAGGAGGTCTACCCGCACTGCCCCAAGTCGCTCCTGCGCACCGGTGTCTGGGACCCGCAGCGGTGGCTGCCGGCGGACGCCCAGCCCACCTCGGCCGAGGTGACGCTGGCCCAGCTACGGATGCCGAACCTGACGATCGCCGACATCGAGCAGGCCGAGGCGGACTCGCTGAAGTACCGGTACGAGTGACGGGGCCGACACGACGCTTCGGTGGCCTCGCTACGTTCGCCGTGGAGATCGGCGAGATCGAGCCGTACCAACTGCGGGTCGTCGACCTGTGGGCGGCTGGCAAGAGGCTGACCACCGACGACAACTACGCCTTCCTCCCGTTCTTCATCAACGCCATGCGGTCGAGCGCGGCGCAGGTGCGCCGACGCGACGTCAGGCCCTGTCCATTCCCGGACCGCACACCGGAGGAGATCTTCCGGCTGCTCCACGCGGACGACACGGAGTTCCGGGAGCAGTTCTGGTTCATGCAGTGGGGTGAGACCGTCGACAACGTCTCCAAGTACGCCTACCTGGACGACGACCTGGTGATCGTCTTCGCGTTCTGGCGGCGAACCCATCCCTTCCCGGATGACCTGGGCAAGGTCTTCGTGGCCAGGATTCCACCGGACAAGTTCGTGGCCACCGTCGAGGAAGCAGCCGATCTGCTGGACGTTGAGTTCGTTCACACCGACCCGCCCCGGTGAGCGAACCGCCACACCTACCGCGTCAAGCCCACCTTGACGACTTCGCGCGCCAGAACGCCTCGTCGCATCCCGAGTTGAGGGGACCCTGGTGTCAGTCCTCGGTGACGATGAAGGGCGTGTAGCCCTCCCCCACCTCCGTCACCTGAAGGTCGCTGAAGATGAGAGTGAGGACGTGGGCGTTCATCTCGAAGCGAACCTCATGAAAGGGGATGCCGATCCTGTCAGCCCAGGACCGCCCACGCTCGGAGTCGGCCACCACCTCGGCACCTGGGTAAAGCGACTGCCAGCGCACCGCCCAAACGAAGCCGTCCAGGTCCGGACCGACCTCCCGGTCCGTCAGCCGGTCGTCGAGCGAACGACGCCAGATGTCGGGACCCACTACCGTCCGCACCTCGGCGGAGACGCAGTACTTGAAGAGGTAACGAAGATGGACCGGCGGGATGCCGGAACGCGGGTCTGCGGTGACGTAGACAATGACTTCGTAATCGCGGATGTAGTCGGTGTACCCGTGATGTACGACAGCGCCGTCGAAGATGTCATCCAACGCCTGGCTGAGCTGCGCGATCTCCACGCTTCCGTTCTACACCCGCCGGAATCCTGCCCGACGGGGCGGCCCCGCGTCACTGTCGACCGTCAAACCCTTATCCCCACGAACTGAGCGAGGATGAGGCAGTGGATGAGCAACCCGTCTTCAGCGACCCATGGTGGGACCTACGCCAAGGCGGCCCCGCCGAACGCCAACTACAGCAGACCCTGCAAGCCGAACTCCTCACCGAGCTGGCTGCGGGCCATCCTCTCCACGACCAACCCACCAAGGTCATCGCCAAGTCCGAGGTCTCGGACGACATCGTCGTCGAACTCCCAGCCGGGCGCTGCGCACTCATCCACCTCACCTGGAGAGGTGCAGCCGAAACACCGCCTTGGCCAAAGGCCGAGTTCTACGACACCCTCGGTGACCTCGAACAGCATCTACACGAGCCAGACTGAACGACAAGGGCGAAGAGACAAGATCCGGACGCGCCGAGCCATCGACACGGCGTTCAGCGAGGGCCAGGTCACTAATGACGGCCCGGAACCCGTTGACGACTGATCGTGTTACCCGTGGCCGCGGGACGACCGTAATTGCGGCTCAGCGACCCTACGCCCGTCACTTGGCGTTGAAGTAGCTCGCTTCCGGGTGGTGGACCACGATGGCGTCGGTGGCCTGCTCCGGCATCAGCTGGAACTCCTCGGACAGCTCCACGCCGATCCGCTCGGACCCCAGCAGTTCCACGATCTTCGCCCGGTCCTCCAGGTCGGGGCAGGCCGGGTAGCCGAACGCGTACCGGCAGCCCCGGTAGTCGTTGCGCAGGATGCCGGCCAGGTCTGTCGGGTCGTCGTGCCCCAGCGGACGCCCGTCGGGCAGGGTCAGCTCGGCTCGGATGCGCCGGTGCCAGTACTCGGCGAGGGCCTCGGTGAGCTGCACGGACAGCCCGTGCACCTCCAGGTAGTCGCGGTACTCGTTGCGGGCGAACAGCTTCGCCGCGTACTCGCTGACGGGTTGGCCGACGGTGACCAGTTGCAGCGCGACCACATCGAGCTGGTCGCCCTTGGGCTTGAAGAAGTCGGCCAGGCAGAGCCGTCGCTCCTGGCGCTGGCGGGGGAACGAGAACCGGGCACGCTCCGCGTGCCCGTTCTCGTCGAGCACCACAAGGTCATTGCCTTCGGAGTACGCGGGGAAGTAGCCGTACACCACGGCTGCCTCAAGGACCTGGTCGGCGATCAGCCGGTCCAGCCAGTACCGCAGGCGCGGCCGGCCCTCGGTCTCGACAAGCTCGTCGTAGGACGGACCCTTGCCGCCCCGGGCGCCGTTCAACCCCCACTGCCCGCGGAAGGTGGCCCGCTCGTCGAGCAGCGCCGCGTAGTCGGCCATCGGCACGCCCTTGACCACCCGGGTGCCGAAGAACGGCGGGGTGGGTACCGCCACGTCGGCGGCGACATCGGAGCGTACCGACGAGTCGTGCAGCTCCGGCAGCGACTCGGTGACCACCGAACGCTGGCGCTCGCGGCGCGCTCGCCGGGTCGCGAGGGCCGCCTCCCGCTCCGGGTCGATGACCGGGGCACCGCCGCGCTTGGCGGTCATCACCTTGTCCATGAGGGACAGCCCCTCGAACGCGTCCCGCGCGTAGTGCACCTGGCCGGGGAACATCGACCGCAGGTCGTCCTCGACGTACGCCCGGGTGAGCGCCGCCCCGCCCAGCAGCACGGGCCAGCGCTCGGCGACCCCGCGCGTGGCCATCTCGGCCAGGTTCTCCTTCATGATGACGGTGCTCTTGACCAGCAGCCCGGACATGCCGATCGCGTCGGCGCGGTGCTGCTCGGCGGCGTCCAGGATGGCGCTGATCGGCTGCTTGATGCCGATGTTGACGACCTCGTAGCCGTTGTTGGACAGGATGATGTCGACGAGGTTCTTGCCGATGTCGTGCACGTCGCCGCGCACGGTGGCCAGCACGATGCGGCCCTTGCCGCCGTCCTCGGTGGTCTCCATGTGCGGCTCCAGGTACGCCACAGCGGTCTTCATCACCTCGGCGGACTGGAGCACGAACGGCAGCTGCATCTGCCCGGAGCCGAACAGCTCGCCGACGACCTTCATGCCGTCCAGCAGGATGTCGTTGATGATCGACAGCGGGGACCGGCCGCCGGCCATCGCCTCGTCCAGGTCGGCCTCCAGGCCGTTGCGCTCACCGTCGATGATCCGCCGCTTGAGCCGCTCGTCCAGCGGCAGCGCCGCCAACTCCTGCGCACGGGTGGCCCGCGCGCTCGTCACGTCGACGCCCTCGAAGAGCTCCAGGAAACGCTGCACGGGGTCGTAGCCCTCGCGGCGCCTGTCGTAGACCAGGTCGAGCGCGACCTCGCGCTGCTCGTCGGGGATCTTCGACATCGGCAGGATCTTGCTGGCGTGCACGATGGCCGAGGTCAGGCCGGCCTGCACGCACTCGTGCAGGAACACCGAGTTGAGCACCTGCCGGGCCGCCGGGTTGAGCCCGAACGAGATGTTCGAGATGCCCAGGGTGAAGTTGACCCCCGGATAGCGGCGGGCGATCTCGCGGATCGCCTCGATCGTCTCGATGCCGTCGCGGCGGGTCTCCTCCTGACCGGTGGCGATCGGGAAGGTCAGCGCGTCGATCAGGATGTCCGCGCGGTCCATGCCCCACCGGTTGGTCAGGTCGTCGATCAGCCGCGCCGCGACCCGAACCTTCCACTCCTGTGTACGGGCCTGCCCCTCCTCGTCGATGAGCAGCGCCACCACGGCCGCGCCGTGCTCGCGCACGACAGGCATCACCCGCGCGTAGCGGGATTCGGGGCCGTCGCCGTCCTCGAAGTTCACCGAGTTGACCACGCAGCGGCCGCCGAGCATCTCCAACCCGGCCTCCACCACGTTCGGCTCGGTGGAGTCCAGCATGATCGGCAGGGTCGACGCGGTGGCGAACCGGCCGGCCAGCTCCCGCATGTCCTGCGTGCCGTCGCGGCCGACGTAGTCCACGCACAGGTCGAGCAGGTGCGAGCCGTCGCGGGCCTGGCTGCGGGCGATCTCCACGCAGGCGCGGAAGTCACCGGCGAGCATCGCCTCCCGGAACGCCTTGGAGCCGTTGGCGTTGGTCCGCTCACCCACCATCAGCACCGACGCGTCCTGGGCGAACGGCACCGGGTGGTAGACCGACGAGACACCCGCCTCGTGGCGCGGCTCGCGGGCCGGGGCGGTGACGCCGTGCAGCCGCTCGGACAGCACCCGGATGTGCTCGGGGGTGGTGCCGCAGCAGCCGCCGACGAGCCCCACGCCGTACTCGGTGATGAAGCGTTCCAGGGCCTCGGCCAGCTCCACGGGAGTCAGCGGGAAGTACGCCCCGTCGGCGGTCAGCACCGGCAGGCCGGCGTTCGGCATCACCGACAGCGGGAGCCGGGAGTGCTGCGACAGGTAGCGCAGGTGCTCGCTCATCTCCGCCGGGCCGGTGGAGCAGTTGAGCCCGATGAGGTCGACCCCGAGCGGCTCGATGGCGGCGAGGGCCGCACCGATCTCGCTGCCCACCAGCATGGTGCCGGTGGTCTCCATCGCCACGTGACAGATGATCGGCACGGACTGGCCCAGCTCGGCCATCGCACGCTTCGACCCGACCACTGCGGCCTTCACCTGGAGCAGGTCCTGAGAGGTCTCGATGATCAGCGCGTCGACGCCGCCGACGATCAGGCCGGCGGCGTTCTCCTGGTACGCGTCGCGCAGGGTCGCGTAGGGGGCGTGCCCGAGGGTGGGCAGCTTGGTGCCCGGGCCGATCGAGCCGAGCACGAACCGGGGGCGCTCCGGCGTACTGGCCGCGTCGGCGGCCTCGCGGGCGATGCGCGCGCCGGCCTCGGACAGCTCCCGGATGCGCTGCGGGATGTCGTACTCGGCGAGGTTGGCGAGGTTGGCGCCGAACGTGTTCGTCTCCACGCAGTCCGCGCCGGCGGCCAGGTAGGCGTCGTGCACCCCCCGCACCACGTCCGGACGGGTCACGTTGAGGATCTCGTTGCACCCTTCGAGGCCGTCGAAGTCGTCGAGCGTGAGGTCAGCGGCATGCAACATCGTGCCCATCGCCCCGTCGGCGATGAGGATCCGATCGGTCAGCACATCCAGCAACGAAGTCCGCACCCGTTCAGGTTAGTGCGGTCCTGCCGGAACCCGAGCGCCGTCCGCGCCCGATCCCATATTGTGTCGGGCGGATCACGCTGTCCGGTTCGCTGCCGTATGCCCGGTCGTGGACCGAGCGGACCGGCGCGGCCGACGGGCCGCATCCCTGCCCGGCACGTAGGCTGGCGGACGTGAAGGACAACAGGGACGCCACCGTGCACCACGGCCCGACGACCGGGCGCGGTCCCGGTGTCGGCCGCGACGAGCAGGGTGAGGTGACGGCGTGACCGAGTTCGACGGACTGCCGGTACTGCGGTCCCCCGTGGCCATTGCCGCATTCGAGGGCTGGAACGACGCCGCCGACGCGTCCACAGCGGCCGTCGAGCACCTGGAGCAGGTCTGGAACGCGCGGCAGATCGCCGAACTGGACCCGGAGGACTTCTACGACTTCCAGGTCAGCCGGCCCACCATCACGATGGCCGACGGGGAGACCCGCCGGGTGGAGTGGCCGACGACGCGGTTCATGGTGGCGAGCCCCGAGGGCACCGAGCGGGACGTGGTGCTGATCCGGGGCATCGAGCCGAGCATGCGGTGGCGGACGTTCTGCGAGCAGGTGCTGGAGATCTGCCACAGCCTGGAGGTGGAACGGGTGGTGCTGCTCGGCGCGTTGCTTGCCGACGTGCCGTACACCCGGCCGTTGCCGATCAGCGGCAGCGCCTCCGACGCGCAGGCCGCGGAGCGCTACCAGCTCACCCCGACCCGCTACGACGGGCCGACAGGCATCGTCGGCGTGCTGCACGACGCCTGCGCCCGCGCCGAGGTCGACGCCGTGTCGTTCTGGGTGCACGTGCCGCACTACGCCAACAATCCGCCCTGCCCCAAGGCGACTCTCGCGCTGCTGCACCGGGTCGAGGAGGTCGTCGACCTGCCGGTGCCGATGGCCGACCTGGCCGAGGAGTCCGCCGAGTGGGAGCAGCGGGTGCGCAGCGCCGCCGAGCAGGACGCCGAGCTGGGTGAGTACGTCCGTGAGCTGGAGGAACGCGTCGGCGACGAGGGCATCACCCCGTTGACCGGTGACGAGATCGCCCAGGAGTTCGAGAAGTACCTCCGGCGTCGGGGCGGCTCGGCCGGTCCCACCGCCGGCTCCTGGTAGCACTGTTTCGCCGCGGGCCCTCGGACCTTCTGTGGTCCGGGGGCCCGTTTTCGCGTGTCCGGGGTGGCGCGGTCACACCCTCTAGGGCATCCTAGGAACCTAGATGTGATCAAGGAGGCGGGTGTGCAGATCAACCCCGGCGCGGCCGAGTTCCCCCACCGGCAGATCGCCGCGCAGCTCAAGGCCCAGGTCCGTCGCGGCGACTGGGGGCCCGGCGAACGACTGCCGTCCATCCCGGCCATCGCCGAGATGTTCGGCGTCGCCAAGCAGACCGTGCAGCGCGCCGTCGACCAGCTGCGGGTCGAGGGCATCCTGATCACCAAACCCGGCTCCGGTACGTACGTCCGGGGCACCCGGCGCCGACTCAACCGCCTCTCCCGGGGCCGGTACGGCGGTTTCCGCGGCTACCACACCGACCTGGCCGCCCGGTACCGCCAGCAACTCGTCTCGGTCGGCCGCTCCCCCGCCCCCGCCGAGGTCGCCGACGCGTTCGGCGTCTCCGACGGCACCGACCTGCTCTGCCGCCGCCACCTCGTCCGCACCGACGACTCCCCCGTCGAGGTGGGCGCCTCCTGGTTCCTGCCCGCCGACACCGCCGGCACCTCGCTGGAACGCGCCGAGGCGTTCGGCCGGCCGCTCTACCAGGAGGCCGAGGAGGCGACCGGCCGGCGGTACGTCTCGGCCACCGACACGATAAGCGCCCGCCAGCCCAGCCGGGAGGAGGCCGAGACCCTCCAGATCCGGCCGGACACCCCGGTGCTGCACCTGCTGCACGTCGCGTACGACGCGAACCGCAAGCCGATCGAGGTGGCCCAGGCAACCTGGCCCGGCCCCATGACCACCCTCACCGAGGAGTACAGGATCCCCGGCCCGACCCCGGACCCGGAACCCGACCCCGGCCTGGTCCTGGGCTGACAGCCGCCCACCCACCCCCGGCCCACCCCGGCCCACTCGGGTTCTTGGAAGTCGGTGGGTTGCACCGGCCTGGACACCGCGACTTCCTGAAAGTTGAGTCGATCACGCCCGCCACGGCAGCGCCCGCCAGGGTTGCGTCGACCCAACGGTCGGCCGCCGCCGGGGTGCCGGGGGTGTCCAGGTCATGGGCCAGGCGTTCGCGGCCGTTGGGCATGGCACGTAGCCGGTCCAGCGCCTCGACGCGGTTAAGGGCGGCTCGGTAGTCGGTGGCCAACCCGCGTCCCACCTGGTTTGCGTTCGCGGTAGGCGGCGCGGTCACAGTTGGCACGGCCCGCGAAATGCCGCCCACTCTCTTGCACGGATAGGTCTGTAATGCAAAGCTAACTTCATGACACACGAATCCGTCCCCCAGGCGGACGGGCCTCACGAGCTGTTGGCGGCCGTGCGCGACCTGACACGCCAGGTCCGTGTCGCCCAGCGCGGCACCTGGTTTCCGCTGCTGGTCTTCGCGGTGATCACCCTGGTCGCGATACCCGTCTACCGGTACGCCCCCTACCTCGACCTGTTCGACACCTGCCGATCCCGCCCCCAGCACACGGTCTGCATGGCGCCCAATCCGGCGCAGCTCGGATACTGGACGGTCGCGCTGGTGCTCGCCTACGCGGCGATCGCAGGCTTCTACGTACGGCAGTCCCGACGGCGTGGCGTGGGCACCCCCATCCGCCCGTACGTCGTCGTCGGCGTCGCGCTGGCCGTTCTGATGGCGGCCGTGTCGATCTGGCTGACGTTCCACCCGCTCATCCCCGTCCCCGCCGACCCCTTCTCCACCGACCCGGTCGAGATCGAGGTCGGGCCGGCTGCGTGGCTCATCAACGGGCTGGTCAGTCCCATCGCGGTCATCGCGCTGGCGCTGCTGGTGCTCGCGTGGGTCGAACGCAACTGGGCGCTGCTGGCCTACAGCCTCGTCTACCTGGCGGTCGTGATGGTGCAGGGCGGCCAGGTCTTCCACTCGACCTCGCGGTGGTTCTTCCTGCCGCACCTGCTCGTCCCGGCGGCGCTGCTGCTGCTCGGCAGTGCCGCCTTCGCCCTGTCCCGGCGGACCACCGAGGCTCCGGGGCGATGACCGACCATCCCACCAACGGCCTCGACGACGTGGTCCACCAGCGCGTCCGACTGGGCATCCTGGCCATCGCACACCAGGCCCGCCAGGTCGAGTTCGGCTTCCTGCGCACCACCCTGCAGCTGACCGCAGGCAACCTCGGGCAGCACCTGAACGTCCTGGAGAAGGCCGAGCTGATCCAGATCGAGAAGGGCTACGAGGGCAGGCGCCCACGCACCTGGGTGACTCTCACCGCCGCCGGTCAGGCAGCGCTGCGCGACGAGATCGCCCACCTCAAGCAACTCATCCAGCAGGTCGAACAAGCGGAGACGGCACCGACCGCCGACAGGTGACCGACGGCCAGCCGACGTGCGCGGACCGCATCCGGTGCCGCACGGGGGTCCGTCCCGCCCAGCCACGGGCGGCCCGGTGTCTCCACCATCGGGGCACTGATGTCTTCATCATCGAAGAGCGCCGCCACCGTTGCGTCTATACACTCGGTATATATACTGCGAGTATATCGATGGCCGGAGCGTTCCGTTCCGGCGTCGAGCAACCCAGGGGAGGACCAATGCCAACCGTGAAACCCGTTGGTGCACAGGGGATGACACGCCGTGGCCTTGTCGGAGCCACGCTGGCGGTGGGAGTCGGCGTATCGATGGGCATTGCCGGCCGCGCCACGGCGGCCACCGCCGACTCGGGCCCGGCCCGGCTCACTCTTCCCCGGCCGACCGGGCCGTACCGCGTCGGCACGGTGCCGCTGCACCTGCGCGACCGGTCACGACCGGAACCGCTGGCCGGGCCGGGACGGTACCGGGAGTTGATGGTGAGCGTCTGGTATCCCGCCGGGGACGTGCGGCGGTACCCGCTCGCCCCGTGGATGGGCGCCGCGTCGATGCGTACGCTGCTGGGCTCCGCCGGCTTCGACCCCGACGCCGTGCTGGCGCCCCTGACCGCCGGCCACGAGGGTGCCCCGGTACGGCGCCCGGGCCGACGGCTGCCGGTGGTGCTGTACTCACACGGCGCCGGAAGTCACCGGTCGGACACCACAATCATTGTCCAGGAACTGGCCAGCCACGGCTACGTGGTGGTCACGGTGGACCACACCTACGACGGGTTCGGCGAGTTCCCCGACGGCCGGGTCACCGTCCAGGAAGAGCAATTCGATTCCACCCCGTGGACCTACACCCGCGACGTCCGGTTCGTCCTCGACCAGATCGCCGAACTCGCCGCCGGGGGCAACCCCGACGTCGACCACGCGCCGCTGCCAGCCGGGCTGGGCGCCTCCCTCGACCTGAGCCGGATCGGCATGTTCGGCTGGTCGAAGGGCGGCACCGCGACGGCCCTGACCATGGGCACCGACCGACGCGTCCGGGCGGGGTTGAGCCTGGACGGCCCGATGGTGTCGCAGCCGATGCCCACCGCCGACCTGTACCGGCCGTTCATGCTGATGACGGCGGAGTCCACCCGGGCCGCGGAGCCCGCCGTCGCCGAGTTCTTCACGCATCTACGCGGATGGCGACTCAACATCCAGGCCGCCGAAGCGATCCACGCGTCGTACGGCGACAACCAGTGGCTGATTCCGCAACTGGCACGGGTCATCGGGATGAGCGACGAGGAACTCGTCGGCTGGATCGGCAATCTCGACCCCGCCCGCGCGGTCCGCATCGGGCAGGCGTACCCGCTGGCGTTCTTCGACCTGCACCTGCGGCACCGGGGCGGTCACCTGCTGAGCGGCCCGAGCCGGTCCTTCCCCGAGGTGGCGTTCATTCCGTGACGCGTTGATCGACTCGGCTTCCTGGAAATCGGTGCGTCGCACGCGGTTGGACACCGCGACTTCCCGGAAACCGAGTCGATCACCGCACGGCGGCTAGAGGCGGATGCCCAGGAGGGCGTCCACCGTCCGGGCGAAGAGCGCCGGGGCGCCCGCGTCATCGGCAACACCCGACAGTGCCGCGTCGGCCCACCGGTCCGCCACGGCGAGGGCACCCGGAGTGTCCAGGTCGTCGGCCAGGCGCTCGCGTACCCCGGCCAGCAGCTCGGCCCCGGACGGCCCGGCGGGCGCGGCGGCGGCCCGCCGCCAGCGGTCCAGGCGCTCCTGCGCGGCCGTGAGCAGCTCGTCGGTCCACGTGCGGTCACCGCGGTAGTGCCCGGAGATCAACGCCAGCCGGATCGCCATCGGGTCGACCTTGTCGGCGCGCAGCCGGGACACGAAGACCAGGTTGCCACGGGACTTGGACATCTTCTCGCCGTCCAGGCCGATCATCCCGGCGTGCACGTAGTGCTCGGCGAACGGCGCCTGCCCGGTCAACCGCTCGGCGTGCGCGGCGGAAGCCTCGTGGTGCGGGAACAGCAGGTCGTTGCCGCCGCCCTGCACGTCGATCCGGTCGCCCAGCAGGTTCAGCGCGATGACCGCGCACTCGATGTGCCAGCCCGGCCGGCCCGGCCCCAGCTCCCCGCCCGGCCAGGACGGCTCACCCTCGCGGGCCCCCCGCCAGAGCAGCGGGTCGAGCGGGTCGCGCTTTCCGGCGCGGTCCGGATCGCCGCCGCGCTCGGGGAAGATCTCCAGCATCTGCTCGCGGGTCAGGTTGGACTCGTAGCCGAACCGGCCGGTGGCGGAGATGTCGAAGTAGACGTCGCCGGTGCCGTCGTCGAGGCGGTACGCGGCGCCGTCCTTGACCAGCACCTCGACCTTGTCGGCGATGTCCGGGATCGACTCGACGGCGCCCACGTAGTGCTCCGGCGGGATGATCCGCAGCGCCTCCATGTCCTCGCGGAACAGCGCCGTCTCGCGCATCGCCAGGACCACCCAGTCCTCGCCGTCACGGGCGGCCCGCTCCAGCAGCGGGTCGTCGATGTCGGTGACGTTCTGCACGTAGCGCACCGGACGGCCGGCGTCCCGCCACATCCGCTGCACCAGGTCGAACGTGATCATGGTGGCGGCGTGGCCGAGGTGGGTCGCGTCGTACGGGGTGATGCCGCAGACGTACATGCTTCCCGCGTCGTCCGGCTCGCTCGGGTGGACACCCTGCCGCGCCGAGTCGTACAACGCCAACGGCTCACCCCTGCCCGGCAGCCGTGGCACCTCGTGTCCCGCCCAAGACTCCATGACCTCAGCCTAACCAGCCCTCAGGCGGCACCGGGCCGCCCCACGGGTGATCAAGATGACAGCGTTCACATGGGCGGCCAGGGAACGGCCGGCCAGTCCTCCGGCGGCTGCGGGAAACGACAGGTCTCCCGCAGGACGTCGATGCGGGCAGCCAGTTCCGCGACCTCGCTGATCGTCAGGTGATCGGCCAGCTCGTCCCCGAGCGCCCCGGAGACCTGCGCGGCGAGCCCGGCGAGCATCTCCACGGCGTCCGGCGGCAGCTGCTTGCCGGCCCAACCCCACAGCACCGTCCGCAGCTTGTCCTCGACGTGGAAGCTCACCCCGTGGTCCACGCCGTAGATCCGGTCGTCCGCGCCGACAAGCACGTGGCCGCCCTTGCGGTCCGCGTTGTTGATCACCGCGTCGAGCACCGCGAGGCGAGCCAGCCGGGGGTCGTCGGCGTGCGCGAGGGCGTACGCGACGCCGTCGTCGTCCCGCGCCGCCGCGATGGGGAACCACCGTGGCGGCAGCTCGTCGGCCGGCACGAACCCGACGAGCGGCTCGGCGTCGTCCGGCTCGTCGATCCAGAGCTGGCAGGAGCCGGGACCGAACGGCCCGTCGCGCAGCACTGTGGGCGGCACCAGACCCCAGCCGGTGGCGGCGGAGACCAGGTAGGCCGACACCTCCCGCCCGGCGAGCGTGCCGTCCGGGAAGTCCCACAGCGGACGCTCACCGCGCACCGGCTTGTAGACGCAGCGGGCGGTGACGCCGTCGAGGGTCAGGATGCCCCGCAGGGTGGTGTTCGACGCGTCGACCAGTCGGCCCTCCAGGTCGAGCGTGCCGTCGCGCAGCAGCCGCAGCGCGGCGTCACCGTCGCGCAGAGGCTCGAGGCCGGACAAGGTCACCTGTGGTAACCGTTGTGCCGCGGGCACAGGTGCCCGGCGGGATCCAAAGGCTGGCCGCACAGGGGGCACGGCGGCCGACCCGCGTTGACGACGCGCCGGGCCCGCTCGATGAACTGGCGGGTGGCCTGCGGGGTGAGCCGGACCCGCAGGCGGTCCAGGTCCTCGTCGGGCTCCTCGTCCTCGTCCTCGTCGTCCTCGTCGTCGTCCTCGTCGCCCAGCTCGACCTCGGGCTCCACCTCGCCGGCGGCGATCGCCTCGATCACCACGGTCGCGGTGTCCACGTCGAAGGCCAGCCCGAGGGTCCCGACCCGGAACTCCTCGTCGACCGGGGTGTCCAGCGGTTCGTTGTCGCCGATGACCGGCGCCAGCTCGGGCAGGTCGACCCCGAAGCGACGCTGCGCCTCGGTGAGCAGCTCCTCCAGCTTCTCGGCGAGCAGTGAGACCTGGACCTTCTCCAGCGCGACGCTGACCAGCCTGCCGCCGCCGCGGGCCTGCAGGAAGAACGTGCGCTCCCCCGGCGGCCCGACAGTCCCGGCGACGAACCGCTCCGGCGGTTCGAAGGCGTGCACCTGGTGGGTCATACCCACGACCCTATCCGGCCCGCCAGGGCGTCGCGCACCCCACCGACCCGATTCGCCGCAGGGGCGGCGCGCCCGGTGTAGCGAGCGCCACACCCGGGCGTGGCGGCCTTTCCGGCGTTCGCCGACGCCGCCCGGACCGGGGACGCTGCCGTCGCGCGCCTCACCGGGTCGCACCCGCCCCGCCGCCGACGGCGGCGTCCGAGTCGGCCGCCCGGGCCGTCCGCCGCCGCCGCTTGCGCGGCGCCGGGACCAGCGCGGCGAGGTCACCGCCGGTGTCGTTGAGCCGGACCAGGAACGGTCGCAGCGGCGTGAAACGGATCGCCGTCACCGACGCCGGGTCGGCCACGATCCGCTGAAAAGCATCCAGGTGTACGCCGAGCGCGTCCGCCACGATGGCCTTGATCACATCGCCGTGGCTGCACGCCAACCAGACCGCCTCGGACCCGTGCTCCGCGCTCACCCGGGCGTCCCACGCGCGGACCGCCGCCACCGCGCGGGCCGCCATCGCCGCCATCGCCTCCCCCTGCGGGAAGACCGCCGCGCTCGGGTGCTGCTGGACCACTGGCCAGAGGGGCTCCTTGGCGAGCTTCTTCAGCGGCTGCCCCTCCCAGCTGCCGTAGTCGCACTCGATCAGCCCGTCCTCGACCACCGGCGTGGCCTGCGGCAACGCCAGCTCCAGGGTCTGCCGGCAGCGGATCAGCGGGCTGGTGACGACCGCGGCCAGCGGGACCGCCCGCAGCCGCTCGCCCACCGCCGTGGCCTGGGCGCGCCCGGTGTCGTCCAGCTCGACCGGCTGCCGACCGGCCAGGCCGCCGTCGGCGTTCGCGGTGGTACGGCCGTGTCGCAGAAGCAGAAGGGTCGCCACACCGATCACCCTAGGGCCTGCGCCGCGCCCCCGACCGCCGTGGGCTCCTGATCGGGGTGCGGGGCCGGGCGGGGGTCGGGGCCGGGCGGGGGTCGGGGTGATCGACTCGCGTTCACTGAAACCGGGGTGTCTACACGTCCCGGATAGCCCGGTTTCGCCGAAGGCGAGTGGATCACCCGACGAAGGCCGCCTCCAGCGTGCGCCGTGGGATATTTGTCCGGTCCTGGGGCGTCTGGGCTGTGACCGGGTGCACCCGTGGGCCGGAATCGTGGCGGGCCGGGGGTCGTTACATACCCTGACGATCGCAGGACCACGGCCACCCCCGCCCCGTCGTGAGGGTGGGAATGGCCGGCCGGGCCGGCTCGTTGCAGACCCCGCGAACGACCGCAGGCCAGTCCCGGGTCCCGCCGAGGGCCTGGGAATGACCCCGGCCAGCCGGTCGTTACACACGGTCCCGGCGCCGTGAGCCCCCCGCTCGCAGGCCGCCGACCCCCAGACTTTCCCCCTTTGAACTGTGCAGCGCCGGACGAGGTGCTCACAC
>NZ_JBNCKR010000010.1:0-271511 GCF_049841645.1 Micromonospora sp. DT43 | reverse complement strand
AAGCCCGACGCCGACGCCAAGCAGACCGACCAGCTGCGCGCCGACATCGTCAAGACCGTCGACAACGGCCGCGCCGTGGTAGCCAACATCGCCGGCACCAGCACCGACACCGACGGCAACACCCACTCCTACGAGGGCGGGCACTACATCAGCGTCGTCGGCTACCACGACAACGGCAACACCGTCACCATCGCCGACTCCGCCGACCCCAACACCGCCGCCTACCAGATCAGCGTCGAGCACCTCGCCGACTGGATCGCCACCCGCGGCTACGCCACCAGCTGACCCACACACCCAGCAACACCACCGGAAGGGCTGGACCCCACCACGGGGTCCGGCCCTTTTCGTCATTTCCACCAACTGCGACATGTATTGACAAGCGTCAACATCGGGGTGAAGCTGGACCAGTGAGAGCGCTCTCTCGCAGCCGGGATCAGCAGTTGGGATCCACCGGCCACCACCCAGTCCGGTCAGGGCAACGCTCCGACGTCTTCGGCGGCGGCGCCGGAGCTATCCCTGGCCCGTCCCGACAGGAGTCACGCGATGGACAGGGCCGCACCCCTCTCCCACCTCCCCCGCCGGATACGCCTCACCACCGCCATCGGCGCTCTGCTGGCGCTGCTCGGCACGTACCTGGTCTCCACCACCGACCGGGCCGACGCCGCCCCGGTCGCCAACGTCATCCGGGTCGCCGAGTTCCCCGCCGACTGCACGTACAGCCACCGGCTGCCCGACGACCCGATCGTCTTTCCCGGGCTGCCCGGGGCCTCACACATGCACAGCTTCTTCGGCAGCACGGTGACGAACGGCAACACCACACTCCCCGACCTGGTGAAATCCACAAGCACCTGCAACCCGGCGGTGGACGTCTCGTCGTACTGGGTGCCGACCCTCTACCGGGACAACGTCCCCGTGGAGCCGGCGATCGCCACGTTCTACTACCTCGGCGAGGGTGTCCGCGCCGACGTCGTCGCCAACACCCAACCGATCCCGCAGGGCCTGCGACTCGTCGCGGGCAACGCGAAGGCCACCGGGCCGAACGACAGCATCGCCCGCTGGTCCTGCCTGCACGCCGGCCAGGTGCCACCGTCGAAGGACTTCGTCAACTGCCCGGCCGGCACGATGCTGGAGTCGTACCTTGACTTCCCGCAGTGCTGGAACGGTCGCGACCTGGACTCCCCGGACCACAAGAGCCACCTGGCGTACCCGGTGAACCAGGCCTGCCCGAGCACCCACCCGGTGCACGTGCCGAAGTTGCGCCAGGTGCTGCGCTACCCGGTCAGCGGCGACCCGTCGCACTTCCGGCTGGCCTCCGGGCCGGGCTACACCATGCACGGTGACTTCTTCAACGCCTGGCCGACAGCGGAGATGGCCCGCCGCGTCCAGGACTGCATCCGTCCGGTCATCAAGTGCGGGCACGACGGCCGACCCATCTGAGTCGACACCGACGCGCCCGAGGCGGCGGGCCCGGTCAGCCGGGCCCGCCGCCGCAGGGCGGGAGGAGGCCGTATGCGCGCCCACGTCGTGCTGCTCACGGCGGCGGTGCTCCTCGCCGGCTGCGCCAACGGGTCACCCGGCACCGCGGACAGCGCCGCACCACCCACGGCCGCGCCACCCACGGCCGCACCGGTCGCGTCCGCACCGGTCGCGTCCGCACCGTCGAACGCCTCGTCGACAGGCGCCTTCAGCCCCACCGACATCGCCTGGCTGCAACTGACGGCGGCGATGACGGACCGGCTGCTACCGGTGCTGGACCTGGTGCCGGCCCGGACCGCCGACCCCACCTGGCGACGGCTGGCCGTCGAGATGCGGGCCAGCAACCGTGCCGACCTGACCCGGTCCCGCGAACTGCTGGGCGAGGCCGGAGCGCCGACGACCAACCCACACGAGGGCCACGACATGCCGGGCATGGCCACCGCCGACGAGCTGGCCGCGCTGCGGTCGGCCAGCGGGATGACGTTCCACCGCCTGCTCGCCGCGCACCTGCGCGCGTACCTCACGCAGACCGTCCGAGTCGCCACCGCCGAGCAGAAGGCCGGCGTGAACCCCACCACCACCGCCCTGGCCACCACCGTGATCCACACCAACCTGACCCACCTGAATAACCTCCCCCAACCCCCGCCCCGCCTTGGTGATCAAGAGGTTGGCGTCACGACACGCAGGTGGGGATGACGCAAACGTCTTGGTCACCGCGGAAGGGGTGGGAGGGCGAGCTCCCGGCCCTTCCAGGTGGCGCGGAGCCGGCGGTCGTGGCTGGCGACCACTATCGCGCCCGGTCCCGTTCCGAGGGCCTCCTCCAACTCGTCGCAGAGGCGTGGCGAGAGATGGTTGGTCGGCTCGTCCAGCAGGAGCAGGTCCGGCGGGTTGGCGACGAGCACCGCGAGAGCGAGCCGACGGCGTTGGCCGACCGACAGCTCACCGACCGGGCGGTCGAGGTCCGTCGCTGCGAGCAGTCCAAGCGACGACAGCGGCACAGTCTCGGCCCGCCGCGCTCCGACGGCGTCGGCGTACGTCTGACGGGCCGTCCGCCCTGGATGGTCGACGACGGTGTCCTGGGTGAGCAGACCGACGCGCAGGTCCGGCCGACGCCACACGGTCCCGGCACCGACGAGTCGGCCGGCGAGGACGGCGAGCAACGTCGACTTGCCCGCGCCGTTCGGGCCGCTGACCAGCAGCCGGTCGCCGGCCGTCAGCACGAGATGGTCCACCCACAGCCGACCGGGGACCTCCACCTGGCTCAGCGTCACGACGGGTTCGTCACCGACGCCGGCGGCGAGGGTGGCTGCGTGGAAACGCAACGGCTGCGGCGGCGCGGGAACCTGGTCACGTTCCAACTGCGACAGCCGGCGGGTGGCGTCGCGGACCCGACGGGAGATCTGGTTCTGCACGCGGCCCGCGGTGTGGCCGTACCCCATCTTCTCGCTGTCGCGCGGAGCACGGCCGTGCGCGACCCGATGCCCTGTCACGGCGGCGGCCTCGCGCAGGTCCGCGAGCTGAGCCTGCTCCTCCTCGTAGCGGCGGCGCCACCGCTGCGCCTCGGCGCGCTTGGCCGCCAGGTACGCCGAGTAGCCGCCACCGTGGCGGACCGGGCCCTCGACCGCCGGGTCCAGGTCGACGATGTCGGTGCACACCTCGTCCAGGAACGCCCGGTCGTGGCTGGCCGCCACGACCACCCCGGGCATGGCGCGCACCTGGTCGGCGCAGAACGCCGCCGCCGCGTCGTCGAGGTGGTTGGTGGGCTCGTCGAGCAGCAGCGCGTCCGGTCGGCGGATCAGCAGGGCGGCGAGGGCGAGGCGGCCACGCTGCCCGCCGGACAGCGCGGACAGCCTCCGGTCGTACGGGATTCCGCCGAGCCCGAGGCCGTCGAGCACCGTGCGGGCGCGTCGGTCGGCGTCCCAGGCGTCGCCGTCCTGCGCCCGCTGAAGAACCTCGGCGTACGCGACCAGCAGTCCGGCGTGCCGCTCGGACTCCTCCGGAGTGTCGGCCAGGGCGACGCCGAGCCGGTCCAGCTCGGCGAGGTCGGCGCGGGCCTCGCGCAGCGCGTCGTCGAGGACCGCGTCGACGGTGGCCGACGGGGCATGCGGCATCTCCTGGTGCAGGAGACCGAGTCGGGGTGGGCGTACGACGGTGCCGGCATCGGGTTCGTCGACACCGGCGAGGAGCCGCAACAGGGTCGTCTTGCCGGTGCCGTTCTCGCCGATGAGGCCGATCCGGTGGCCGGGCGCGGCGGTCAGCGAGACGCCGTCGAGCACTCGGCGGTCACCCCGGACACGGACGAGGTCATGGGCGATGAGAGCGGGTCGAACAGACATGGAAACCTCGGAGCAGGGAGGATCGGGCGCACGCAGGTGGCCCGGCGGGAGCAGGGCATGACGACAGTGGCCGCGGCGACGTCGGCGCGATCACGCGCCCGTCGGCGGCCGATCCGGGTGCTCACCCGGAGATGTCGTCGTCACCTGCCACGCCTGCTCCGATCTCCAGCCGATCGGCGACAAGGATAGCCCGGCGCGGCGATGATCAGGTCGTCCGGGCGTCCGCCCGCAGGCGTTCGATGGTGAGGTCGAGGGCCGCTTCGAGGTGGTCGATCTTCCCGGTGGAGAGCAGCAGCAGCACGCCGCCCTGGATGCCGGCCAGCAGCGCCGCCGCCGCGCGGTCGGCGTCCACGTCCCCGGCGATGTCACCTGTCGACTGCATGTGCCGGATGCCCACGGCGATCTTCTCCTGCCACCGCCACATGAGCCCGGTCACGATCGCCTGCGCGCCGGGCGCGCGTCGGCCGGTCTGCCCGAGCAGGCCGTTGAGCGGGCACTTCACGCCCTGCGCGAGGTAGCGCTCGATGAGCCGGTCGCGCCACGCCTGCCAGGCCGGCCAGGACGTCAGGTTGCTGAGCATCGGCTCCTGGTCGGTGAGCACCTGGTCGGCCTCGTGTTGGGCCACCGCGAGCAGCAACTCCTCCTTGCCGTCGGGGAAGTAGTGGAAGAGCTGGCCCTTGCTGGTGCCGGTGTGGGCCATCACGTCCTCGAGGCGTACCTCGTCGACGCCGCGTTCGCGGATCTCGGCGGCGGCCCCGGCGACGATCCGCGCCCGGGTCGCCTCGCCCTTGCGGGTAAACGCGCGTGTCATGGCCCCACCCTAGCCACGGTTCTGGACTTGCAGGTCCAAATTTGTCGAGCAAAGGTCGGGAACGCGCGGCCCGCTCCGCGCCCCCACCACGATCGAGAGGTCACACCATGAACCACTACTACCTGCTCGGACGCTCGGGTCTGCGGGTGAGCCGGCTGGCGCTGGGCACCATGAACTTCGGCGTCGACGGGTTCCACGCCGCGTACGGCAAGACCGAGAACGAGGCCGAACCGATCTTCCGGCGGTACCTGGAGGCGGGCGGGAACCTCATCGACACAGCCGACTTCTACACCGCCGGGGAGAGCGAGAGGATCCTCGGCCGACTGATCGACAGGGCCGGCGTCCGCGATCGGCTCGTGCTCACCAGCAAGGCCACCAACACCGTCGACCCGGCCGACCCGAACGCCAGCGGCAACGGCCGCAAACACATCATGCGGGCCGTGGAGGCGTCGCTGAGCCGGCTCGGCACCGACTACCTCGACCTGTACCTGCTGCACACCTGGGACCGGATCACCCCGGTCGAGGAGGTCGTGCACACCCTCGACGACCTGGTGCGCTCCGGCAAGATCCGGTACGCGGGCCTCTCCGACGTACCGGCCTGGTACGCGGCGCGCGCACAGAGCTACGCGGAGGCGCACGGGCTGGCCCCGATCATCAACCTGCAGCTGCCGTACTCCCTGGTCACGCGGGGCATCGAGGCGGAGTTCGTGGCGATGGCCCAGACCCTCGGCATGGGGCTCACCGCGTGGAGCCCGATCGGCGGCGGGCTGCTCAGCGGCAAGTACCGACGGACCAGCGAGGGCCTGAGCGGGGCCGGGCGGTTGACCACCCCCAACGCCGCCGGTCGGGAGATCAGCCCCGACGACTGGAAGGTCATCGACGCGCTGGAGGGCGTGGCCGCCGACCTGGGTCGCAGCATGGCGCAGGTCGCGATCAACTGGGTGGCCACCCAACCCGCCGTCGGTTCCGTGATCATCGGGGCGAGCAGCGCCGAGCAGGTCGGCAGCAACTTCGAGGCGCTCGACTTCGAGATCCCGGCCGACGCCCGTCGCCGGCTCGACGAGGCCAGCGCCCCGAACCTCGGACTGCCGTACGGCATGTTCACCCCGCAGTACCAGTCCTGGGTGGTGAGCCCCGGCCTCGGCGTCGGCGACAAGCCGGTCGGCTACGCCCCGCCGGTGTTCAACGGCGCCGGCGACGCGGGACAGGCGGCGGGCGGCGGCACCGGGTCGCCCTCGTAGAGGTCGACGTACGCCCGGAGCACCTCGGCGGCGTCGGCGCCGAGCGCGGTGAGGTCGAGGGTGTTGTGGCGGACACCCCACGACTCCGGCAGCGCCCAGACCCGCAGTGCGACGCCGTTCGCCTGCGCGATCCGGCGCGGCACGGTCACCGCAGCGCGCGGGTCCACCACCAGGTCGAACGGGCTGATCGCCACTGCCGCGCTCAGCAGGCCGGTCCGTCGTGGCGGGCGCGGCAGCGTCCGCAGGATCGTCAGGTACTGCGTGACGGCGGAGAACGAGTATCCCCGCGAGGTGACGCGATCGCGCAGGAGGCGACGCCCGTACAGGGTGATGAGCGGTCGTACCGCGTAGGCCGGCGCCTGCCGGGGGCCGAAGAACGGCGACAGCACCAGCAGGCGCCGGACGACGTCCCCACGGACCTGGGCCAGCCAGGCGGCCAGCACCGCGCCGCCGGAGATGCCCACGACACCCACCTCGTCCCCCAGGCCCGCCGTGACCGTCACGGCCTGCGCGGCGTACGTCGTCAGGTCGGCGGCCTCGACCCGGTGGTGGGCCCGCCGGTCGAGGGTGCCGTGGTGCGGCGCCCGCGGGATCCACACGTTGTAACCGCTGGCGAAGAACACCTCGGCCAACTCGTCGTACTGCTCCGGCGCGAGGGTGTACCCGTGCAGCAGCAGCACGGCCCTGCCGGTACGCGAGCCGTGGCTCAGCAGGCGGCTGCGCGACTCCGGCCGGACGTGCGGGTCCGCGGCCTCCTGCGCCATGGTGGTCTCGGCGAGGCGGGTGGCGGCGTCGAAGTCCAGCGGGTCGGCCGGCACGAGCCGCAGCTCACGTCGGCGCAGCGGCCAGAGGTAGAGCCCGGCGACCGCCGCGACGACGAGCGCCGATCCGCCGACGAGAAGGGCGATGATCTCCGGCATGGGCACAGATCCTGGCAGGAGGCGGCGTCGCCGCAGGTGCGGGGTGCGCCCCGGGTGACGAGGGGCGCACCCCGAACGGCTACTCCCCCTCGGCCGGCGGCGTGAACAGCACGCGCGAGCGGAGCTGCCGGAACCCGGTCCGTTCCAGCTCCGCGAGCACCGCGACGTGATGGGCGTCCACGTCGGCGATCACCTCCCGGGCGCCCCCGGCGGCGAGCACCCGGACCGCCTCGGCCAGCAGCTCACCGCGCGCCGCGTCGTCGAGCAGCCCGAGGTACGCCAGGAGTGGGAAGCACGCGTCGCCGGCCGTGCCGACCAGGCCCACCGGCTGCCCGGCCCGCACCCCGACGCGCCACTCGTCGGTGGACTCCCCCAGCCAGGCCAGCGGATCGGTGGCCAGGTCGACGCCGCCGACGAGACGCGCGATCTCCGCGCCGGTCAGCACGTCCGGCTGGCTGATCCGCGCGACCAGGGCGTTGATCTCGGCCGCGTCGACGGGCGGGCGGAAGGTGTACCGCCCGGAGGTCGTCGGCAGCGGCGTGCCCGTCCACGAGCACCGGTGCCGCTCACCCCGTTCGACAAGCCCGGCGAGCCGCGCCGCCTCCATCGGGGCGGTGACCACGGCCAGCACCTCGGGTCGGCGTCGCCAGTGCGCGGGCAGGGCGGCGTAGTACCAACCGGGACCACCCAACGCCTCGTGGGCGGCGTGCAGCAGCGCGGCGCCCACCTCCGGCTCGGCGGCCAGGTCGAACCGTTCCAGCCAGGGGGCGCCCACCGCACCGGGCGGGAGGAGCCAGGCCGCCCGGCCGACCACCTGGCCGTCACGCAGGGCGACCCAGGTGTTCTCGGGTCGGTAGCCGCCGCCGGCGATGCCGTCGGCGTACGGGATCTGCCGCAGTTGGGGCAGCGGATCGATCATGGAGTCGAACAGGTTTTCCTCGCCCGCGACGAGCGGGCGGATGACCAGACTGGTCATTGGCGGACCTCCGGAAAGCGAGCGCCCCGGGTCAGCTCCGCGTGGACGCCGGTGCGCGGAGGGGGCGCAGAACATCGGACATTGTTCTGACCTCCTCTCGGCTCGACGGCGTGCCGGAAAAGTTACCGCACCTCCTCGGCCGCCCGCAACGGTCCCGGCTGGACGCCGCCTGTCGCGTCGGTCTACGCCTGGCCGACGTGGTCGCGCCACGAGTGCCGGGGCTCGTAGCCCAGCACCCGCCGCGCCTTGTCGATGCTGAGCAGGGTCTCGTGTTCGCCGAGGTCCTTGCGGATCTCCACACCCGGGTAGACCTCGGCCATCAGGCTGGCGCTCGACGAGGTCATGACGGTGTCGGCGTTGGCGATGATGAAGACGTCCGCGCCGGGCCGGTCGTACGCGAGCGCCCGCTCGACCGCCTGGGCACCGTCGCGGGCGTCGATGTAGCCCCACAGGTTCCACCGGCGGGACTGCGGATCGGCGTCGAAGGAGGGGAACGGCGCGTAGTCCTCGACGTCCATCACGTTGGAGAACCGCAGACCCACCATGACCAGCTCGGGGTCCCACCGGCAGAAGTGCCGCGCCATCTCCTCCTCCAGGGCCTTGTTCAGCGAGTACGTCGACTCCGGACGCGGCGCGTACTCCTCGTCGACGGGCGCGTACGGCGGCGGGGTGTCGAACGGCAGCCCGAGCACTGTCTCGCTGGACGCCCACACCACCCGCTTGATGCCGGCCGCCCGGGCGGCGGCGAAGACGTTGTACGTCGCAGCCGAGTTGTTCGCGAACGTGGCCGCGTTGGACATCAACCCCGGCGCGGGAATCGCTGCCAGGTGCACAACGGCGTCGACGCCGCCGGCGTGCTCGTCGGCCCCTCCCGTGAACGCCTCCACCACCTGCCCGTAGTCGGTCAGGTCGACGAGCAGGAACTCACCGTCGACGTCGCGGGGGTCGCGCCCACCGACTCGGTCCAGCGCGAGCACGTCAACGCCCAGGCCGCGCAGGTGGGCGACCACGGCGCGGCCGAGCTTGCCGGTGGCGCCGGTGACGACGACGCGTCCGGGCAGTGCGGGATCGGTCATGACCCCATCCTCTCCGGCCGGCCACGACGCCCCGCACGCGGGTGCGATCCGCCGCATCGATCAGGAATCGAGAAGTACGGGCCGGAGTGCCTACCTAGCATGGCCAGCATGGACATCACCATTCACACGACAGTTCTTCCGCACGTCGAACCGGACGCCTCGGTGGCCTTCTACCGCGACGTCCTCGGCTTCGAGGTCCGCAGCGACGTCGGTCGGGGCACGATGCGGTGGATCACCGTCGGCCCCGTCGACCAGCCCGGCACGTCCATCCTCCTGGCCCCGCCGGCCGCCGACCCGGGCATCACCGAGGACGAGCGGCGCACCATCGCCGAGATGATGGCCAAGGGCACCTACGGGTGGATCCTGCTGGCCACCCGGGATCTGGACGGCACCTTCGATAAGGTGCAGGCCGGCGACGCCGAGGTCGTCCAGGAGCCGACCGAGCAGCCGTACGGCATCCGCGACTGCGCCTTCCGCGATCCGGCCGGCAACATGGTCCGCATCCAGGAACTGCGCTGAGCCATGTGCCTCACCGCCTGGGGACGTGCACGCGCCGAGGCGCAGCATCCGAGGATCACGCACCTGACTGGAGGAGACATGGCGGGCGTGCCACCGCGTGAGCTTGCGGAGCGGCTGAGCGACACGCGCGAGAGGCTGGAGAGCGACATCGATCTGTGGGTGGCCACGTCGGGCTCCCCCGGCGGCGTACACCTCATTCCGCTGTCGTACCTCTGGGACGGGACCACCTTTCTCATCGCGACGCCGCGCGCGTCGGTCACCGGCCGGAACCTGCTGGCGGATGCGCGGGTGCGGCTCAGCCTGGGGTCGACGCGCGACGTCGTCATCGTCGACGGCGTCGCCGAGCCGGTGGACATCGCCGACCTCGGCCCTCGAAGGCGCGATGCGTTCGCGGCCAGGACGGGCTTCGACCCGAGCGGGCTGGACGAGCCCTACCAGTACTTCGTGATCCGGCCGCGGCGCATCCAGGCCTGGCGGGAGGCGAACGAGCTGCGGGGACGTGTCCTCATGCGCGACGGCCAATGGCTGGGCTGAGCGACTCGGCCTCGCGCACGCCGCGATCCGCGTCCTGGCGTGCGTGGGCCGCACGGGTGCGTACCGTGCAGGGGTAAACGCTCATGCGAGGAGGAGCCCTCATGTCCAAGCCACCGCTTCCCGACGCCGCGGTCGAGATGCTGCAGAAGCCGAACCCGGCGGTCATGACGACGCTTCGCAATGGTGGTCAGCCGGTGTCGGCCGCGACCTGGTACCTGTGGGAGGACGGTCGGATCCTGGTGAACCTGGACGAGAGTCGCCGCCGGTTGGAGCACATCCGCAACGACCCCCGGGTGTCGCTCACGGTGCTGGACGAGGCCGGCTGGTACACCCACGTCAGCATCGTCGGGCACGTCGCCGAGCTGCGTGCCGACGAGGATTTCGCGGACATCGACAGGCTGTCGCGGCACTACACGGGCAACGCCTATCCCCGGCGTGATCGCGGTCGGGTCAGCGCCCTGATCGAGATCGACCGCTGGCACGGCTGGGGCTCACTCAAGGACAACAGCCAGGTCGGCTGACCCGCCGTCGCGGGGACGGCGGCGGAGCGACGGCTCTTGACCGCAGAGCGTGATCGGCTTAACTTCATCAATCAGATAAGTGTCTTTACTAATTCTGTTTGATCTCCCGTGGGAGTGCCGATGCGACAACTGCGCCACCGCCGTTTGACCGCCGTCGTCGCCCTGGCGACAGTGCTGCTCACCGCCGCCCCGCCCGCCGTGGCGAGCGCCGGCGGCAAACCCGAGCGCCAGCCCGGCTACCACCGGGTCGGCTACTTCACCCAGTGGGGCATCTACGGCCGGGCCTTCACGGTCAAGAAGCTCGACGCCTCCGGGGCGGCGAGCCGCCTCACCCACCTCAACTACGCGTTCGGCAACGTCAGCGAGGACGGCCGCTGCTATGTGGACGGCGGGCCGGGCGAGGGCGACGCCTGGGCCGACTACCAGCGGCCGGTCCCCGCCGAGGAGAGCGTCGACGGCGTCGCCGACGCACCCGGGCAGGCGCTCAACGGCAACTTCGGCCAGCTCGCCAAGCTGAAGGCCAAGCACCCCGGCCTGAAGGTGCTGATCTCACTGGGCGGGTGGAGCTGGTCGACGTACTTCTCCAACGCCGCCCGCACCGACGCCTCCCGCAAGGCGTTCGTCGCGTCCTGCATCGACCTGTACCTCAAGGGCAACCTGCCGGGCAGCCCCGGTGCCGCGTCGGGCGTCTTCGACGGTGTCGACCTGGACTGGGAGTGGCCGAACTGGGACGGTGAGCCCGGCAACGTCATCCGCCCCGAGGACCGGGAGAACTTCACCAAGCTGCTCGCCGAGTTCCGCCGGCAACTCGACGCGTACGGCCGCACGACACGCGCGCACCACCCGCTGACCGCCTTCCTGCCGGCCAACCCGGCCACCATGGACGCCGGCTACGAGGGCCGCAAGATCTTCAAGTACCTGGACTTCGGCACAGTGCAGGGGTACGACTTCCACGGCGGCTGGGAGGCCGTGGCCAACCAGCAGTCAGCGCTGCGCGTACCGGCGGGCTCGCCGGACAACCCGGACTTCTCCGTCGAGGTGGCGATCGGCGGCTGGCTCACCCGTGGAGCGCCGCGCGACAAGCTGGTCCTGGGCATCCCCTACTACGGTCGCGGTTGGACCGGTGTCACCGGCGGCGGCAACGGCCTGTTCCAGCCGGCCGCCGGGCCCGCGCCGGCGACCTACGAGGCCGGGTACGAGGACTACAAACAGCTCAAGACCCTCGCCGGCAACGGCTACACCGTGCACCGCGACCTGCGTGCCGGGCACGCCTGGCTCTTCGACGGTACGACCTTCTGGACGTACGACGATCCGGCTGTGGTGTTGCAGAAGATGCTCTACATCAGGCGTACCGGCCTCGGTGGCGCGATGATCTGGTCGCTCGACGGCGACGACGACAACGCGACGCTTACCAAGACGATCGGCCTGGGCCTGACCACCTGGTAGCCGCACGTGGCGCGGCTCCCTTGATCACCTGATCGAGGGAGCCGCCCCTACTCCGGGGCAACCGAGCGCACCGCAGCTTCGATGAGCGCCGTCACCTGGTCCATGTCCCGAGCCCGGTGCACGTCCAGCTCGGCCGACCATCCGTCCGGGCCGGCGAGCCGCACCGTCACGGCCTCGCGGCGGTGGGTCAGCCAGCCCGCGATCGCCTGCACCAGCACCATGGCGGTGCCAGAACCGTCGGCCGCCACCCGCAGCACGTCCGTGTCGTCGGCCGACACCTCATCGGACGGCGTTGTGGTCACCCCGTCACGCAGCCGGTCCTCGGCGCGCAGCCAGGACGCCAGCGACCGCCGAGCATCGGCGGACGGGGAATCCGGATGGACCGAGAGCGTGATCATCTCCGACACGGCCTGCCCCTTCCAGACGACGACGAGCCCACCCCGTCATCCTGCCAGTCCGCATCGGTACCGGCACACCCTGTAGCGAAGAATGTCGATCAACCCTTGACCGCCGTGTCGGCCGGTTCATAGGCTCCGGCCACTGCGAGGCTTTCCCCGAGAAGGGAACCCGAGACATGGGCCCATCGTCACGTCCGTTCTGGACCCTCCCCCCGAAGCGGCTGGCGGGCGCCGCCACGATCGCGCTCCTACTCGGCATGACTCCCCTGCTCGGCGGCACGTCTGCCGCCGGCGCCGCCCGACCCGCACCGTGCAGCACCGACCCGACCGCACGGATCAGCACCGTGCCCAGCCCGGAGGCCGCGCTCGGCTTCCCGCTCGGCGCGGGGCAGGAGCGGGTGGTCACCAACGACGAGGTCCGCGCCTACCTCAAGGCCGTCGACAGCGCCTCCGACCGGGTCGTCACGGGCGTGACGGCCACCAGCGTGCTCGGCCAACCCCTGCCGTACGCGGTGGTGTCCGACGAGCGTCACGTGCGGCCCTCCGCGCTGCGAAAGATCGCCGACGACGTACGCGACCTGCGTGACCCCCGCCGCACGAGCGCACGGACCGCAGCCCGTACGGCGCAGGACGGCCCGGCCATCGTCTGGGTCACCGCGAACGTGCACGGCGGTGAGAAGAGCGGCACCGACGCGGCGCTCAAGACGCTGTACGAGTTGGCCGCCGGCCTGTCCTGTGAGGTCGCGCGGCGCAACGACAACCTGGTCACCGTCATCGTCCCCACGCAGAACCCGGACGGCCGCGACGCCACCCGGCGGCAGAACGAGTTCGGCTTCGACCTGAACCGGGACTGGTTCGCCCGTACCCAGCAGGAGACCGACGGCAAGCTCGAACTGCTGCGCCGCTACCCGCCGCAGGTGTTCATCGACGCCCACGAGATGGGCGGTCGGCAGTACTTCTTCCCGCCCAACGCCGACCCGATCCACCACGAGATCGCCGGCGAGTCCGTGGACTGGATCAACCGGATCGGCGAGGCCAACAAGGCGGGCTTCGGCTACAACGGCGCCTGCGACGACACCGTCACCACCGAGTGCTACTTCAACTACGACACGTACGACCTGTTCTTCATGGGCTACGGCGACACCGTGCCCACCGCCGGCTTCGGCGCGGCCGGCATGACGTACGAGAAGGGCAGCGCGTCCGCCGTCGCCGACCGGGTGCAGCAGCAGTTCCACACCCAGTGGTCGACGCTCGGCTGGGCCGCCGCCAACAAGCGTGAGGTGCTGGACGGTTACTTCGACATCTGGACCGACGCTCTCGCCGAGGGCCGGGCGGGCAGGCTGGAGCCGAACGAGGTGGTGCAGCCCACCAACGAGGTCCAGTTCCCGGTGCCCGACATCACGATCCGCTCGTACTTCCTGCTGCCCGACCGGCAGCTCGCCGACGTCCGCCGGCTCGTCGAGCGGCTGCGCCGCATGGACGTCGAGGTGTACGAGGTGCAGCAGCCCACCCGGGTACCCACCGCGCGAGTCTTCGGCGGCCGCAGCGCCACGAACGTGACGGTGCCGAAGGGCGCGTACTGGATCCCGATGGACCAGCCGCAGAAGCACTGGATCCAGGCGATCATGGGCGAGGATCCGTACGTCCCGTTCCCCTACTTCTACGACGTGTCGTCGTGGAGCAACCCGCTGCTGATGGGCGTGTCCACGATCTACACCGGCGACAAGGTCAGGCCGAAGGCTCAGCTCGTCCGCGGCGTCGCCGGGGGCCGGAGCGGGCTGGCATGGCCGTGGGGCTCCTACACGTACCCGCTGGACTCGGCCGCCGCCGCGGAGTTCACCTTCAATCTGCTCGGTCGCGGTGTGCCGCTCGTACGGGACCTGACCACCAGCCGGGTCGCGATCCCGGCGTCCAGGCTGAGTCGCACTGTCGACGACCTGGCGAAGGCGGCCGGGGTCACCCTCACCCCGGGCGGGCGCCCCACCGGCACCCCGCTCGCCCTGCCCGACGTCGGACTGTTCCAGGGCACCGGCATCTCCACCACCTCCGGCTCGCAGGGCGAGGCCCGTTACGTGCTCGGCAAGCGGTGGGGCCTCGACCTGAAGCCGGTCACCACCGCCGACATCAACGACAACACCGAGGCGTTCACCGGCCGTACGGTGTTGCTGGTCCCCGACGGCAGCAGCGCGACAGGGGGACTGACCGCCACCGGGCAGGCCCACCTGCGGGACTGGATCGCCCAGGGCCACACCTACGTCGGGCTGCGCAACGAGGGCACGCGGCTGGCCCGCGCCGCAGGGCTCACCTCCACCACGGAGAAGGCCAAACCGGCCGACTACCTGGTGATCGGCTCGCACCTGCGGGTCGACGTCGACACCGACAACCCGGTCGCCCTGGGCCGCCCCGCCGAGGACTTCGAGTTCAACAACGACGACCCGATCCTCAACCCCAGCACCACCGGGACGAACGTGCTCACCTACCCGACCGGTGACACCTTCTGGGCCAACGGCTACACAATCGGCGCGGACACCCTGAAGGGCACGGCCGCCGTCGTCGACGAGCCGACCGGCGCCGGCAGATCGGTGCTGTTCGCGTTCAATCCGCTCTTCCGCGCGTACAACGAGAATGGTCTGCACCTGGTGGCCAACGCGCTGCTCTACCCGCCGGGCGCACCCGACGCCCGACGCACGCCGGGCATCGACGCGGCGCGCGCCAGCGCCGCCGCCGCGCCGGTCGCGGCGGACCTCGGCGGCGGATGGCGGCCGATCACCATCGAGGTCGCGGCCACGGACCTGGCTCGCACGCGGGCCATCGTCGAACGCTTCACCACCGACGCCCGGACGTCCGCGAAGGGCACCTCGGCGTACGTCGTGATCCCCAACCCGCAGGGACTCCAGGCCGACGAGCACCCCTTCACCAACGATCTGGTACGCGCGCTGCGCACCGCCGGAGTGCCGCTACGGTCGGTGGTCGCCTGACCGTCCCCGCACGGCGAAGCGCCCGTCCCCACCTTGTTGGGGGCGGGCGCTTCCGTGCTCTCTCGGGGTCGGGTCAGGACGGCCGGGCGACCTCGGCGACGAACGCCCGCCACGACGCCGGCCCGAAGACCAGGGACGGCCCGTCGGGATCCTTGGAGTCCCGCACACCGACGATGCCGGCCAGATTGTCGGCAACCTCGACGCAGTCGCCCCCACTGGAGCCGCTGCGGGTGGACTTGCGCCACGTAGCGTCGATCAGGTCCATGACGTCACCACTTCCTTCATCAGGTCGGTCGACTGCCGCCGAGGTAGGGCCTCGTTGCGTATGGTCTCCCACTTCGACAGAAGCGTAGCCACGTCATCGTCGTTGCTGACGACAAGCCCGCCCAGCTGGTTCTCCAACTGGCCGACCCACTTACCGTCCGCGGCCCGAGCCAGGATAAATGGTCCGGTCAGCCCGGCGTGCATGCTCACGTCACCCGGCACGATGTGGACGCTGACGTTCGGGCGCTCGGCCATTGCTGTCAAGTGCGTGATTTGCCCCGCCATGATCCCCCGAAAGTCCTCGCCCGCGCGCCGCAGTACCTCCTCCCCGATGACCGCGACGAACTGCGGTGCCTTCGGCTGAGCGAGGATCGCTTGCCTGTCGATTCGGGCAGCGAGCCGCTTGTCGACCTCGTCTTCGCTGAGGGTGTCGTCGCAGCGAATGACCGCTCGGGCGTACTGCTCGGTCTGGAGCAGGCCGGGCACCAGGGACGGCTGCCAGGACCGGAGCTGAGTCGCGACGCGCTCCGCGTCGAGCCACGGCAGGAACCACGACGGGGCACCGAGCTTGCCCACCATGCGTTCGAAAAGGCCGCCATTGGCGAATGCGCGGTCGGCGCCCTTGATGAAGTCCATCGTCAGCGCTCGCGTCTCGCCCTCCACGGCGCTGACGTGGGAGGCGCTGAAGCCGGCACCTCGGCCGAACGCCTCCTGCGTCATGCCGGAGGCCCCTCGGGCGCGACGGATCTCGCCGACGATGAATGCGGCGAGCGGGTGCGGCAAATCGGCCATTCAGTGCTCCCCAAACCGGAAGATTGATTACTCACGCCACTGCCCGACGTGGAACTCTTCGCCACCTCAGCCCGAAGCAGCGAAGCACCTTCCGAGCGTAGTGGCCTCCACAGCAGAGTGTCACCAGCGGCGCGGCCGGTGGAGGACCTGAGACCCGGCGGACGCGTTCGTAGCGGGGCCGCCCCTCTGGGCGAGCACTCACGGGGCGGCCCCTTCCCAACGCCTGCCAGGGGGGATCATGCCCATCGACCAGCAACCGCAGGTGCGGTCAGGTGACCTGTTGCACCTGACCCGCGCCGCGAGCCCACAGTTCGCCCGGCCCATCATCGTCCGCGTGATCCGCGCCCTCACCGACCGGCACACGTACCACGGTTGGTTGTGGATCGACGCCTACCAGCTCGGACCTCATGGTGACGCGATCGCCCGCCGCGAGCTGTACCTGATGCCGTCCGGCGCACAACGCCTCACCTCCCCGCCGAGCCGGCCCACCGCTCGACGTCCCGTCCGACGAGGCTCGGTCCGGGTCGGCTGATGTCACGCCGATCTCCCGACCACCGGCCCGTGCGCCCGACCTGGCGCTGCGGCACCTGCGGCATCGCGTGGCCCTGCTCGCCTGCGAAGCTTCGCCTCCTCGGCGAGTACCGCCTTGACCGCCCGGCGCTGCTCGTCCACCTGGCGACACTCCAGGCCGAGGCCTCCGCCAACCTGGCAGAGCTGAACCCGAGCGTCCCACCCGCCGACCTGACCCAACGCTTCACCGGCTGGGCGTCGGCCCGATGACTACCTTTCCTACGGCCGGTCGGCGTGCTCCGAACCGACGAACCACGAGGCCGATGCCAGGTCGATCACCTGGTCGACGTTCACGACGATCACGAGCGGACCGTACCGAAGATCGCTACCTCTCACCGTCGCACGACCCTCGACCCTCGACCCTCGGCCCTCGACCCTCGACCCTCGACCCGCGGGCGGGGCGGGGCGGGGGCGAGGCACTGTGGGCCGGCAGTGGGGGTGGGCGCCTTTGGAGCTGATGCCGCAAACGAATCACGCGGGCGGGGCGAGAGGGCGATTCGTTTACGACATCAGCTCCAAAGGGTCTCGACCAGTGATGCCGGCCCTTCCTGGGGCGGGCGGAGAAGCCCATGCGACGCTGAACAGCGCGAGGACGGCGGCCGCGATCCCGCTCGCGGCTTCGTCACGCCACCGAGGGAGCTGCGGCTCAGCCCGGTGCGGCCACCTGCATCAGTACCGGGCTACGACCGGTGGAGAGGTAGCCGCGCCCGGGCGGGCCGGTGAGGTACTGGTCGGGTTCCAGGGTGATGGTGTGGGCCACCGCCGTCATCCGGCTGCTCGGGGCCAGCACGAGTCGTGTCCCGGTCAGCATGACGGCGTTGACCAGGCGGGTGAGCGGGCTGGGGAAACCGGTCAACAGGGGTGTGGCGTCGGCGGTGACGATCAGGGCCCGCCGGCCGCGCGCCGCCGGATGGACGATGTCGTCGAGCAGCGTGGGGCTGCTCGCGAAGCCCTGCTCGGTGGGCAGCACGTTGATGCGGTCGACGTCGTCGACGACCACCGCGTACCGCTCGTCGCCGAACGCCGCGACGGCCTCGCGCAGGTCGGTGTCCCTGATCGCGGCGCCAGTGAGGATCCGAAGCCCGGGGTCGTCGGGGAGCATCCCCGGCAGCGAAGACTGCGGCGGCGCGACGGCGAGCACGGCGATGCCGCGTCGGCGCAGCGCGTGTGCCACCGTGGCGGCCGCCGTCGTGCGGCCGGTCCCACCGGTCCCGGAGATCAGCATCAGGTGTGGGCCGGCCTCGAACAGGTCGACGCCGACGGCTGTGGTGTCGGGTCCACCGACTCCCAGCGGTATCCACGTCGACCGGCCCCGGTCCGCAGCAGGGGTGTCGAGCGCGGCGAGGTCGATCCGGGACGGCAGGGCCGGGAACCGCCGGGGCAGCCGGTGCGCGGGCGTGTCGGGTGACGCGGTGGCGAGGTCCGTGACCGACCGGGTCGGTAGGCACATCTGCACGTGTCGTCCGCTGCCGGCGTCGACGGCCCTGCCGGGGAGGGCGGGTGGACTGGCCATGCCGCTCTGCAAATGCGCCCGCCGGGTCTCCTCCTTGGGGAACGGCAGGAGCAGCCGCCGGTTGTAGAGGGTCGGTAGCCGGTGGTTAAGCATGTCCTGGCCGCCGATCGGCACGACGTGCACCCCGAGTGGCGTACCCGCGCTGATGACGCCGCGCAGGGTCGCGACCAGGGACGTCTCGACGAAGGCCGGGTCGCCGTGGTCCTCGAAGTGTTCCCAGCCGTCGATGACGACCACGATGTGCGGCCGCGCTCCGTCCGGTGAGGGCGCGGTGCCGGTGCGGCGCTGGACCTCCTCGTCGAGCCAGGTGACCAGGCGACGGATCCGGTCGGGTTCCGCGGGCGAGAAGACCCCGCCGCAGTGCGGCAACGCCGCGTACTCGGCCAGGCCCGCCGGGTGCCGTTCCACGACGTACAGGTGGGCCTGGTCGGGGCGGAACCGGCCGACCAGGCCGGTGATCAGGGTCCGGGCGAAGGTCGTCCGGCCGGACTGCGGACCGCCGGCGACGAGGAGCCGGTCGACCCCGGCGAGGTCGAGGAAGTCCGCAGGCTGCGCCTGGCGTACCGGGTCGTCGGCGAGGCCGAAGGGTACGGCGGTCGTCGGCGCGGCGGCGGTCCACCGGGACGGAAGCTCGTCGACCGTCAGCGTGGCCGGCAGCGGGGGCAGCACCGGTCGGAAGGGCGCCGTCAACCCGGAGCGACCCGCGGCGTCCTCGATCGCCGCGATGGCGAGTTCCTGGTCGGTGGGACCGCCGCCGGCCGTCGGCGCGACAGTGGGTCGTGGGGCGCCGAGGTCCGTCGGGCTCAGGACCCGGACCAGGGCCGGGGCTGCACCGCCAGCGGGCGGCGGGTCGCCGAGATAGCCGGACTGGAACGGTTGCGGGACGCGACTCTCGGCCGTGGTGCACAGGATCATGCCGCGCCCGCGCAGCGCGCCGGGGATGCTTGCGGCGTCCGCCACGCCGAGCACCTCGGTGCTGTCGGCGGGCTCGTTCTGTCGCAGGCTGATCCGCAGGGACACGTTGTTCTTCAACTCCGGCGACAGCTTGCCCTGCAACGACTGCGTGGCCAGCACGAGGTGCATGCCGAGCGAGCGGCCCTTCGCGGCGACGTTCACCAACTCCCTGACGAAGTCCGGAGAGGCGTCCAGCACGCGGCCGAACTCGTCGAAGATGAGCACCAGTCGGGGCAGCGGCGGCAGGTCGGCACCGCCCTGACGCCTCTGCCAGTACCTGTCGATCTCCCCGTCGTAGCGGGCCAGCAGGGACTCGCGCCGGCTCACCTCCGCCCGGATCGAGGCGAGGACCCGGGCCGCCGCCGCCTCGTCGAACACGTCGGCGGGAGTTTCGCCTGTGGAACGGATGAGGGCGACGACGTGTGGGCAGTGTTCGAAGGGCAGGAAGGCGCTGCCACCCTTGAAGTCGACGAGCACCAGGTTGAGCTCGTCCGGCCGGTTGGCCAGCAGCAACGACGTGACCAGGGTTTGCAGCAGGATGCTCTTACCGGCCCCCGTCGCACCGCCCAGCATGGTGTGCGGACCCTGGCCGGCGAGGTCGACCGACACCGGCCCGGTCGCGTCCGCGCCGAGCACGACACGGGTACGCGGGCCCCGACCCCTCTCCCACAACGCCAGCACGTCGGCGGCGCTGGGCGTACCGAGGTCGAGGAGGTCGAGCAGCCGCACCGCGCGCGGGATGGCGTTCTGGGCCGCCCCGAGGGTCGCGCGGTCCCGCATCGGCGCCAACGCCCGCGCCAGCCGCTCGGCGGTCGTCGCATCGATCCGGTCGGCGTCGACTGTCACCGCCTGGCCGTCCGGGCTGCCGGTGAGCCGCGCCGAGCCCCCCGACGTCTCGATCAGCCCCCGGCACTCGTTCATGCTGTGCCGGTCCGCGCAGATCAGGTACACCCCGACCGCCGGCCCGTCCCGCAGCACCTCGTCCATCCCGGGCAGGTCACGCAGCGCCAGCGCGCCGTCGAGGACGACGACCACCTCCGCGAACCGCTGCGGGTCGCGCTCGGCACGCCGGGACGCGACGAGAGTACGCAGCTCGCGGACGCGCTCGGTGCGAGTGGCGGCGGTGTTGCCGATGCGACACGAGTAGGGCGCGGTGTCGCCCGCGTCGACGTGCGGCAGCCATCGCGCCCAGGCCAGGGCGCCCACCTCGGCGGTGCTGAGCAGCACCATCCGCAGATCGTCGGGGCCGCGCAGGGTGGTCAGTTGCAGCAACAGCCACCGCAGGACGTCGCGGACCGCCTCGTCCGGGCCGGTCACGCCGAGCACACCGACGGCGCCCAGGTCCACGCTGATCGGAACGGCCGACAGGTTCGGGGGGCGGAACTCCGGCCAGGGCTCGCCACGTACCGTCACCGACGCCGGCTGATCGGCGGTGCCGACACGCAACGCCAGCGCCTGCGGTGACCCGGCGCGGCGGGTCCACAGACCGGATCGCACACCACCGGCGATGTCGACGATCTCGGCGGGGCCCGGCGCGAGCGCCCGGCGTACCCTCTGCTCGGCCTTGACCTGGGCGGCGATGGTCGATTCGACGGCCTTCTTCGCCTTGGTGAACTCGGCCTCGCGCTCGGCGTCCTGCTTCTCCTGCGCGGACTGGTTGATCAGGAAGCCGACGAGCGAGGCCGCCATGCCGGCCAGCAGGAGCGGCTGGTGAGTGAGAACGGCGGCCCCCACGAATATCCCGGCGGCCGCGAGGGTCCCCGCCGCCGCCGGGCCTCGGGCGACAGTCGATCGCAGCGGCAAAGTCACCTCGATGGCGGGGATCACCGGGACGCGGGCGAAGGCGCGGTCGAAGTCGACCCGAGCATCAGGGGCCCGCACGAGCCGTCGCGCCCCGGCCGGCAGGGGCGTCCACCGCAGCTCGTCGCCGCCGATCTCGACGACGCTTGTCGACGAAACGGGGATCGTGTGGGTGACCGGGGCGGCGTCGACCATCGTGCCGTTGCTCGATCCGCCGTCGGTGATGGTGGCCGTGCCGTCCGGCGACACCTCCAGCAGGGCGTGCGTCCGGCGGGACACGTCCGTGTCCCGCAGCGGCAGCGCCGCGGAGGAACTGCGCGCTATCGGGTGGGCGCCGGGCCGCAGCGCGACGGCCAGGCCCGCGTCCGGCCCATCCACCACTTCCAGTACGCCCACCGCTCCGTCGGTGACGAGGCGACCGGCCGGGCCGGGACCGCCCACGCTGAGCACGGAGCCGGCCAGCAGAGGGCTGTCGGCCAGGCACGCAGCCGGGTCCAGCGCGAGGGCCCCGACGAAACAGCGACGGCCGGTGGCCGGAATGGGAAGCGCGGCCAGCAGGGATCGCACGCTCGTGGTCGGCGACGCGGTGATCTCGACGTCGTGCGTGACCCCTGTGTCGATGTCCCGAACGGCGATCCGGAGGATCACGGCCGGACTATCAGATAGATGTGCCCGCCGAGGATGAGAGCGACCATGACCGCACCCCACGGCACGGCCAGGTGCCGCCGGGGGCCGAACGGTTGGAAATATCGGGCTGACCACTCCGCCATCTCGGGGACCGGGCCGACGATCTCGACCTGGTCGGGGACGACCGCCCGCAGTCTCTCCACAAGTTTGGCCGGGCTGATGCCGATGTCACCGACGATCCACATCGGGCCGCCCTCTTCATGCTCTTCGCGCAGCCCGGCGGTCCACCGGCGTGCTAGCGAGGTGAATCGCGTGCCCGTCGGGTACCCGATGCCGAGTCGGGAGCGATCGCTCGACTGTTCGTCGGCTGGCCCGACCGTGATGCTGGCGATCTGCTTCCACTGCATCACCGCCGGCTTGCCGCGTGCGCCCGCCATCCGAAGAGAGCGAGCATCGAGACGGAGCGTGCCGGACCACGGCTCGATGACGGTTGGCAGCGCCCCCAACAGCAACGCCACCATCATTCCTAGATACGGCAGCTCCAGCCAGCTGGGAGCACCCGGTGCGAGCGCAACGGGAAGGCACACGGCAGTCGCCCAGATGAAGAGGCCGAGCATGGCCAGCCGACCCTTGGTGTTGGTCTTTCGGAGCCCCGCCGGCAGCACCACCTGCAAGCTCATCGCCGGCGCGGTGGTCGCCGACGTCCGTGGCCCCGGGGCGCTCTTTCGCTGGCGAGGTGGTGCCGATCGGTCCGAATGCAAGGTCGTGGCCCGCCGCTCCCAGGAGTCGCCGACGGGTGCGGCGTCACCGTCGCCGCTGTGCTGTTCGTGTGCGGCAGCGACGTCCGGCCGGCCCGTGGCGCTGGCGCCGAGTGGAACGTCGAGGAGATCACGGGCCTTCTCGACGGTGAGCCGTTGTGCCACGTCCCGGGTGAGCAGGCCGGTGATCACCGTGGTCAACGGCTCCCCGCACCGGACGGCGGGAATGTCGTCGTAGAGGATGGCGTGCAGGGTGGCCGCGGTGGACCCACGCTCGAACGGCAGCTCGCCGCTGACGGCCTGGGCGAGGGTCACCCCCGCCGACCAGAGGTCGGCGGCGGGCGTGGGGTCGCTGCCGTGGAACAACTCCGGCGCGAGATACCCGGTGGAGCCCATCATGCCGTGCCGGGTCAGGCGGGCGTCACCCGCCGCCTGCGCGATGCCGAAGTCGAGCAGCTTCACCCCTCCGCCGGGAAGCACCATGATGTTGCCGGGCTTGACGTCGCGATGCACCACCCCGACCGAGTGCGCGGCCTTCAGCGCGTCCAGCATGCGTACGGCGATCGCCGTCACCCGGGCCGGCGGCAACGGCCCCTCCCGGTCGAGGAGGTCGGCCAGCGTGGGGGCGTCCACCAGCTCCGTCACGATGTAGACGGCCTCGTCGTCGCCTCTCGCCGGCACAAGGTCGTAGATCGCCACGACCGCCGGATGGTTGATCCGCCCAGCGGTGCGTGCCTCCCGCAGCGCCCGCTCACCGAACAGCCGCCGTTCCTCGCCGGCGAGACCGAGCGGGGCACGGACCTCCTTGACCGCGACGACCCGGCCGATCAGCTCGTCGGTCGCCCGCCAAACCACACCCATGCCACCCTGACCGAGCACGGTCTCCAACCGGTAGCGCCCCGCGACGAGCCGCTGCCCCGGCTGGGAATCTGGCACCCTCGCGCTCCTTGCGATCGACCACTACAGTCGGTGCGTACGATACTCCGTCCGGTCGCGGGTCGGCGTCCGTCCACAGCAGACCGGATGCGCTGCGTGAGCCGGTCGCCAGTGGTCCGCGAGGCCGACTCCGATCGTACGAGGCGGCGGCTTCCGGAGGGGTCACGAGGCGATGGCAACCGGGTTCGGTTTTGATCGGGACGCGGTCGTCGAGGCCGCCCGGCAGTTGACGAACGTACGCTCGGAACTGGAGTCGAGCGGGCAGCAGACCTCACGTCTCGCGCCGACCGGCTCGAACGAGGTCGACGTGGCGCTCCAGGATTTCACCACGGCGGCGACGCGGCACCAGACCAGCCTGGTGGCCGCCGTGGCGGCGGCCACGGCCCGGCTCGACGGTGTCGTCGCGGGTCACGCCCAGCTCGACAGCTCGCTCGGCAGTCAGTTGCCGACCAACCAACCCTCGAAGGGAAAGACTCATGAGTGACGTCAGCGTCGGCTACGAGGGTCTCCAGTCGGCGGCCCGGAACCTGACCACCGGGCAGGAGGAGATGACCCAGAAGCTGACCGCCCTGAAGTCGATGATCGACCAACTGGTCAACAGCGAGTTCCGCACCCAACTGGCCTCGGGTCGTTTCCAGGACTCCTACCAGCAGTGGACCACCGGCGCCCAGAACATGATCGGTGGCTTGGAGGGCATGTCGTCCTTCCTGGTCGGGGTCGTCCGCGAGCACCAGGAGCTCGACGCCAGGCTGGCCGGGGGCATCAACGGCTGAGCACCGGCCGACATGGATGACTGGCAGGTCCTCGACCTCTACGACGGCGATCCGACCCCAGGTGATCCGGCCTCGATCCAGGCGATGGCGGCCGATCTCCAGCGTCGGGCCGAGGCGGCCCGCAGGCACCACACCCGACTGCGACCCATCGCGGCGAACAGCGGCGCGCTGGCCCTCCGGGGCGACTTCGCCGCGACCGTGGACCGCGAACTCGCACAACTCCCCGACGAGGCGAAAGCCCTGGCCGACGCCTACCTGGCCGGCGCACAGGCGCTGTCCGCCTTCGCCAACGAGCTGGCGCGCGCCCAGACGCAATCCCGGGCCGCGTTGCGCCTCGCGACGGCCGCCGACAGTCAGTACCGCAACCTGCTCGGTCAGTTCTGCGGTCTGACCGGGCAGCGCACCTACGGGCCGGGCGTCTGGCGAGGGCTCAATGAGTCGTACGCGGCGGGGCAACGTGAGCCGGTCTTCACCATGGCCGTCCGTATCGGCCAGGCCGCTCGGTTGTGTGAGGCGGAACGCGAGCAGGCTTGGACCTCCGCACTTCAGGCGAAGGCCCTCTATCAGGCGGCCGAGGCGCGGTGCGCCAACGCGCTCCGCGCCGCGATATTGTTGCCCATTGACGCGATGGGAAAACGTCGCGACTGGAAAGACCCGAAGACTCGGACGAGCCCTCCGGAACGGCGACCGGATTCCCACCTACCTGCCGGTGACCCCGTCTACCATACGGATCACTCTACCGGGATCGGCTATGACCCCATGACCATGCGAAATCTAGACAAGATACGCCCGCTCGACGGATGTCATGACGTCGTCGTGCACGGCACCGACAAGGGATACTTCGTACCGGGCATAATCGATGCGGCCGGCGAGCACCGGGATGGCAATTTCACGAACGCGGCGCAAATCGCCGCCGCCATCAGGGGAAACCCCGCCTATCGCGGGCAGCCCGTCCGGCTTGTCTCCTGTTACTCCGGCACCCTCGCATCGGGAGTCGACGCGGTGCCACTTGGCCGACAGATCGCCGACGAGCTTGGAGTCAGAGTGTGGGCTCCGACAACAAGGGTGGGCACCCGCAAGTGGGTTTCGGGGACTCAGGATCCACTGCTCGACGGCAACGGCGAATGGAAGGTCTTCGACGTCCCCGGCAGGTCGGGGGACAAGCGATGAAGACGGTGGGTTTCTTCCGAGAGCTGGGGCCCGAGCCCGTCACCGTCTACGCGGAAAGCATCGAGGCTCACCTCGCTCCCGAGCCCTTGCCGGACTCCGCGAAGGTGGCAGAGTACCTACGACACGGGCATGGGCTAATCGACGTCATGGGTGCCGAGCTGGATGTCCTAGGCAGCGGCCAACACCTCGTCGGCGGGGCGTCCGTGTTGACGGACGGTGAGTGGCTGTGGCGCGACGACCTCCGGTTTTACGTGACCAACTACCGCCTGCAGCTGCCACACGGGTTCCTCGACCACGTCCGGCACAACCACTACCAGGTGCCGGAGATCTCCGACCAAGCCCTTCAGGGCGCGGGAGAGGAAGCGGTCCGTCTCCTCGGCTATCACTGACGGGCGGTGCCCGCCACGGCCTTCGGTGCCCCTACGGTTTGCGGGCGACGCCGCTGTAGCCGGTGCGGGCGACGTCCGCGTCGACGGTGGCCGGCGGCTCGGGGTACGGCCACATGTTGACGAGCCCGGGTGGCTCAAGAACGAAGTCACCGAAGAACCGGGTGACGTCCGCGTGGCCGCGGGGCACGAACGGGCTGTTGGCGCGCTCGTAGATCGCGGAGATCCGCCCCATCAGCTCGGGGTCCGCGTCGGTGCTGGCGTGGGACAGCGCGAGGTAGCTGCCGGGGGCGAGGGCGTCGCGGTAGGCCGCCACGATCCGCTGCGGGGCCTGCTCGTCGGGCACCAGGTGCAGCACGAACATCATCAGCACCGCGACCGGGCTGCCGAAGTCGATGGCGTCGGCGACCTCCGGGTGGCCGAGCACCTGCTCGGGTCGGCACAGATCGGCCTGCACGACAGACACCGACGGCGAGTTGGCGAGCAGGGCACGCCCGTGGGCGCAGACCACCGGGTCGTTGTCGACGTAGACGACACGCACCTCGGGGTCGATGCGGTGCGCGATCTCGTGCACGTTGTCGCCGGTGGGCAGCCCGGAGCCGAGATCCAGGATCTGTCGGACGCCCTTCTCCTCGACGAGGTGGCGCACCGTTCGCGCGATCAGGTCGCGGCCCTGCCGGGCGGCCTCGGGCATCCACGGCGCGACCTGCAACACCATCTCGGCCGCAGCGCGGTCGGCCGCGAAGTTGTCCTTGCCGCCCAGGTAGTAGTCGAACATCCTCGCCGCGTTGGGCCGGTCGGTCTGGAGACCGACCTCGGATTCCGCCTGCGTCACGACGACCACCTCTCCCCCGCCGTTCCCGCAGCATAACGTCCACGATGGTCGGTCGACTGCCCCACCGGTCGCCGACCCGACCACTGTCACGCTCCGCAGGCCGGGTGACCGGCCGGCCCGGCGAACGGGCCGGCCGGACCAGGGTGTCAGCCGGTCGCGCAGACGGTGCCGTTGAGGGTGAACGCGGTGGGCAACACGTTCGGCCCGCTGTACGCGCCGACGAAGCCGGCGCTCACGCTGGTCCCGGCGGCGATCTGCCGGTTGTCGTCGGTCGGGGTGACCCGCACGGCCGCGCCGACCTGCTCCCACGTGGCGCTCCAGCCACTGCTCACCTGCTGCCAGCCGGTGGGCCAGGTCCAGGTGAGCGTCCAGCCGCCGATCGGGTGCGTCCCGTTGTTGGTGATCTCGACGCCGCCGATGTAGCCGTTGCCCCAGTCGTTGGCGGCGGTGAAGCGGACGGTGCACGCGCTGGTCGCCGGGCTGACGGTGGCGAACGTCAACGGCGGTGAGGCCCAGGACACCCGGCCGGCCGTGTCACGGGCCAGCACGTTGACCGTGTACCTGCTGCCCGGCACCAGGTTGCCGACAGTGAACGACGACGCCGTCGTCTCGCCGAGCTGCTCGCTGACCGCGCCGTTCTGCCGGTACACCTCGTATTTGGCGATCGGGCTGCTGCCGGCGGTGGCCGCCGGCCAGGTGATCGTCGCGGCCCGGTCGGTGACGCCGCTGGCGGTGGGCTGGCCGGGCGCCGTCGGCCGCCCGGCGGTCGCGCCGGCCGGGCGCAGCACGAGCGTCGTCAACGAGTACGGCGGCAGCGTCCGGTTGGTCGCCGAGCCGGACTGGCTGGTGGCGATACCCGTCGCGCCGTTGGTGAGGGTGGACACCGTCGGCGCGGCTGTCGACGGCGTGAACCCGGCGTAGTCGATGGCGACGTCGTGGGCCGCGCCTGGATCCTTGTTGACCAGCAGCACGGCCAGGTCGCCGTTGGCGCGGCGTACGGCGTGCGCGCTGACCAGCGGCTCGTCGGTGCCGGCGCGCACGAACTGGTCGCCGGTCTGCGCGAACAGCTTCATCATGCCCAGCGCGTGATACGGCGCGAACGGCGTGTTCAACGGCGGCTCGCACACCGAGCCGTCAGCCGTGCAGCCGCCGCTGGACAGCATGCCGAAGTCTCCGTAGTCGGTCTGGCCCGCCACCTCGCTCACGGTGCCGATGCCGTTGTGCACGTTCCACCACTGGGCGGTGAAGACACCGTTCTCCAGCAGCCCGCTGTAGGCGTCGGCCAGGAACAGCGCCCCGGGCTGGGTGTTCTGGCCGGCGCCGACGTTCAGCTCGGTGAAGCTGATGCCGATCCGGTCGGCGTTCGGGCCCGCGTACCGGCTGAGCTGCTGCCGGAGCAGGTAGGTCGCGTCGGGGAGCTGGTTGGTGCGGGTCAGCGACTCCGCGGCGGTGCCACCCGGGTACCAGTGCACGTCCACGAAATCGATCTTCGGACCGGCGAGGGAGAGCACGGTCTGGTTCCAGGAGCCCGGGTCGCTGCCGGCGGTGATCCCGTCCGGCCAGTTGCCCGGCATCGTGAGCACCGCGCCCACCTTGACGCTCGGGTCGACCGCCTTCATAGCGTCGGCGTACTCGACGACAAGCCGCGCGTACTGGCTGGCGCTCTTGTCCGGGTGGTCGTCCGCCTCCCACGCCGACCCGTAGAGCCCGTTGCCGTAGTTCTCGTTTCCGATGGTCCAGTACTTCGCGCCGTACCCCTTTGTCACGTTGGCGTAGCGCACCCAGTCGGCGGCCTCGGCCGGCGTACCGGTGCCGTAGTTCGCGATGATCATCGGTTGGGCGCCGACCCGGCGGACCCCGGCCATGAAGGTGTCGAAGTCGGTGTTCGGCGCGACGTACCCGCCGGGCGCGGTGTGGTCCTTCCAGTGGTAGATGTCGGCGTACGAGCCGCCGGGGTAGCGCATCATCTGCACGCCGGCGTCGCGCAGCAGGTCCGACGTCTCGGTGGTGCCCAGGTTCTGGTCCCAGATGGCGTGGTTGACACCCAACGCGGTGTCGGGCACCGTCGCCAGGCCGGCGCGGGCGTTCACGGTCACGGCGACGGCGGCGGGGTCGACCGCCGCCAGCGCCGTCGGGGGGTGGATGCCGGGGAGTGCGGTCGCGGCGAGCAGCACGGCCGCAAGGAGTGCCGCACGGCGAATCGGGATGTGCATGGCTGGGTTCCTTCGGATGAACGACGGTGAGTCGCCCAGCCGGCAGGGTGCGGCGCGGCAGCGGCGGACTCGTGGACGGACAGGCCCCGGCGTCCCGTCGTTCGTGCCCCGTGCCCCGTCCCCCGGGATCCGTGGTCCGGTCCCGGCTGCCCAGTGGACGGGCGTCAGCCCCGCGCGCGGCAGGTCATCGACGGCCAAGAATGGCACGGCCGAATCGCTGATCTCAAGAGGACCCGCCGCCCACGCCTGAACCGACGTCATACGTTACGTCTTGACGAACAGCATGTTATCGCTCACAGTCGATGCGAGGCGATCAGCGTCCACGGCTCGCCGGGAGAGCCCGCGCTGGTCAGGACGCCCTTCGGCGGGCGGACGTCGCAACCGGACCGGTCAGCGGCCGCGGGTTACGCGCGGCAGGTGTTCCGCGCCCGGGCCTCCTTTTGACGGGCACCCCACCCCACCACCGCTGCACTCACTGTAAAGGAACCGCCGATGAGAACAAGGCTCGCGCTGCTGGCCGCCGGGTTGGCGACGGCTCTGGCCACCATGACGGCCGTGGTCACGCTCGCCACCCCGGCGTCGGCCGCCACGCTCACCCAGGTGAGCAACTTCGGCACCAACCCGACGAACCTGCAGATGCACCTGTACGTGCCGGACCGGGTCGCGGCCCGCCCGGCGCTGCTGCTCGCACTGCACTACTGCACAGGCAGCGGCCCGGCCGTCCACAGCGGTTTCGGCCTCAGCTCCCTGGCCGACCGCTACGGCTTCATCGTGATCTACCCGTCGGTGACCCGCAGCAGCAAGTGCTGGGACGTCTCCTCCCCGCAGGCCCTGCGCCGCGACGGCGGCAGCGACCCCGTCGGCCTGAAGTCCATGCTCGACTACGTCCGCGGCCGCTACCCTGTCGACTCGACCCGGATCGCCGTGGGTGGCTTCTCCTCGGGCGCCATGATGACAAACGTCATGCTCGGCCTCTACCCGGACGTGTTCAACGCCGGCTTCAGCTCCTCCGGGGTCCCGTTCGGCTGCTTCGCCACCACCAACGGCGCGGAGTGGAACAGCGAATGCTCCGGCGGACGCATCACCAAGACCCCCCAGCAGTGGGGTGACCTGGTCCGCAACGCCTACCCCGGCTACACCGGCGCCCGTCCTCGCGTCCAGATCTGGCACGGCACCACGGACACCACACTGAGCTACGTCAACTTCGGCGAGCAGATCAAGCAGTGGACCAACGTGCAGGGCGTCTCCCAGACCCCCAGCTCCACCGACTACCCCCAGACCAGCGCCACCCGCACCCGCTACGGAGGTACCGGCCCCACCGCCCCGGTCGAGGCGATCAGCTTCCAGGGCTACGGCCACTCGATCCCGTTCGACGCCGCCCAGGCCATCCGCTTCCTCGGCTTCGACACCACCACCAATCCCACCACCCCGCCGCCGACCACCGCGCCACCGACCACCCCGCCGCCGGGCGGCACGGCCGCGCCGCTGCGCAACGTCAACGCCGGCAGGTGCCTGGACGTCCCGTCCAGGTCGCAGACGAACGGCACCCAGGTGGCGTTGTGGGACTGCAACGGCGGCACCAACCAGCAATGGACGTCGACCGCCAGCAGGCAACTCCAGGTGTACGGCACCAAATGCCTGGACGCCGAGGGCGCCGGGACATCCTCGGGCACCCGGGTGATCATCTGGGACTGCAACGGTGGCACCAACCAGCAATGGAACCTCGGATCCGACGGCACGGTCACCGGAGTCCAATCCGGTCTGTGTCTCGCACCGAACGCCTCCGGCACCGCCAACGGCAGCCAGGTGGTCCTCTCGACCTGCAACGGCGGCGCCAGCCAACGGTGGACCAGAAGCTGATGCGGTAACCCGATCGGCGCTGCGGCCCGGCCCGGGATCCTTCCCGAGCCGGGCCGCGTGGTCCCGGCGCACTCCGCGGCGCACACCGCCCGACAGATCCTGGACACACCACCGCTGCCCACGCCGACCTACGCCCGAGAACGACATGGTGGTCAAGTAGACCCTGTTCCGGCTGCTGGACGAGTTCCTCGAATTGCGCGATGAGTACGACGGCCTGCCTCGCATTTGCGTGCGTACCAGCAGTGGCGCGCCGCGCGGACCGACAACGGGTCCACGGCCTCCCGGCAGCTCGCCCGTCCGATGGTGCCTGCAGTGCGTAGTCCGGGCTTGTCCGGATCCGTGCCAGTTAGCATTATGGCGGGAGTTCGGGAGAGAGGAACTTCATGGGGCGGCTGACCACCTTGAGCCCGGAGGACCAGGAGGTCATCGTCCGCGCGTTCCGGGAGGAGTCGGGACGAGTCGTCGCGGCGCTGATCCGGCTGACGGGTGACTGGGACCTGGCCGAGGACTGCACCCAGGACGCTTTTGTGGAGGCGCTGCGTACCTGGCCCGAATCCGGGTTGCCGCGCCGTCCTGGCGCCTGGCTCATGACGGTGGCCCGCAACCGGGCCTACGACCGATTGCGGCGCGCCACCACGGAGAGCAGCAAGCTGCGGGAGCTCGCCGCCCTGGCCGTCGACACCGGCTCGGACGACCCCAACGACGCGGGGGCAGAGATCCAGGACGACCGTCTTCGCCTCATGTTCACCTGCTGCCATCCGGCGCTGCCGCTGGAGGCTAGGGTGGCGCTCACCCTGCGTACTTTGGCGGGCCTGACGACCGCGGAGATCGCCCGCGCGTTCCTGCTGCCCGTGCCGACCATGGCCAAGCGCCTGGTCCGTGCGAAGCGGAAGATCGCCAACGCGGCGATACCCTTCCGGGTGCCGCCGCCGAACCTGCTGCCGGAGCGTACGTCTGGGGTGCTGGCGGTGCTCTACCTGTTGTTCAACGAGGGCTACGCGTCGTCCGGCGGCGCGGAGCTGGCCCGTGACGGGCTGTGCATGGACGCGATCCGGCTGACCCGGGCGCTGGTCGGGTTGTTGCCCGGCGAGCCCGAGGCGGCCGGGCTGCTCGCGCTCATGCTCTTGCAGCACTCCCGGCGCCGGGCGCGGGTTGACGCCGACGGTGACCTGATCACCCTGGAGGACCAGGACCGTTCGCTCTGGGACCGGGTGGAGATCGACGAAGCGATCGGCCTACTGGATGGGCTGGGCAGCCAGCGGATCGGCCCATACCAGGTCCAGGCCGCCATCGCGGCCTGTCACGCCGAGGTGTCCTGTGCCGCGGCCACCGACTGGGCGCGGATAGTCGCCCTGTACGGACGCCTCGCGGAGCTGACCCCCTCACCGGTGGTGGAGCTGAACCGGGCGGTCGCCGTAGCCATGGTCGATGGTCCGGAGGCGGCCCTGCGGCTGGTCGATGCCCTGGACGCCTCCGACCAGCTGCGCGACTATCACTTGTTGCCGGCGCTGCGCGCCGACCTACTGCGCCGCCTCGGCCGCCGGGGAGACGCCGCCGCGAGTTACCGGCGTGCGCTCGGGCTCACCGGCAACGAGGCTGAGCGCCGTTACCTGAGCCGTCGGATGGACGAGATGACCGGCGCCGGGACGGGGGCGTGGCCGCCGGGCCCCTGAGCGCCGGCATGCCGCCGATGGCCCCGCCGTTCGGCACCGGGGCGGCGCGCATCGCGTCCCATGAATGGTTGATGGCGTTGGCGGCGAGGGGGAAGCGCCTTCTGCGCAGTTCTGAAGATGAACCGTCGGCACGGCCCGGCACATGATGAGGCGGCGACCTGTCACGGGCACACCGCGCTCGGCGTGGACGTGCCCCATTCCCGCCATTCGCGATATCGGGAGAAACTGTGCCGATGCACGCCAACGGGCTGCTGCGGTATTGGGGGTGCCGAGAAGGACCTCAGGGTGTCGGCGCATTTCATGCTGTCGGTCCCCGATGGAACGACCTACGAGGAGCACATCCGCCCCGCCTTCCGGCGGCTCTGGGACGCCGGCGTCCGGGCGCCCGCTCCGGGTCCGCTCCGGGATGGGCGGATCCAGTTGTCCATTTGCGGGCTCCGCGTTCGTCGTTCTCCTGAATACCCACGATCTCCGAACTGGAGGACCGGTGACAGGTCAGTACACGTGCAGCGTCATCATTCCGAACTGTGACCGCAGGACCCTGCTCAGCTGCGCCCTCGTCGCAGGAGGGACGCGATGACGCCGGAGAACCGCCTGCAGACCCTGGTCCGGCTGACCCGGGACCGGCTGGAGATCGCCCGACTGGCCGGTCGCGCCGGCGCCCCGATGATCGTAACCATCGTGCTGGTCAACCTGGTCGTTGGTCTGTTGCCGCCGGCGTTCGTGGTGGCCTCCTCGATCCTGCTTGGCAAGGTGCCGGCCGCGGTCATCGCCGGCCTGGGATCGCCAGAGTGGGACGACCTGGTGACCGCCTTCCTACTGGCCGCGGCGGCGTTCGTCGGACAGCAGATCATCGCACCGGTGCAGGAATTGCTCGGCAAGCTCGTGGCGCGGCGCATCGACGGCCTGGTCAGCGACGAGCTGATGTCGATCGCGACCAGGACTGCGGGGATCGGCCCCTTGGAGGACCCAAGCCTGGTGGAGCACCTTCGGGTGGCCGCCCGGGAGCTGGAGAACTGGCTGTTCAGCCCTGGCGAGGCCGTGGCCGGCCTACTCGCCCTGATCGGGCGCTACACACAGTTGGCCGGGTATGCCGTGGTGGTCGGCGTGGTGCTGTCGTGGCCCGCCGCGGCGGCGCTGGCCGCTGCCGTGGTGCTGCAGCGTTACGGACAGCGCGGTGGCCTGCGGAAGTTCGCCGAGGAGCGGTTCCTGCTCGACCCGCAGGAGCTGAGGAACGACTACCTGCGTGAGGTGGCCACTGCGGCGGGTTCGGCCAAGGAGATGCGCGTCTTCGGGCTGCACAACTTCTTCGTGGATTTCTGGCGCCAGAGCTTCCTCGAATGGCTGGTGCTGGTGTGGGAGGCGCGCCGGCGGATCTATCTGTGGCAGTTCATCCGGGTCACTGCTGTTGGCCTGGTCATTGCCGGCGCGGTGTTCGCCTTCGCGGGCCGGTCCGCGACGGATGTGACGGCCGGGCTGACCCTGACCGGGTTCGCGATGGTCATGCAGGCGGCACTCGGCGCGCTGCGGCTGGGCGAGTACTGGCCGGAGTCGGACCTGCAGACCGCCCTCGGCATGCACGCCTACCAAAAGGTCAAGCTCTTCCGCGAGGGAGTCGCCGGGCAGGCTGTGCGGGACGAGGCGGCGCCGCCCGCCCCGCCGACCGGGGCGATCCACTTCGACCGGGTGAGCTTCCACTATCCGGGCGACGACCGGATGATCTTCGAGGACCTGGACCTCACCATCCCGATCGGTCAGTGTACGGCCCTGGTTGGCGTGAACGGCGCCGGCAAGACCACGCTGGTCAAGCTGCTCGCCCGGTTGTACGAGCCGACCTCGGGCACGATCCGGCTGGACGGCGTCGACATCCGCTCATACGAGCTGCACGAGTGGCGGGCCCGGCTCGGGGTCACCTTCCAGGAGTTCGCCCGGTTCGAGGTGTCGGCCGCCGACAACGTCGGCTTCGGCGCGGTGGAGCACCTGGACGACCGGGCCGGGATCCGGTCCGCGATCGAGGCGGTGAACCTGCACGAGGTGCTCGACACGCTGCCGCGCGGCATGGAGACCCTGTTGGCCCGGCACCTCGTGGACGGTGCCGACCTGTCCGGGGGGCAGTGGCAGCGGATCGCATTGGCTCGGGCGCTGTTCGGCCTGCGCCACGGCGCCTCGATCCTGGTGCTCGACGAGCCCACAGCCAGCCTGGACGTCCGCGCCGAGGCCGGCTTCTTCCGAGAGTTCACCCAGCTCACGGAGGGTGCCACAACGTTGTTGATCTCGCACCGGTTCTCCACCGTGCGGCAGGCCGATCGAATCGTGGTACTCGACGGCGGCCGGGTAGCTGAGCAGGGCAGCCACGACGAGCTGATGGCCCAGGACGGCGAGTACGCACGACTGTTCCGGTTGCAGGCCGACCGGTTCACCGACGAGACGGCGAGAGTGGCATGAGGACGACGTTGAGCGGGTCCTGGCGGCTGCTGGCGATGGCCTGGCGGGCGAACCGCCGCAAGACCATCGCGGCGACGGGCCTGATGTTGGCCGGTACCGTGAGCGGCCCGCTGCTGGCTCTGGTGCTGGGAATGATGACCGACGCGGTCATCTCCGGACAGGCAGGCGCGGCCGTCTGGTACGGCGTCGCGGTGGCGGTCCTGGCCATGGTGAGCCTTACCTTTGCGCACTTCTCGTACATCTTCTACCAAGAACTGGCCGAACTGGCCGAGCTCGAAGTGGTGCGGGATCTGATCCTGCTCACCAACGGCTCCGAGGGGATCGAACACCAGGAACGCGCCGAGTACGCCGACGAACTGACGGTGCTGCACCGGGAGAGCCGTGGGTTGATCGGTGCACTGGAGTCGCTGTTCGGGATGCTGGGCCTGACCCTGGCCGTGATATTCACCGCGATCCTGCTGGCCGGCCTGAACCCGATTCTGCTGCTACTGCCGCTCGCTGCGGTGCCGCCGCTGATCTGCGGACGCTGGGCCGAGTCGCGGATCGACCGGGCCAAGACCGAAACCGCCGAGCCGACCCGGATCGCCCTCAACCTGTTCCGGCTGTCCACCTCGGCCCGGTTCGCCGGCGAGCTGCGGGTCTTCCGGCTCCGCGACGAGCTGCGCCAGCGGCACCTGCGGGAATGGGAGCGGGCGAGCCGCGGGCTGGTCCGTTCGTACGGGGTGGCCTCCGTGGTCCGGACCCTCGGGCAGGTGCTGTTCGGCCTGGCCTACGTCGGCGCGGTGTTGCTGGTCGTGCGGGAAGCTATCACCGGCCGCAGCACGATCGGCGACGTGGTCCTCGTCATCCTCCTCGCCACCCAGGTCAACCAGCAGGTCACCGTGGCGGTCACGCTGCTCGCCGTCCTGCAGCGGATGGGCAGCATGCTGCGCCGCCTGGATTCCGTGCGGAACCTGGTCGCGGTCGACCACCCGATGCCGGTCGACCAGGAGCCGCCGGCTCGGCTGACCACCGGGATCGAGCTCCGGGACGTGGACTTCACCTATCCGGGCACCAGCGAAGCGGTGCTGAGCGGCGTGTCGCTGAGCCTGCCGCCCGGGGCCAGCGTGGCCATCGTCGGCGAGAACGGCGCCGGCAAGACCACCCTGGTCAAGCTGCTCTGCGGCCTGTACCGGCCGACCAGCGGGCAGATACTGGTCGATGGCACCGACCTGCGCCGGATTCCGGCCGAGTCATGGCGCAGGCATCTTTCGGCGGCCTTCCAGGACTTCGTCCGCTTCGAACTGCTCGCGGGACAGGTGGTCGGTCTCGGCGACGTGACCCGGATGGGAGACGACGGCGCGGTCATCGACGCGCTGGATCGGGCGCAGGGCAGCGACGTCCTGGAGCGGCTGGAGCACGGACTGCACACCCAGCTTGGCCAGAGCTACACCGAGGGTGCCGAGCTCTCCGGCGGTCAGTGGCAGAAGCTCGCGCTGGGCCGGGCGCTTATGCGCGAGAAGCCGTTGTTGCTGGTGCTCGACGAGCCCACGTCGGCTCTGGATCCGCTGGCCGAGCATCGGTTGTTCGAGTCGTACGCTCGGCAGGCCGCGCAGCTGCGGGCCAGTACCGGGGCCATCACCCTGTTCGTCTCGCACCGCTTCTCGACGGTGCGCATGGCGGATCTGATCATCGTGTTGCGCGACGGCCGGGTGGTCGAGGCCGGCAGTCACGATGAGCTGATGCGACGCGGCGAGCTTTACGCCGATCTGTTCAGCCTTCAGGCCCAGGCCTACCGGTAGGCGCGGGAAGGCGGGGACGTGTCAAGCATGAGCACAGCCGACCCGTGACGAGTCAGGGCGCTGCCGGAGCGGGCCCTCAACCGCGCCGCGGTTGAGGGCTGGCTCACCCCTGCCGGAAGGGCCGCAGCTCCAGCACGCCGTGCCGGGCGACCGGGTGCTTGGACGCCACCTCGATCGCCTCGTCGAGGTCGGCACACTCGATAACGTCGAAGCCGGCGATCTGCTCCTTGGTCTCGGTGAACGGGCCGTCCGCTATCAGCACCTCGCTGTCGCGGACCCGTACCGTGGTGGCATCGCTGACCCCCTGCAGCTGACTGCCGGAAAGCCAGACGTTACGTCCGGCGACCTCCGCCCACTGCCCGGGACAATCGGATACCGCCGCATCCTCCGGCGGCAGGACCAGCGACTCGTCGACACAGACCAGCATGAGATATTTCATCGGTACTCCTCCCAGCATCCATCTCTCACGGTACGACGGCCGGCGAGGTCGCGGATGGACAGCAGCGGCGAGTTTTCCGTCGCGAGTTGGTCACGGGAATGCCCGCTCACGCTGAACCGGGTCCGAGCGCCGACGCGGGCAACGGCAAGGAAAGAGATGCACCCTGCTGGTTGTCGCGCCGATCATTACTGCATGCAGCCATTTCGCGTACAGATACCCGAGGCGCAGCTGAACGATCTCAGTCGCCGGTTGGCTGAGGCCCGCTGGCCGGAGAAGCTGCCAGACGTCGGCTGGGAGCGTGGCGTGCCGACGAGCTACCTCAAGAACCTGGTCGATTACTGGCGCACCGACTTCGACTGGCGTGCCGTCGAGGCCCGCTTGAACGGGTACCCCCAGTACACCGCCGACTTCGACGGTACGACCATCTACTTCATGCACGTGCGTTCGCCTGAGCCGGGCGCGATGCCGATGATCATGACGCACGGCTGGCCCGGCTCGGTCGTGGAGTTCCTAGACGTCATCGGACCGCTGACCGATCCCCGGGCCCACGGCGGAGACCCGGCAGACGCGTTCCACCTCGTGGTGCCCTCGTTGCCTGGGTTCGGCTTCTCCGGGCCCAACCCGAACGCCGGCTGGAACAACCTGCGCACAGCCCAGGCGTGGGCGGAGCTGATGCGCCGGCTCGGATACGACCGCTACCTGGCTCAGGCCGCCGACTTCGGCACCGGTGTGTCGCTCACTCTCGCCGGCGTTGACGAGGAGCACGTGGCCGGGGTGCACCTCAACACGCTGCCTACCCCGCCCAGCGGTGATCCGGGCGAGCTCGACAACCTCGACGACGAGGACCGTGCCCGGCTGGCGCGGTCGGCCCGGTTCGTCCGGGAGCTCGCCGGATCGATGAAGCTCCAGGCGACCCGGCCGCACACGGTGGCGTACGCGCTTACCGACTCGCCGATCGGGCAGCTTGCCTGGATCGCCGAGAAGTACAAGGACTGGACGGACTCGGCGAGCGTTCCCGAGGACGCGGTGAACCGCGACCGCCTCCTAGCCATCGCGAGCATCTACTGGTTCACCGGGACGGCTGGCTCCTCGGCCCAGTTCTACTACGAGATCGCCGAGAACCTGCCGATCAACGTGTCCACGGGCCGGTACCCGGCGATCAAGGCGCCGCTCGGTGTGGCGGTGTTCCCGCACGCACCGTTCGTGCCGATCCGGCGCTTCGCCGATCGGGACTTCCCGTCGATCGTGCACTGGAACGAGTTCGACCGGGGCGGCAACTTCGCCGCCCTGGAGGAGCCGGACCTGTTCATCGAGGACGTCCGGGCGTTCCGCCGACTGATCAAGGAATGACATGAGCCAGCAGCCGGCCACGATAGAGGACTTCCGGGCGCTCGGCGCGCGGCTGAGCAACTGGGGCCGCTGGGGCCCCGACGACCAGCGCGGCACCACCAACCTGATCACGCCGGAGCGGCTGGTGGCAGCGGCCGGCCTGGTCCGGCGGGGCAAGGTGTTCGACCTCGGCATCCCGCTCGACGAGAACGGGCCGCAGCCGGGCGGAGGACGGATCAATCCCGTCCACCTGATGTCGGAGACAGGCGCCGAGCAGGTGTTCCCGGGCGGGTTCCGGTTCGCCGACGACTACATCTTCATGGCGCTGCAGGGCTCATCGCAGTGGGACGCGCTGTCGCACGTGTACTACGACGACCGGATGTACAACGGCTTCCCGGCCGGCGGTGTGACAGTCAGAGGCGCCGCGCACTGCGCAATCGACCAGCAGAGCGCGGGAATTGCCGGCCGTGGCGTGCTGCTGGACATCGCGGCGCTGAAGGGCGTCGACTGGCTGGAAAGCGGCACCGTCATCACTCCCGAGGATCTCGACGAGGCGGCCGCGCGGCAGGGCGGCGTCGAGGTCGGCCCGGGCGACATCCTGTTGTTCCGCACCGGCTGGCGCCGCAAGTTCCTGCGGGACGGCGACCGGAACGCGTTCATGGCCGGTGAGCCCGGCCTCGGCCAGATGTGCTGCGCCTGGCTGCGCGACCGCGACGTCGCCGCGGTCTGCTCGGACAACTGGGCCATCGAGGTGCTTCCGGGCGAGAACCCTGACGCGCTGCTGACCGTCCACATGGTTCTCATCCGGGACATGGGCATGACGCTCGGGGAGATCCTGGACTTCGAGGAACTCGCGGCCGACTGCGAGAACGACGGTGTCTGGGAGTTCTTCTTCGCGGCACCTCCGCTGAAGGTGAGCCGGGCGGTGGCGTCGCCGATCAACCCACTGGCGATCAAATAACCGCTCGACCGGGCCGCTCCGTGTGTTTCTCCGCGGAGCGGCTCAACGCTGTCCCCGGTGGTGCCTCGGCTGCATGAAACGGGTCGTGTGACGTGTCTGTGGGTGGTTGGGCGCGTCGTTGGTGGCCCACGCGGACTCCACCAGACTCGGGGCGGTTCACCTTCGAAAGCCCCGACTTCTCGGCCATCGACGTCCGCGACCAGTGGGTGGCGTTACGCGGGGTCTGCTCGAGGGTCGCCACGACGACTTCTTCGACCTTGTCAAGGCGATCGAGGGCGGCAGGCCGGGACGTTGCTCGTCGATCAGGCCGTCGAGGTGTTCGGCGAGGAACCGCCGCCGCCATTTGCCCACTATAGACAGACGAACACGCAGATCTGTTGCCACACAGGGTATCGGCCGACACCGGTGCCGCGGTGGACCGCCTTGAAGGGCTGCGCCGCGTCGGCATCGACGAGGTCAGCTACAAGAACGGCCACCGCTATCCGACCGTGGTGGTCGATGATGACACCGGCTGGTTGGTCTGGGCCGCGCCCGGCAAGAACGCGGCCACCCTCACCGCGTTCTTCGACCTGCTCGGCCCTGAGCGGGCCGCGAAGAACGCGCACGTGTCCGCCGACGGTGCTGACTGGATCACCACCGTTATCCGACGGCGCTGCCCGAACGCCGCGCGCTGCGCTGATGCGTTCCACGTCGTGGCCTGGGCCACCCACGCCGCGGACAGGGTTCGCCGCCAAGCGTGGAACGACGCCATCGGCCGTGGCGCCGGCCGTCGCGGCGTCGCCGTCGGCGCGGCCCGCCAATTGAAAAACACCCGCCGGGCGTTGTGGAAGAGCCCGGACAACCTCACCGACGCCCAGCAGGCCAAACTCGCCTGCACCGAGCTTGGGCGTTGAAGGAAGGCCTACGACTGGTGTTCATGCTCGCCGAGACCAGCCCGACAGCCGCGATCGACCTACAGATACAAAGTGTCCGGTTCGAGCCCGCTCAGCACGCGGCCGTACAGCTCGAGGTTGGTCTCGGGCTGCATCAGGGCGTGCATGTTCATCGCGTCGATGTCGCGGGCGATCTGCTGGATCGGCACGCTCGCATAGATGGAGGAGCCGCCGCTGGCTCGGCGCAGGATGTCCACGGACTCTTGGGCCAGGCGGCAGGCACGTCCCATGTCGACCCGGGCGCGGGCACGGTCCTCGACCGTCCAGGGGTCCGCGGCGGCGTTCTTGGCGTCCGTCTGCCCGGCCAGCCGCTGCGCGTGGAACTCGGCCTCGTCGGCGCGCACGACGGCGTCGGCGAGCTTGAGGTGGGTCACCGGCGCCTCCGCCTGCGAGGCGTACGAGGTGTACGTGATGCCCCGCTGCCCTATCCGCTGGCGGAACTGGTCGACGGCCGCCCGGGCCATTCCGACGGCGAGGCCGGTCACTGAGGCAGCCGCGGTCGCCACGAGCGGAGCGCCGTAGATGCCGGAGCGACCCGACGCGTAGCCGTCGGGAAGCGCGGATACCAGCGGCACAACCCTCGCGGCCGGGACGAACACGTTGTCCGCCACCGTGGTGACGCTGCCCGTCCCGCGCAGGCCCGAGGTGTGCCAGTCATCCACGACCAGCAGGTCCGACAGCGGGGCGAGGGCCATCACCGGCCACGGGTCGCCCCCAGGGCCCGGGGCCATGGCCACCAGGACCTGCCACTGGCTGTGCGGGGCGCCGCTGACGAAGCCCCACTTCCCGTTCACGAGGAAACCGCCGTCGACGGGTGCGGCCGTCGCCGACGGGCTCAGGGTGCCGCACATGCGCAGGTCAGCGTCGGCAAAGACCTCGTCGCGCACCTCCGGCGGGAACAGCGCGGCCATCCACGTGGTGATCCAGTTGACCGCGACGGTCCAGGCCGCGGAGGCGTCGGCCTTCGCCAGCTCGGTGGCCACCGCGACCATGGTGGTCGCGTCGCTCTCGTAGCCGCCGTTGGTCACCGGCACCCGGAGCCGGAACATCCCGGCGTCGGTCAGCGCCTCGACGACCGCGTCATGGACCCGGCGGTTCTCCTCGTTCCAGCCGGCGTGCTCGGTCATTACAGGCGCCAGTTTCGACGCCCGGTGAACCAGTTCGATCTGCGTCGGTAGCTCGGTGAGCTCCATCGCGTCCTCCTCAAGGCCTCGGTCCAGGGGACGTCGTGTGAGAGTCCCTTTCGGGCAGTGCGCCATCGAGAGACGCGAACCGCCCGGTATCCGAATTCTCGCGCCCGCCGGAGCGCTGCTTCACCTTCCTCCGTGCGGCTCAGCCGCACCTTGCTGCGGCACTCACCCACGGGCGGGTTTCACTCCTTGATGACCGACATGATGTTGCCGGCCGGGTCACGGAACCAGGCGATCAGCGGCCCGCCCCCCCGGAACACGCCGTCGTCGTCGACGCCGTCGAACTTTTCCATCTCCACGCCGCGCTCACGCAGCCAGGCCACCGCCGCGTCAATGTCATCGACCGGGAAGTTGAGCATCGTGTAGGTGGCTGGCTCGTGGTTCGGCTTGGGGTATACCAGGATCTCTCGGTTGCCGCCGACATGCAGGTGCAGCATGCCGTACTCCTCGGTCACCGGGATCCCGAGCGTGTCGCGGTAGAACTCCTGCGCACGAGGGATGTCGTCCACCGAGAACCCGTTGAACGCCACCGCGCCCGCGAGCATCCCGGAGCCACCGCGGGCGGCGGCGAGGTACTCCGCGTTGAGCTCGATGATCTGCACGTAGTTGCCGTCCGGGTCCAGCAGTGTGCCGAACAGGCCATCCTTACGCTCCTCCAGCGGCGCGACCCAGGACACGCCCATACCGTCTAGGTGTGCGGCCGCCCTGCGGGCATCCGTGACCTCGAAGTTGAGGATGACGCGCCCGGGTTCCACCGTCGTCGCTGCGACGTCGTCGCGACTGTCCACGAGCACGTCGAACCCGTCGAAGTCGAGAAAGCCGGACGGTTGCTGCAGCGGTTCGAACGCCTTGATGTACCAGGCGCGCAGCCGTTCCGGGTCGGCCGAACCGAGCAGAATGCTGCCGAGTCGTGGCGTTGTCATTTAGGACCTCCACGTCCATCGATTACCTCTGGTCGTCAGCCTATCGAGAAATGGCGGCCGTCTTTTGCATCAACGCGGGCGTGAGGTGTACCGATCCGCCGACTCGGGCGGCCTCCGCCAGGATCTCGGCCGACCAGCGCGGCCAGAGTCCGGCCAGGCGCGACGTCAGGACCACGACATCCACGGCGTTGTCGGTTATCGGGGTGCGGATGCCGATGGCGTGGTACGTGGCACCGAGCTCGGCCACCGCGTCGGCGTCGAAGTCCAGGGTCACCGCGCCGGCCAGTTCCGCCGGCAGGCGGCCACCCGCGCCGAACACCGCGAGGCGGCCGGGTGGTAGCTGCGGCAGCAGATCGGCCACCTCCGCCGCCACGTCGACTGACCGGGCCTGATCGATACAGCCGATCAGGAACCGGTAGTTCTCATCCACCTCCAGCAGGTCATCGTCGTTGTTCAGCAGGTTCCAGGCCAGCTCGGTCATCGGCTCCGGGAACCTGGACATCATCCGGCGCATGTTCACCATGGCACTGGCCAGGGCGTCGGGCAGGGGGGGCCGCTCGTGCGGTGCGTGCACCGCCCAGGCGGTGCGGCTGAGCCGGAATTCGAGGCCGGCCTTGAACAATCGGAAGCCCAGTTCCAGGTCGTCCAGACCCCAGACGACTATGCCCTCGTCGAAGCCGTCCACCCGCCAGTAGTCCTCGGCGGATAGGGAAAAATTGAGCCCCCAGAGCAGGACCCACGGTGCGACCATCCGACCGAGGTCGAAGTCGGTCTTGACGAACGCCGCGTGCCGGGCATCGAAGAAGTCCGCCGAGTCGTGGAGCCGAGCGACGACGTCCTCCGGCAGCGACTCGGCCACTGCCTCGGCCAGACCGGGGGGAGTTTCCTTTTCAAAGTCGTAGCCCCAGGTGTAGCCCACCACGACCAGCCGTTCGCCTTCGGCGTGGGCGGCGACGTGCTCGGTCAAGAAGTCCGGCCCGACGTATACGCCGCTGTCGAGAAAAACCAGCAGCGGCGCGGCGGCCATCCGTGCGCCGGCGTTGCGGGCCACGGTCACCCGGTTGCCCTCGTCCGGCTGGAAGTGGTATTTGATCCGCAGCTGCTGCGACGCCTCTTCGACCACCGCGCGGCTACCGTCCGACGAACCGTCGTCAGCGACGACGACCTCGAATTCGTCGGCCGGCATCCGCTGCCTGGCGAGGTGCCGCAGCGTCTCACGCAGCAATTCGCGCCGGTTGTAGGTCGGGATGACCACCGTCACCCGGGGAACCGAGCTTGCTGTCCTAGTAGCGTCCACCCTGCCAGTGTGCCGACGGCAACTTCCGCGTTCACCTCCCAGAGTGCCGTCCGCGACGCACTCCTGAAGATGCCCACGCGACGACGGCCGGATGACACTTTCAAGGCGTCGCCCGACTCCGGCGAGGGAGAAATCGCGGTCATCCCGTTGCTGATGACGGCTTCGGACGATCAGCCCTTTCCACATCAACGACGTGATTGTGGCTCGGTCTGGACACGAGACCCGGACGCCCCGAGTCGGCCTGATGACCCGCCCACGGGGCCGCCTGTTCGCAGTGCAAGCCAGCACATATCGGTAAGGGGAAGAGTGCCATGTCTGTCGTCAACGAGATGCCGCGCACGATGCGGACCGCGGCGGAGCTCGCCGAGACCGACCGGCGGGTGCTGGTGCATCCGCACCACCACGGCGGCCGGTCGAAGCGCATCACGATCGTCCGCGGAGACGGTTGCAGGGTGTGGGACGCGTCCGGTGTGGAACTGCTCGACGTCATGGGCGCCGGCAACTGGGTCGCGCAGGTCGGGCACGGTCGGCCGGAACTGGCTGACGCGGCGGCCCGTCAGATGCGCAATCTGGCGTACTACACCGGGTTCGACATCTTCGCCAACGACCAGTCCATCACGCTCGCGCAGCGGCTGGTCGACCTGGCCCCCGACGGGCTGGACCGGGTGTTCTTCACCAACGGCGGATCTGAGAGCGTGGAGACGGCCTTCAAGTTCGCCCGGCTCTATCACCACCACCGCGGCGAGCCCGAGCGCCTCTGGTTCATCTCGCGGAACTTCGCCTATCACGGCTCCACCTACGCCAGCGGCGCTGCGACCGGGTTCCCCGGCATTCACGCGGGCATCGGGCCGGAGTTCGCGAACGTGGCGCGGGTCTCGCCCCCGCATAGCTACCGCGCGCCGGACATTTGTCCCGGCCGGGATCTCACCGACTTCCTTATCGAGGAGTTGGCCACCACCATCGAGCGGATCGGCCCCAGCAACGTGGCGGCGATGATTGGCGAGCCGGTCATGGGCGGCGCGGGGGTTCTCATACCGCCCGCGGACTACTGGCCGCGGGTGCGCGAACTGCTGTCGCTCCACGGGATCCTGCTCATCGCCGACGAGGTCGTCACCGGTTTCGGCCGGACCGGCGCCTGGTACGACTCGGTCGAGCGCGGCATGCAGGCCGACCTGGTGACCGTCGCGAAGGGCCTCACCAGCGGCTACGCCCCGCTGGGGGCGGTGCTCATGAGCGACGCGATCGCCGAGACGATCGCCGGCGGCGACACGTATCTGTTCCACGGTCACACCTACTCCGGCCACGCCGCCGCCTGCGCGGTCGCGCACGCCAACCTCGACCTGCTTGAGCAGGAAGGCCTGGTGGATCGGTCCCGCACGGTCGGCACGTGGCTGCGCGAGGCATTGGCCCCCCTTGCCGACCTGCCCAATGTCGGCGAGGTGCGGGTAGCCGGCGCCACCGCCGGCGTGGAACTGGTGGCCGACCGGGACACCCGGGAACCGTTGATGGCCGACTGGGTCACCGTCGCCCTGCGCGACGAGCACCGCGTGGCGGCCCGGGAGTACGGCAACACCCTCGTCATGGCCCCGCCGCTGGTCATCTCCCGGCCCGAGGTCGACCGCGCCGCGCAGGCGCTGGCCGACGTGCTGCGCCGCCGACCCGCCAGCCACTCGTGATGGAGTCCTACGACTACGTCATTGTCGGCGCCGGCACCGCCGGCTGCGTGCTCGCGGCGCGGCTGAGCGAGGACCCTGACGTGACGGTGTGCCTGCTCGAGGCCGGACCTGTTGACGACTCGGACAACATCCGCATCCCAGCGGCGGGCGGCAAGCTGCTGCGCTCGCAGTACGACTGGGACTACAACAGCAACGAGGAGCCACAGCTGGGCGGGCGCCGGCTCTATCTGCCACGGGGACGTGTCCTCGGCGGCACCAGCGCGCTTAACGGCATGGTGCACATCCGGGGCAACGCCCGCGACTTCGACGAGTGGTGTCAGCCCGGCTGGACCTACGAGACCATGCTGCCGTACTTCGTCAGCTGCGAGGACAACGAGCGAGGCGCCTCGGCTTACCACGGGACCGGCGGCCCGCTGCCGGTCGCCGAGAGCCGTTCGCGCAACCCGATGGCGGCGGCGTTCGTAGGTGCCGCGATGGAGGCCGGGTTCCCGGCCAACGACGACTTCAACGGCCCGAGCCAGGACGGTTTCGGCTTCTATCAGGTGAACCAGCGCAACGGGCGGCGGTGCAGCGCCGCGGCGGCATACCTGCACCCGTCGGCTGCTCGACCCAACCTGACCGTGCGCACCCGCACCCACGCACACCGCGTCCTCGTCGAGGGCGGGCGGGCTTGCGGGGTACGGGTCCAGCGGTACGACGAGGTGGTCGACATCCGGGCGCAGCGCGAGGTCATCGTGGCCGCCGGGGCGTACAACTCTCCGCAGTTGCTCATGCTGTCCGGGATCGGTCCGGCCGAACGCCTCGCGGCGGTGGGCGTGCCGATCCTCGCCGACCTGCCCGAGGTCGGCCGCAACCTGCAGGACCATCCCGCCATATACCTGGTCTACACACACGACGAGCCGGTCAGCCTGCTGTCCGCCGGTGAGGAAAGGAACGTTCGCCAGTTCGAAGCTGACGGCAGCGGACCGCTGTCGTCAAACGTGCCGGAAGCCGGTGGCTTCGTGCGTACCCAGAGCGGCCTGGCAGCCCCCGACGTGCAGTACCACGTGCTGCCGGTGATGTTCGTCGAGTGCGCCCTCGGCGAGTCGACCGAGCACGGCATTTCCTTCGGCCCGTGCGTGTTGCGGCCAGCCAGCCGCGGCGAGGTCAGCCTCGCCTCCGACGACCCGACAGCCAAGCCGCGTATCCGGCACCAGTACTACGAGGAGACTGCGGACCTGCGGACGATGACAGCCGGCCTGCGAATCGCCATGGAGTTGGCCAGGCAGCCATCGCTGGCGCCGTACACCGTGCGCCCGTACGCGTACCCGGCTTCCACCGACGAGGCGGACCTGCATGCATTCGTGCGGGCACACACCCAGTCGGTCTTCCACCCGGCCGGCACCTGCGCGATCGGCCCCGTGCTGGACCCGGATCTGAGGGTGCACGGGGTGGACGGCCTGCGCGTGGTGGACGCATCCGTGCTGCCGCTTGTGCCGAGGGGCAACACCAACGCCCCGACCATCGCAGTCGCGGAGCGGGCCGCGGACCTGATCCGTGGCCGCACCGAGGCGGTCCACACCCGCAAGGACTTGATGGAGGTGCATCAATGAGCGAGAGGCTCGGCAGCCGGGCGGTCGTGCTCGGTGCCGGAATGGCTGGCCTTGTGACGGCCCGGGTGCTGGCGGACCGGTATGCCCAGGTCGTGGTCGTCGAGCGCAACACCGTCGTCGGCGTGACCGGCCCGCGTGCGGGTGTGCCGCAGGGTCACCACGCGCACGCTCTGCTGGCCCGAGGACAGGAGGTGATGGAGCGGCTCTTCCCCGGTATGCAGGCCGACCTGACCGCCGACGGCGTGCTCAGCGGCGACCTGTCGGGGGATCTGCGCTGGTACTTCCGCGGTCGCGCGCTGCAACAGTCGCACTCGGGCCTGACCAGCGTCTCGGCCAACCGGCCGACGCTGGAGGCCTATGTGCGCCGGCGGGTGGTCGAAATGCCTGATGTGGTCATGCGGGAGCGCACCGTTGTTCAAGGTCTGGCGACGACGGCCGACCACAGCCGGGTCACCGGCGTGCGGGTCGTCGGAGACGAACCAGGGGCCACGCCCGAGACGATCGATGCCGACCTTGTGGTCGACGCGACCGGCCGCGGCAGCCGCACCCCGGCGTGGCTGGAGCAGTTCGGCTACCAACGGCCGGCAGAGGACAAGGTGCGGATCGACCTGGCCTATGTGTCGCAGTACTTCCGGTTGCGCACAGACCCGTTCGGCACCGACCTGGCGATCAACTCGGTGCCGCACCCGGGCAACATGCGCGGAGCCTTCTTCGGCAAGTTCCCCGACAACGTGGCCCTGCTGTCCCTTACGGGGCTGCTCGGCGACCACCCGCCGAAGGACCACGAGGGGTTCCTGGAGTTCGCCCGATCGCTGGACGCACCGGAGATCTACGAGGCGATTCGCACCGCGGAGCCGCTCACCGAGCCCGCGATGTTCCGCGTGCCGGCCAGCGTCCGGCGCCGGTACGAGAAGCTGACCCGCTTCCCGGACGGTCTGCTGGTCGTCGGCGACGGGGTGTGCGCGTTCAACCCGGTGTACGGCCAGGGAATGACGGTGGCCGCGATGGAGGCGGACGCGTTGGCCGAGCACCTGGCCCGCGGTCCCGCCAGACCGCGCGAGTTCTTCCGGGCCGTGGGTCGCATCGTCGACGTGCCGTGGGAGACCTCCGTCGGCGGTGACCTGGCATTGCCCGCGATCGAGGGGAAGCGTACCGCCAAGGTCAAGATGGGCGGCGCGTTCATCGCCCGGCTGCACACCGCAGCCCAGCGCGACGGCGACTTCACCCGCGCGTTCTTCCGGGTGGCCGGCCTGGTCGACCCGCCGAGCGCGCTGATGAAGCCCGGCTTCATCGCCCGCGTTCTGCGCTCCGCAGGCAAGGTCGACGCCGAGACGGTGCCGGCTGGGAGGCCGGATGTCGTCGTCGGGCAACGCGCCGTCGTCGTGGGCGGCAGCATGGCCGGGACCCTCGCGGCGCGCGTTCTGTCCGACCACTATCACGAGGTGGTCGTCGTCGATCGCGACGAGGTGCTCGGCATCGACGTTCCCCGGCGCGGCACACCGCACACCGCGCACGCGCACGGACTGCACGGACGCGGATACCTGATCCTGACCGAGCTCTTCCCGGGCCTGCGGTCCGACCTGCAGAGCCGTGGCGTGCCGGTGGGTGATCTCGGTGAGATGCGCTGGTATTTCGACGGCCGGCGCGTTCAGCCGGCCCGTACCGGCCTGCTGTCGATTACCACTCAACGGCCGGTCCTCGAGGAGTATCTGCGTTCCCGGGTCGCTGCGCTGCCCAACGTGACGTACCGGCAGGGCACCGAGCTGACCGGCCTGCGGGCCACCGCCGACAACCGGCGCGTCACCGCGGTGGCGCTGCGCGACATGGTGACTGGGACGGAGAGCGTTCTCGGCGCGGACCTCGTCATCGATGCCACCGGGCGCGGCTCCCGCCTGCCGGTGTGGCTGGAGCAGTTGGGCTACCAGCGCCCTATCGAGGAACGCATGAAGATCGGCTTGGCGTACACCACCCGGCTATACCGCAAGCAGCCGGAGATGTTCGACGGGACCCAGTCCATCAACCCGGTCGCGTCGCCAGCGCACCCGCGCGGCGCGTTCTTCGGGCAGGTCGGCGAGCATGAGTGCATCGTGTCGCTGACCGGGATTCTTGGCGACCACCCGCCGTCGGACCCCGACGGCTTCCTGGCCTTCGCCCGTTCGCTGCCAGTGCCGGACGTGTACGACGGGCTGCGCGACGCCGAGCCGCTGACCGAGCCCGTGACGTTCACCTTCCCGGCGAGCCTGCGTCGCCGGTACGAGCGGCTGTCCCGCTTCCCGGAGCGCCTGCTCGTGCTCGGCGACGCGGTCTGCAGCTTCAACCCGGTCTACGGCCAGGGCATGACGGTCGCCGCCATCGAGGCCATGACGCTGCGCAAGTGGCTGCTCCGCGGCGCGCCGCCCGAGCCGCGCGGGTTCCTGCGCGACATCGGTCGCGTCGTGGACGTGCCGTGGCAGATCTCCACCAGCGGCGACCTCGACTTCCCAGGTGTACCCGGCAAACGGTCGGCGATGGTGCGCGTGGGCAACGCGTACATGGCCCGGGTGCAGTACGCGGCAACCAAGGACCCGGCGATCACCGCGACGTTTATGCGTGTGGCCGGCCTGATCGACCCGCCGAGCGCGCTGATGCGCCCCGGCTTCGTCCGGCGCGTGCTGCGGCTGTCACGCGACCGCACAACCGGGCCGGCGGCCGGGTCTCTCACCGCATTCGACCCAACCAACCAGGTAGAGAGGGCCGCGTCATGAAACCGTTCCACATCGAGATTCCGCAGGCCGCCATCGACGATCTCCACCGTCGGCTGGCCGACGTCCGCTGGCCCGCGCCACTGGGAGACGACGACTGGAGCCGCGGCGTACCGGTGTGGTACCTGCGTGAGCTCGTTGAGTACTGGCGTACCCAGTACGACTGGCGGGCCGCCGAAGCTGAGCTGAACCGGTACCCCCAGTTCCTCGCCGAGATCAACGGCGCCACCGTTCACTTCCTGCACGTACGTTCCCCGGAGCCGGACGCGGTGCCGATGCTGATCACCCACGGCTGGCCGGGCTCGGTGGCCGAGTTCGTCGACGTCATCGGCCCGCTGACCGACCCTGCCGCGCACGGCGGCGACCGGGCCGACGCGTTCCACCTCGTCCTTGCCAGTCCGCCGGGGTTCGGCTTCTCCGGCCCGGCCCGCCCGGGGTGGCACGCGGGCACCATCGCGCCGGTCTGGGCCGAGCTGATGAACCAGCTGGGCTACGACCAGTACGTGGTCCAGGGCGGCGACGCCGGCTCGGTCATCTCGCAGCAGGTCGCCGCCGTGGCACCAGATCATGTCATCGGGTTGCACGTCAACATGCTGATGACCTTTCCGTCCGGCGACCCGGAGGAACTGGCCGGGCTCAGCGAGGTCGACCAGGCGCGTCTCGCACTCATGGGCCGCTTCGACGCGGAGCTGTCCGGATACATGAAGCTGCAGTCGACCCGGCCGCAGACCTTGGCGTACGCGTTGACGGACTCGCCCGTGGGCCAGTTGGCCTGGATCGTGGAGCGGTTCGGGGAGTGGACCGACGCGGCAAAGGTGCCCGACGACGCGGTGTCGAGGGACCGGTTGCTGACCATCGTGACCATCTACTGGGTCACCGCCACCGCCGGCACGTCGGCCGCGCTCTACTACGAGGGCGCGGAGGGCATGCGCGCGATGGCCTCCGGCTGGCGGCCGGAACCGATACGGGTTCCGGCCGGCGTCACGGTCTACCCGCACGATCCCTTCCAGCCGTTGCGCGGGCTGGCGCACCACTACCTGGCCGACATCGTGCGGTGGAACGAGCCCGACCGGGGTGGTCACTTCGCCGCGATGGAGGAGCCGGACCTGTTCGTCGACGACGTGCGAGCCTTCGGCCGTCTCGTGCGGTGACGGCAACCTGACCTCAGTGCCGAACCCGTTCGCGCCGGTCACCGGGGCGGGCCGGCGCTGTCGCGGACGACGAGTTCGGTGGCGAGTTCGATGCGCGGGCTCTCGCTCTTCTCACCCCCGGCGAGGCGGAGCACGGTCCGTGCGGCCAGCATGCCCATCTCGGCCAGTGGCTGTCGGACCGTGGTCAGCGGCGGCGAGCACCAGCGGACCTCCGGCAGGTCGTCGAAGCCGACCACGCTGATGTCGTCGGGCACCCGCAGGCCGCGTTTGCGGACGGCCTCGTAGACGCCGAGTGCCATCTGGTCGCTGGAGGCGAAGATGGCGGTGGGCGGGTCGGGCAGGGACAACAGTTGCGTACCCGAGGTGAAGCCGGCCTCGTGGTAGAAGTTGCCCGGACGGATGAGCCCGTCGTCGACGGCGATACCGGCGGCGCCAAGCGCCGCGCGGTAGCCGTCAATCCGGGCCCGGCTGCACATCAGGTGTGGTGGCCCGGCGATGAAGCCGATGCGGCGGTGGCCGAGGCCGAGCAGGTACTGGTTGGCGCTCAGGCTGCCCGCCCAGTTGGTGGCGCCGATGGTGGGCGATTCCTGCGGGTCGACACCGGCGGGATCGATGATGACCACCGGCAGGTGCAGCCGGCGCAGCTCCGCCTGCAGAGGTGGGTTCACCATCGACGTCACGAAGATGACGCCCACTGTGGATCGGGTCCGCATGTTGTCCAGCCACTGCTTGGCCGAGGAGATGCGCCAGTGGATGGCGGAGACGACCGTGCCGACGCCACTGGCCCGGGCGACGTCCTCCACCCCACGGATGATCTCCACGGCCCAGGGACTGTCCAGGTCGTTGAAGACCAGGTCGACAAGTGCGGCCTCGGTCCGCCGGGCCTGGGTACGGCGGCGGTACCCGTGGTGGTTGAGCAGCGCCTCGACGCGCTCCCGGGTATCGGGAGCGACGTCGGAGCGGCCGTTGATGACCCGGGAGACCGTGGGCACTGACACACCGGCCAGTCGCGCGATCATGGCGATGGTGACATTTCGGCCGTTGTCGGAGCCCACGGTCCGCTCCTTCGTCTGGCGGGACGCTTCAGGTCGTCTGGCGATCCGGTGTCACCCCTTGACGCTGCCGGTCAGGCCGCCGATGAGCTGGCGTTCGGCCACGGCGTAGAAGCCCAGGGCGGGAAGCATGGACAGGACGACGTAGGCGAGGACCCGAGCGGTGTCGTCGACGTACTGGCCCTGGAACGCCTGCACTCCGACGGGAAGGGTCCACCAGCTCTGGTCGCTGAAGACGACAAGCGGAAGCATGAAGTTGTTCCAGCTGGTGACGACGGCCAGCACGGAGACGGTGGCCAGGGCGGGCCGGGCCATCGGCAGCAGGACCCGCCAGAAGAAGCCGAAGGAGCCGCAGCCGTCGAGGACGGCGGCCTCCTCGACCTCGGCGGGAATGGTACGGAAGAACTGGCGCAGGATGATGATGGTGATCGGCAACCCGAAGGCGGCCTGGGGCAGGATGACGCCGAGCGGGTTGTCGAGCAGGCCCATGCCGCGCAGCAGGACGAACAGCGGCAGGATGGCCACCGCGAACGGGAACATCAGGCCGATCGCGAACAGGGTCACCAGAAACTCGCGGCCCCGGAAGGCGTAGCGCGCGAAGACGAACGCGGCCATCGCCGCCGCGCCGACGACGATGAGGGTGCTGCTGACGGCGATGAGCAGGCTGTTGCCGAGCTGACGCCAGAAGACCCCCGAGACGAAGAGGTCGGTGTAGTTCTGCGGCACCCAGGGGTCGGGCAGACCCAGCGGGTTGGTCGACAGTTGCCCGTTGTCCTTGAAGCCGCCGATCACGCCGAACCACACCGGTACGACGATGAGCGCGCCGACGGCGATGCAGATGAGATGCAGCACGAGGCTGCGGGCCCGCTGGGCGCGGATCGCCGTGACGGTCATCGCTGGCCTCCCTGGTTGGTGATCGCGCCGTCGGTGTCGCGACGCAGGACGATGCGCTGGTAGAAGAGGGCGAAGACGAGGCTCAGCAGGAACATGATGATGCTGATCGCGCTGGCATAGCCGACCTCGAAGCGACGGAAGCCGTACTGGTACATCGTGACGGCCATCGTCTCCGAGGTGTGGATCGGGCCGCCGCCGGTCAACACCCAGACCATGTCGAACAGTTGGATGGTGCCGATGACCGACAGGAAGATGCTGATGCGGATCGTCGGGCCGAGCAGGGGCAGAGTGACGAACCGGAACGCCTGCCAGGCGCTGGCGCCGTCCGTGACCGCAGCCTCGGACAGCTCCTTCGGGATGCCCTGACGGGCCGCCAGGAAGAGCATCATGTAGAGGCCGAAGTACTTCCAGGACACCACCAGGAAGACCGCGAACAGCACGGTGTCCGGGTCCGCGAAGACGGCGCCCGCGTCGGCGCCCAACCACCGGGAGACCGACTCGCCAAGGCCCCGGTTGGGCGAGAACACCAGGGTGAACAGGACCGCCGTGGTGACCTCGGAGAGCACGTACGGCGCGAAGAAGATCAGCCGGTACGCGGCCCGGCCGCGCAGCGGCTGGTTGAGGAGCATGGCCAGGGCCAGCGCGGCGGGCAACTGCACGGTGAGCGACAGCAGCACCAGCACGAGACCGCGCCACAGGTCGCCCCGGAACGTCGGATCACCGAAGGCGCGTGTGTAGTTGTCCAGCCCGATGAAGTTCTCCGGCAGCCCGAAACCGTTCCACTTGTACATGCTGGCGTAGCCGGCGACCACGATGGGCGCGACGACCAGCAACAGGAACAGCGCCAGGGCCGGTGCCAGGAAGACGGCGAGGACGCCGCCCCGGCCCGGCCGGGGCTGGCGGCCGCGCTGTCGCGCGGTGCCCGGCCCCGGTGCCGGCGGATCGGTCGCCGTGTCGCCGCGCCTGTTGTCCGACACGGTCGATGGCCTGGTCATGCCTGCTCCACTCGGGTTCTATCGCCGGCTAGGGATGAATACGGGGTCACGGTCAGACGGTCTTCGCCACCTGCGTGATGTCCTTGAGGATCGCCGCGGGCGCCTTCTTGCCGGCGACGATCTCGGCGACGCTGTCGTTGATCTGCTGGCCGAGCGCCGGCGCGTACGCCTGGTCGAGGTAGAGCTGGAAGCCGGTGTTCTTGGCCAGGGTCTCCGCGACGACCTTGTTGTTGGCGTCGGTGATGGCGTCGGTGGCGTCCTTCACCGTGGGCAGCACCGCGCCGGTCTTCGCGGACCGGCGCTGGTTGTCGGCGCTGAGCAGGAACTTCAGGAAGTCGATGGTGGCGGCCGGCGCGTCCTTGCCGACGGCGAAGCCGTTGCCACCACCGAAGACCTCGGTGGAGGTGCCCTTGCCGCCGTCCACGGCCGGGAACGGGAAGAAGCCCAGCTTGTCGCCGATGCCCTTCTTGCTGGTGGACCTGGACACCTGCATCGCCGGCGCCCACTGGCCCATCAGTTCCATGGCCGCGCGGCCGTTGCCCATGGTGGCGGCCTGCCCGTCGGGTGAGCCGTACTCGGCGCCGAGGAAGCCCTTCTGGAAAGGCTGCAGGTCGACGAGTTCCTTGAGGCGTTCACCAGCGGCGGCGAGTTCGGGGGTGTCGAAGTTCTTGTCGTCGACGGCCTTCTGCAGCGCGCCGACCCCACCGATGCGCATCGCCAGGTAGGACCAGTAGAAGTGGGCGGGCCACTTGTCCTTGCCGGCGATGGCGACCGGGGTGATGCCGGCGGTCTTGAGCTTGCGGACCGCGTCGAGCAGAGCCGCCCAGGTGGCGGGCGTCTCGGTGATGCCGGCGCGGGTGAAGAGGTCCTTGTTGTACCAGAAGCCGACCATGCCGATGTCGAACGGGATGCCGTAGATCTTGCCGTCGATCGTGTACGGCTGCATGGCCGCGGGCAGGATGCCGCCGACCAGGTCCTTCAGGTCGTCGGTGAGGTCCTTGACCAGGCCCGCGTCGATCTGCTGCTTGAGCACGCCGCCGCCCCACGACTGGAAGAGGTCCGGCGGGTCGCCCGCCTGGGTGGCGGTGGTCAGCTTGGCCTTGAACGCCTCGTTCTCCAGCGGCTGGATCGTGAACGTGACGTTGCTGTGCGCGGTCTTGTACTCGTTGGCCATCGCGGCCCACACCGGCAGCATCGGCTCGGTGTTCTGGATGTGCCACCAGTTGATGGTCTGCGGGGCGTTCGGGTCGCTTGACTTCTCGTCGCCGCTGCAGGCGCTGAGCAGGTAGGCGCCGGCGCCGGCGCCGGCGAGGCCGAGCAGCGATCGGCGGGAAAGGTGCGCTGTCATGATCCATCCCTTCGGGGGACTCACGGGGTGCTCGGACGCCGGCCGAGCCGGCAAGGGTTCGAACCTGGATCTCCGGAACTTTCATTGCTTCGTCGGTATTACCGATCGATGGCCGGGACGCTACGAGCAGTTCCCCCAGCGGTCAAGACCCCTGTCCTATCGCGATAAGACCGGCTACCGTACGAGGGGCTTCCAGTGATCTGGTCCCGCAAGTTTCCGGAAGTTTCATAGCCGCACAGAGGAGCCGCCCCCGTGTCGACCGACACCGCTGACGTGGCGACCGCTGCCTGGTCGATCCGCAACCCCGTCCTCGCCGGGTTCCACCCGGATCCGTCGATCCTGCGCGTCGGCGACGACTTCTACCTGGCCACCTCGACGTTCGAGTGGTATCCGGGGGTCCGCGTGCACCACTCGCGCGACCTCGTCCACTGGCGCCCCCTGGGCGGGATCATCACCGACCGCCGCCTGCTCGACCTGCGCGGCTGCGGCGACTCCAACGGTGTGTGGGCACCCGACCTGACGTACCACGATGGGGAGTTCCACCTCGTCTACAGCGACGTGGCCAGCTTCGCCAGCGGCTACTGGGATCCGCAGAACTTCCTGATCACCGCGCCGGACATCACCGGCCCCTGGTCGGATCCGGTGAAACTGCACGGGCGCGGCTTCGACGCCGCCCTGTTCCACGACGACGACGGCACCAGCTGGCTGCTGAGCATGAGCGCCGACTGGCGGCCCGGTCGGGACCGCTTCGGTGGCATCGAGATCCAGCAGTACGACCGCGCGGCGCGTCGTCTCGTCGGCCGGCCGCGCATCCTGTTCACCGGCACGCCGGTAGGCGTCACCGAGGGCCCGCACCTGTACCGCCACGACGGCTGGTACTGGCTGATCACCGCCGAGGGCGGCACGAGCTGGGAGCACCAGGTCACCGTGGCCCGCTCGCGGGAGCTGTTCGGCCCGTACGAGGTGGACCCGGACGGGCCGCTGCTCAGCTCCGTGGGTCGGCCGGACCTGCGGTTGCAGAAGGCCGGTCACGGCAGCCTGGTCCAGACCCCCGACGGCGGGTGGTACCTGGCCCACCTGGTCGGCCGCCCCTACTCGCCGCTGGGCAACTGTGTGCTGGGCCGGGAGACGGCGATCCAGCGGGTCGAGTGGCCGTCGGGCGGTTGGCCCCGGATTCCCGGTGGGGTGCCCGCCGAGGAGGTCGCCGCTCCCGACCTGGCCCCGCATCCGTGGCCGGACGAGCCCACCACCGACGACTTCGACGCCGCCGAGCTGGCCTCCTGCTGGTCGACGCTGCGCCGGCCGGCAACCGTGGACTGGGTCGACCTGCGGTCGCGACCCTCGCACCTGCGGATCCACGGTGGGCAGTCGCCGGTGGGTCGGCAGGCGCCGAGCCTGGTCGCGCGACGTGTCGGGGCGACGCACTGCTCACTCGAGACCGTTGTCGAGTTCGACCCGGTCGACCACCGACAGCTCGCCGGGATCACCGCGTACTACAACACCCTCAACTGGCATCACCTCTACCTGACCCGCGCCGACGACGGGCGTACGGTGCTGGAGCTGCTCAGCTCCGACAACGGGCGGCGCACCCCGTATCCGGACCTGACCGTCGACGCCAGCGGTGTGGGCCGGGTCGGTCTGCGGGCGGTGTTCGACGGGCCGGTGGTGCGCTTCGACTACGACCTCGGCGCGGGTTGGCAGCGACTGCCCGTCGACCTGGACGCGACGATCCTGTCCGACGAGCACGCCGCCCTGATCATCGACGGGGAGCCCGCGGCGTGGGGCTTCACCGGGGCGTTCGTCGGCCTGTGGGTGCAGGATCTCGGCGGCGACGGCGTGTACGCCGACTTCGACCGAGCCACCTACCGGGAGCACTGAGCACGCGGACGCGCCCCGGCGGGTGTCGTCCGGTCACCTCGACGCGCTCGTCAGCTCGTCCAGGCGCCGCAGCGCCCGCCGGGCGGCATCCGGCCCGGCGGGCAGCAGCGGCAGCCGTACGGCGGCCGTCGGGATGCGGCCCTGGGCGTGGAGCACCGCCTTGATCACTGTCGGGTTCGGCTCGGCGAACAGCGCCGCCGACAGGCCCGCGAGCCGGTGGCCGAGCGCCCGCCCACGCACAAGGTCCCCCAGCTGCCAGTGTGCGACCACCTGGACGAAGTCCGCGGCCGCGACCTGGGCCGAGGCCGCGATGACGCCGTGCGCGCCGAGGGCGAGCAGCGGGGAGATGAGCGGGTCGTCGCCGCCGAGCACGGCGAAGCCGGGCCGGACGTCGGCGAGGAAGTCGACTGTGTCGGTGTCGATCGCGCCGGTGGTGTACTTGATGCCGATGACGCCGGGCAGGCCGGCGAGCTGCCGCAGATCGTCCGCGCGCAGGTGCTGTCCGGTGCGGTACGGGACGTGATAGACGACAAGCGGCACCGGGCTGGCCTGGGCGAGGTGGGCGAAGTACGCGAGCACTCCCGCCGGGCCGGGCCGGAGGAACGGGGGCACCAGGCAGAGCGCCGCCGTCACCTCGGGCCGGCCGGAGAGGGCGCGCAACGCATCGACGCCGTTGGCGCCGACGAGCAGGTGCGCGCGCCGCGAACGGCAGAGCGCGGCCAGGACGTCGAGCACCGTGGCGCGCTCGTCGTCGCTGAGGGCGGTCGGCTCCCCCGTCGTGCCGAGCGCCACCAGCCCGGCCGCGCCAGCGTCCAGAGCATCGGTCGCGAGGGCCGTGAGCGCGTCGACGGCGATGCTCCCCGTGAGGTCAAACGGCGTGATCAGCGGAACGTACAGGCCGGTCAGAGTCATGCCTCCACTCTCGGACGAGCGACCGGGAAGGTCCAGTTCCGATTGCTCCACCCATCCGTAAGCTGAGCTGATGCTTGACGTTCGCCGCCTGGTCCTCCTGCGGGACCTGGCCCGCCTCGGCACCATCGCCGCCGTCGCCCAGGCGCACGCCTACACGCCGTCCGCCGTCTCACAGCAACTCGCCGCCCTGCAACGGGAGGCGGGCACCCGGTTGCTGGAGCGCACCGGGCGTCGGGTCAGCCTCACGTCGACCGCCACCGCGCTGGTGCAGCACACCGAGGTCATCCTCGCCGCCCTGGAGGCCGCCGACGCGACAGTGGCGGCCGCCCGTACCGGCCTGCGCGGGAGCGTACGCATCGGTGCCTTCCCCAGTGCCGTACGCACCCTGCTGCCGGGCGCCCTGGTCGCCCTGGCCCGCGACCATCCCGCCCTCGACCTCATGATCAGTGAGCTGGACCCGGTCGACATGCCGGCCGCTCTGCGCAGCCGAGGGCTCGACGTCGCGCTGCTGCACGACTACGACACCGCGCCGACCCCACCCGACCCGGCGTTGGACTCGATCGCGCTGCTGGAGGAGACCGTCTTCCTCGCCGTGCCGAGCGCCACCGCTGACATGGTCGTCGCCGACCCGGTCAGCGGGGCGCGCGACGCGCAGTGGATCATTGGCAGTCCTGGCACGCTCTGCCACGCGGTGGCCCTGCACGCCTGCCGGATGGCGGGTTTCACGCCGACCGTGCGGCATCACGCCGACGATTTTGACGCCATGCTCGCTCTCGTCGCCGCAGGTCAGGGCGTCGCTCTCATTCCGCAGCTCGCCATCGCGCGGCCATCGCCGCAGGTCCGGCTGCTGCCGCTGGCCATGCGCCGCCGCACGCGCGTCGCCTACCGAAGGGGCGCGGGCGGTCACCCCGCGGTGGTCGCGTGCGTCGCCGCGCTACGCGGTGCCACCACCGACTTCCTCGATCAGTCCTGATCGTCGCCGATCAACAGTTGATCGACGTACCGCTATCTGTTAATACTGTTTCCTGAAGCTCGCGGTGCCCGCCGGGGCCGATCGCCGCGCCGGGCACCGACCGGCCGGCGGCACGCCGCCCCTTCCCCGAGGAACACCATGGTGCGCAAGAGAACAGCCGCCTACGTCGTGGGCACCCTGCTGATCGGCGTCGCGGCGGTCGGCTACGGCCTGCCGTCGGCAAGCGCCGCGACCGCCGGCCCGATCACCGGCCTCGGCGGCAAGTGCGTCGACGTCGCCGGCGCCAATCCGGCCAACGGCACGGCGGTGCAGCTCTACTACTGCAACGGCAGCGCGGCCCAGACGTGGACGGTCGGCAACACCGACAACTCGATCCGCGCGCTCGGCAAGTGCCTCGACGTCACCGCCGCGTCGACAGCCAACGGCGCCAAGGTCCAGCTGTACGACTGCAACAACACCGGTGCCCAGAAGTGGACGGCCAGCAGCGGCGCCCTGGTCAACACCGCCTCGGGCAAGTGCCTCGACGTGACCGACCGGAGCACCGCCAACGGCGCGCGGTTGCAGATCTGGACCTGCGGCGGCACCACCAACCAGCGGTGGACGCTGCCCGGCGGCGGCACCACCCCCACGCCGACCGCCAGCGTGCCGGCCGGCACCAACCTCGACGACGCGGCGAAGAAGGATGTCGCCATGCAGCTCGTCTCGGCGGCGGAGAACTCCTCGCTCGACTGGCGCGCGCAGTTCTCCTACATCGAGGACATCGGCGACGGCCGCGGCTACACCGCAGGCATCATCGGCTTCTGCTCCGGCACCGGGGACATGCTCGAACTGGTCGAGGCGTACACCAGCAGCAAGCCGGGCAACGTACTGGCCGGGTACCTGCCGGCGCTGCGCAACGTCAACGGCACCGCGTCGCACGCCGGTCTCGACCCCAACTTCCCCCGCGACTGGCGGACCGCCGCCAACGACTCGGTGTTCCGGGCGGCGCAGGAGGCCGAACGGGACCGGGTGTACTTCAACCCGTCGGTCCGCGACGGCAAGACCGACGGGGTGCGGGCGCTCGGCCAGTTCGCCTACTACGACGCGGCGGTCATGCACGGGTACGAGGGCATGCGCCAGATCCGCAGCCGCGCCCTCGCCCGCGCGAAGCCGCCGGCCCAGGGCGGCGACGAGCGGACCTGGCTCAACGTGTTCCTCGACGAGCGGGTCATCGAGATGAAGAAGGAAGAGGCCCACTCGGACACGTCCCGCGTCGACACCGCCCAGCGGGTGTTCCTCAACAACGGCAACTTCAACCTGAACACGCCGCTGACGTTCGCCGTCTACGGCCAGCAGTTCCGCATCGGCTAGGGACCGCACGCACCGAAGCTCAGGGCGTCACCTCGCGGCGCCCTGAGCCGTGCTGTCGCGCGACCTTGCCTTGACGCTGACGACAAGGTTTAGCCTGGTCGCGACGGGCTGGTCGAGGAGGTCTGATGCTGATCGGCGAGCTGGCGGAACGGGCCGGCACGAGCACCCGGACGCTGCGCTACTACGAGGCCCACGGGTTGGTACGCCCACAGCGCTCGGCCAACGGCTACCGCGTCTACGACGAGGCGGAGCTGCGGGTCGTCCGGGAGATCCGGGCGCTGCTCGACGTCGGCTTCGGCCTCGACGACGTCCGTCCGTTCGTCGCCTGCCTGCGGGCGGGCAACGCGTCCGGCGACGTCTGCCCCGATTCCGTGCTGGTGCTGCGGCGCAAGCTCGCCGAGGTCGACGACTACCTCGATCGGCTCACCGCGGTCCGTCAGCAGTTGCGCACCCAACTCACCCACGCCATCGCGCACCGGGAGGAAACATGCCCCAGGAAACGACAGTCGGCTCCCTGACCACCGTCACCGACGCCACGTTCGCCGAGCTGGTGCTGACCAGCGACCGGCCCGTCGTGGTCGACTTCTGGGCCGAGTGGTGCCCACCCTGCAAGATGATCGAGAAGAGCCTCGTCGAGCTGGCACAGGAGTTCGGCGACCGGATGGTCATCGCCAAACTCAATTCCGACGAGAACCCGCAGGTCACGCGGCGCTACCAGGTCATGTCCCTGCCCACGCTGCTGGTGTTCCGTCGGGGTGAGGTCGTCGGCTCGATCGTCGGATCCCGGCCGAAGCTCCACCTGCGGCAGAGCCTGACCCTGCACGCCGGCCTCTGACCGTCACCGCCTGTCGAGTGCCGCCCCGGGCAGCCGGCGGTGAGCGGTATACCTCAGAGTCATATTCATACCTCTGCGGTATACCGCTCAACAGCACCACCACCTCGGGAGGTCGCGAGCCCGGGCGGGGTGACCGCGCCCGGCTCGCAGCCCCGCGGTGCGGCGTGGCGACAAGCGAGTCCAGGTGACGGCGCGGCACCGGAACGCCACGCAAACTCGCTTGACCTCAACCTCGGATGAGGTTCTAACCTCGTCGCGGAGGTACCGAATGAGCATGGAAGTTACCGCGTGGACGTCACTGCGCCACGCGATGAACGCGCAGGAAGAACGACCGCTGTCCCGTGTCACCCTCAGGCGCATCGCGGAGTTCGCGCGGCCGCACCGGGCCCTGATCGTCAGGTTCCTGCTGTTGAGCGTGGTGACGGCGGTCCTCACGGTGGCGGCGCCGGTCCTCGCCGGACGGGTGGTGGAGGCGATCGTCGACGGCGCCGACAGCGGCGTCGTGATCCGGTTGGCGGTGCTGATCGCGGTCATCGCCCTGGCCGAGGCCGGCCTGGGTCTGGTGACACGGTTCCATTCCGCCAGCATCGGTGAGGGGCTCATCGTCCAACTGCGGACGGCCGTCTTCGACCACGTGCAACGCATGCCTGTGGCGTTCTTCACCCGCACGCGCACCGGTGCGCTGGTCAGCCGCCTGAACAACGACGTGATCGGCGCGCAGCGCGCCTTCAGCGACACCCTGTCCGGCGTGGTCGGCAACGCTGTCACCCTGGCACTGACGCTGGCGGTGATGCTCAGCTTCTCGTGGCAGATCACGGTGCTCGCGCTCGTGTTGCTGCCCATCTTCGTCCTCCCGGCACGCCGCATGGGTTCGAAACTCGCCCAGTTGCAGCGCGAGGCTGCCGCGCACAACGCGGCCATGAGCACGCGGATGACCGAACGCTTCTCCGCGCCCGGCGCAACCCTGGTCAAGCTGTACGGGCGGCCGGCCGAGGAGTCTGCCGAGTTCGCGGCGCGGGCCCGTCGAGTGCGGGACATCGGCATCCGTACCGCCATGCTCCAGTGGGTCTTCATCACCGCGCTGACAGTCGTCGGCTCGCTGGCGCTGGCCCTGGTCTACGGGCTGGGCGGCCTCTACGCCCTGCGGGGCAGCCTCGACGCCGGAACCGTGGTCGCCCTCGCGCTGCTGCTGTCGCGCCTCTACGCGCCGTTGACCTCGCTGGCCAGCGCGCGGGTGGAGGTGATGAGCGCGCTGGTGAGCTTCGAGAGGGTGTTCGAGATCCTCGACCTCACGCCGCTGATCCTCGACAAGCCCGACGCCCGCCCGCTTCCCGACGGGCCGGTCGCGGTGGAGTTCGACGGGGTACGGTTCGGCTACCCCTCGGCGGACAAGGTGTCGCTCGCCTCTCTGGAGGATGTGGTGAAGCTCGACGCCCGCGGTGGCGAGGAAGTGCTGCACGGGGTGTCGTTCCGCGCCGAGGCGGGGCAGATGGTCGCCCTCGTCGGCTCCTCCGGGGCGGGAAAGTCCACTATCGCGCAGCTCCTCCCCCGCCTGTACGACGTCGAGGACGGCGCGGTGAAGCTCGCCGACGTCGACGTACGTGACCTGTCCGCCGAGTCGATCCGGACGGCGCTGGGTGTGGTCACCCAGGACGGGCATCTGTTCCACGAGAGCATCCGCGCCAACCTGGCGTTCGCCCAGCCGGACGCGACCGAGGACGAGATGTGGGAGGTGCTCCGGCGGGCCCGCCTCGACGGCCTGATCCGCACACTTCCCGATGGGCTCGACACTGTCGTCGGTGAACGCGGATACCGGCTGTCGGGCGGGGAGCGGCAACGGCTCACCATCGCGCGACTGCTGCTGGCCCGTCCGCGCGTGGTCATCCTCGACGAGGCCACGGCGCATCTCGACTCCACCTCCGAAGCCGCGGTTCAGGAGGCCCTCGCCGAAGCCCTGACCGGCCGGACGAGCGTGGTCATCGCGCACCGGCTCTCCACCATCCGGGCGGCCGACCAGATCCTCGTCGTCGAGGACGGGCGCATCGTCGAGCGTGGGCGACACGGCGATCTGCTGGCCGCCGGCGGCCGGTACCGGGAGTTGTACCGCACCCAGTTCGACCAGGACGAGCCGACGATCCAGGAGCAACGCGTCGCCGTCTGAGGCCACGACAAGAGCCGCCGCCCGCTTCGGGAGATCCCCGGAACGGGCGGCGGCAACTGACGGTCAGTCGTCGTCGTCCTGGTCATCGGCGTCGTCGTCGTTCTCATCGGCGTCGTTCTTGTCATCGGCGTCGATCGGCTCCTGCTCGGCCTTCACCACCGAACCGTTGTCCCGGTCGACGTCCACCTCGTGCTCGGTGTCGCCGGCGACGATCTCGACGCTCCACACCGGCCTGCCGTTCTCCTGCTCGGCCTCGACCTCGACGATCTGGCCGCCACCGGCCCTGGCGAGCGCGATCTCACCGGCGCGCTTCTCGTCGACGGCGCTGCCCGCCGGCGCGGTGCCCGCCGACGACGAGCCGCTCGACTGCGTACCCGATGGGGTTTCGGCCGTCGGCGTGCCGGTGGTGCCCGGCGCGGCGGTGGTGGCGCTGTCGTCCGGCGCGTCCGTGCCCGTCGGAGCGACAGTGGCGGCGGCGAGTGCCGTGTCGCCGGTCGGCGTGTCGTTCGCGGCCGCGACGCCCAGCGCGACCCCGGCCACCGCCAGCACCGCCGAGCCGCCGACCGTCGCCAGAAGCAGATTGGTGCGCTTCATCGTGTGTCCACCTCTCCTCGGTTGTCGACTCCGAGGATCGGCTGAACGGGGATAGCGCCGCGCTGTCCGAACGCTAAGGCGGGGTTAAGCCCGCGCCGGGCTCCGGAACTCCGCGTCGGCCGGACGTGGTCAGAGCGCCATCTTCATGAAGACGTCGGCGCGGGCGTACGGCGGCAGCGGGATCTGTTCCGGGCTGACGTGCTGGAAACCGGCGGTCTCGTAGAGGTGCACCGCGTTCGCGAGCCTGGTGTTGCTGCCCAGGAACAGGGTGGTCGCGCCGAGTTGGCGGGCGCGCTCGATCGCGGCCTCGATGAGCTGGCGGCCGAGGCCCTTGCCGCGCGCCGACGGGAGCACCGCCATCTTCGACAGCTCGAAGACCTCGTCCGAGCTGCGGACCAGGGCGACGCAGCCGATGATCTCCCCGCCGTCGCGGACGATCAGCACGTCGCCACCGGGGTCGACGATGGCGGCGAAGGGGTCGTTGAGCGTCTTGCGGTCCGACTCCTCGATGGTGAAGAAGTGGGAGATCCATTCCTCGTTCAGCGTCCGGAAGGCCTCGGCCTCCGCAGCGGTCGTCATCGACGTGATGGTCAGCGTGCTCGGCTTCATGGTTCGATTCTCCGGCCACCGCCATTCGAACGTCCAATATCTTGTTCGGGGTCATCCGTATCCTCGAAGTATGGAACCCGAGTTGCGCCACCTGCGCTACTTCGTCGCGGTCGCCGAGGAGCTCCATTTCGGCCGGGCCGCGGTGCGCCTGCGGATGGCCCAGCCACCGCTGTCGCAGCAGATCCGCCAACTCGAGGCGATGATCGGCACGCCGCTGTTCGTGCGTACCTCCCGGTCGGTGGCGCTGACGCCCGCGGGCGAGGCGTATCTGGACCGGTGCCGGCGGCTGCTGGCCACCGTGGCCGACGACGTGCAGGAGGCGGGCCGGATCGGGCGCGGGGAGCAGGGGCGCTTCGACATCGGTTTCGTCAGTTCGGCGATCCCGCTCGGGCTGGCGGGGCCGATCCGTCGATTCCGCGAACGCCATCCGGCCGTCCACCTGCGCCTGCACGAGGCGTACACGGCGCACATCGTCGACCGGTTGTTGAACGGCGAGGTCGATCTCGGCGTGGTTCGGGACGCGGACGACCACGACGACCTGGTCGGCACCACGTTCGCCACCGAATCCTTCGTCGCCGTCCTGCCGGCCGATCACCCGCACGCGGGAGACCTCGCGCTCGACGCCGCCGTGCTGCGCGACGACCCGTTCGTCTTCTTCCCCCGGGTGGCCGGCGAGCGGGCCTACCAGCGCAATCTCCGGCCGTGTCTGGAAGCCGGCTACACACCGAACATCGTCCAGGAGGCCACCAGTTGGGCCACTGTGGCGCACCTGGTCGCGGCAGGCCTCGGGGTGACGATCGCGCCGGCGAGCATCTCCGCCGTGGCGCCCGCCTCGGTGGGAGTCCTGCCGTTGACGGGCACCGAGGCCACCACCGAGGTACAGATCCTGCGCCGCCGACAGGACGACCGGATCACCTCGACGGGCTTCGAGGCCGCGCGTCAGGCTCCCTGAGCTACCCGGTGCGCCAGCCGCCGTACCGCAGGGTCACCCGCGCCTGTTGAGTTCGGCCTCGAGTCGCTGGACGAGCGTCTTGCGGTCCTTGCCGGCGTGCTCGTTGCGCAGCGCGGTCCTGAGCTGCCGGATGTCGAGGCCACGGACCAGCTTGGCCGCCTCGGCGACCGACATCTCCGACATGCGGCCGGCCGTGGTGGCGTCTCGACGCGCCTTCTTGGCCGGCCCGGTGTTGGCCACGTACTGCCTGCCGGATCGGGACGCTTCGCGCTTCTTGGTGTCGGTCGCGCGCTTCTGGCTCTCCGACATCTCGTCCCACGCCTTCTTGGGCAGGTAACGACTCGTCGTGTCGCCCTTGCGGGCGCGGGTGTCGCCCTCCTTCGTCTGCCACTTCTCGTTGCCCCAGCGCTGGAGCGACTTCTGCCGCTCGTCCTTCTCGCCCAGGAATCCCCCGCCGCGCTTCTTGTACTCCTGGGTGACCAGTTGTGACTTTCGCGCCGACCACTGACCCGGCCGACCGCCCTTGTCGGACGCCTTGATCTCTTCCTTGATCTGTTCTCTGAGCTCGGGTTTCGTATACCGCGCCATGGATGGCAGCTACCCCGCAGCGCAGCGGCTATGCCTCTCGCCCCGACCTCGACGGAGCCTCCCGCCCCGACCTCGACGGACCGAGGCGAAGCAGCACCTGCGCCCCGCCCCGCGGCCCGGTCCGCAGCTCCAGCCGGCCGCCGCCGGCCTGCGCGGCGCGACGGGCGATGTCCAGGCCGAGACCGGTCGACCCGACCGCGCTGGCACCCCGCCGGACCGCGCCCGACGGCATGCCCGGCCCCTCGTCGGCGACGGTGAGCAGCACCTCCCCGTTCTCGCTCGCGAGCCGGACGGCGAACGGGGTGCCGTCGGGTGTGTGCGCGAAGACGTTGCCGAGCAGCGCGTCCACGGCGGCCGTCAGGTCGTCGGCGGGCACCCCGACGGTGAGCGGGCCGGGGGCCAGGTCGAGGCGGACCGCCCGACCGGTGTCCTCGGCCAGCACCGACCAGAACGCCACCCGGTCCGCGACGATCGCCGCGGCATCCGACGCGGCCGTGCCCGGCGCCGGCGCGCGACGCCAACGGGCCTGCTGGATCAGACCGGTGACCGCCCGTTCGAGCCCGTCGGCGGCGGTGGTGATCCGCGCCGCGTCGTCCGGGTCGCGCAGCGACTCCGCCTCCAGGCGCAACGCCGTCAGGGGTGTCCGCAACCGGTGCGACAGGTCCGCGACCTGCTCGCGCTCCTGCACCAGGAGGACCTGGATCCGGCCGGCCAGGTGGTTGAGAGCGCCGGCCACCTCGCGCAGCTCCGCCGGACCCGCGGGAGTGACCCGGGCGTCCAACTCGGCATTCGCCAGGCGGTGCGACACGGCGGAGAGGTCGCTGATCGGCCGGACCAGCGTGCGCGCCAGCCGGTCGGCGACCGCCAACCCGATCAGCACCAGCACCACACCCAGCAGCGCCAGCACCAGCCAGGCCCGGGTCACCCCGGCAGTCAGCTCCTGCCGTGGCACCACGATCCGGATCACCCCGGTGCCGTCCGCCCGGCCCTGCACGGCTATGACCACCTCCCGGCCGGCCGCCGACTCCCCGGTGAGGCTCTGCCCCCGCGCGGCCAGGGCCACCGCGGGCGTACGGGGCGCCTGGGCGCCGAGCACCGTACCGTCGGGCAGGAAGACGCTCACCTGTCGACCGGACTCCGCGGCGAGCTGCTCGACGGTGAGCCTGATGGTCGGGGCGTCGGCGGTCCCGACCACCGGTACGAGGCTCTGCGCGTCGGCGGTGGCCCGCACGGTGGCCCGGTCCTGGGCGACGGTACGGACGAGCAACGCCAGCGGCACCAGGAACGCGATGAGCGTGAGCACACTGACCGCCGCGACCAGCAGCGCGAGCCGCGCCCTCACGGCGCCTCCAGCCGTACCCCGACGCCGCGCACGGTGTGCAGGTAGCGCGGCTGCTGGGCGCTCTCCCCCAGCTTGCGGCGCAGCCAGGACAGGTGCACGTCGACGGTCTTGTCGGCGCCGCCGTACGGAATCTGCCAGACCTCGGTGAGCAGCTCGCGTTTGGTGACCACCTGGCCGGGCCGCCCGGCCAGGTGGTGCAGCAGGTCGAACTCGCGCGGCGTCAGCTCCACAGGCGTGCCGTCCAGGGTGACCTGCCGGGACCGGCTGTCGACACGCAGCCCGCCGACGACGAGGGCCACCTCCTGCGCGTCGGCGCCGGCGGGGCCCCTCCGCAGCACCGCCCGGGCACGGGCGTCGAGCTGCGCGGCGGTGAACGGCTTGACCACGTAGTCGTCGGCACCCGCGTCGAGCACCCGGACGATTTCGGTCTCGTCGTCGCGGGCCGTGGCCACGATGACAGGCACCGAGCTGACCGCGCGCAGCATCCGCAGCAGCTCGCGTCCGTCCAGGTCGGGCAGGCCCAGGTCGAGCACGACGAGGTCGGGCCGGTCCTCCAGGGCGTCGCGCAGCCCGGCCATCGCGGTCGAGGCCGCGGCCACCGCGTGGCCACGTTCCCGCAGGGCACGGATCAGCGGGGTACGGATGGTCAGGTCGTCCTCGATGAGCAGCAGGCGGGCCACACCCGGCAGGCTAACGGCTCCCGCCGGCAGCGACGCGCACGTTAACCATGCCTTAGCCTCCGGATGTGCCGGCGACAAGGACGGATCGGAGATAGTCGTGTCATGGGCCGTCGTTCGCTTCTCGTCGCCGTCGGGTGGGTGGCCACGGTCGCCGTGGCGACCCTGATCGGGTTGGGCGCGATCCGTCTGGTGGGCGAGAGCCTCACCGGCACACCGGGTGGGGTGCGCAGCGAGGCCGAGATCGAACGGGCGCTCGCCGCGCCGGAAGCGACGTCCGCCGCCCCGACAGCCGTCACGCCGGCCGGCACCGCGAGCACCGCGCCCAGCCCCGATGCCGGCGTACGCCGCAGTTTCGCCACCGACGGCGGCACGGCCGTGGCCGAGTGCGGTCCCGCCGGCGTACGCCTCGTCTCCTGGGCGCCCGCGCAGGGCTACCGGGTGCGCGACGTGGACCGGGGTCCGGACGACGACGTCGAGGTCACGTTCGAGGGCTCGGCCGGCAGGCACGAGTTGAAGGTCCGGTGCATCGGCGCGGAGCCGGTCGCCGTCGCCGACGACTGACGTCGCAACAGCTCGCAGCGCGCAGGGTTGTCGGGGCGAGAACGGTAGGCCACCATGGCGTCATGCTGACGCTGTGGCGAAACGTCGAACCGCAGGGCCAACCGGAACCAGTGGCCAAGCGGCCCAACCCCGCTGCCGGTGACCGGGACGTGAGATGACAGCCCCCCTCGTATCCACTGGCCACCATTTCATCAACTTCCGCAATCAGACATTTCAGTGGGTGGACGTCAAGCGATTCGGAATTACCGCGATCGACGAGCCCGACGGTGGCCTCGTCGCCGCGCTGATCAACCACGAGTGGTTCGGCGACAACTACGCCACCGGGCCCGAGCCCGGCGGTGACCCGGATCGACATGGACCGTACTGGCGTGAGCGGATCACGCCCGACTGCTACGACCCGATCGATCCCGAGCTCGCGGAACGACGCCTGCGTTTCTGGTCGGAACAGTTCGCACCGGTACCCGAACACCTCACGGCGGAACTGCGGCAGGAGGTGTACCAGCCGTTGCGTGCTGCCGACGGGATCTACCTGCTACGAGACATCGGTCCGGACGCCTTTCACGACTGGGGTGGCGTGCACAACGAATTCCATGAGTTCCTACTCGTCGACCGCACGAACCAGACGGTGGTGCAGATCGTGGCCGCGGATGACTGACTGGCCTTTCGCCCTACCGCCCACCGGCTGCTCGTGTTCCCGTCGCGGCCCGGAGTGACCCGGCGCAGCGCCTCCCTCCGGTCGAGCAGTGACGTGCCGGCCAGGACGAGCAGGTCGTAAGGGGTCGGCATCAGGACCTGAAGATCGTTTAAGCTCCCTGCCGTGAACCGCACCCTCGTTGTCGCCTCGCTGCTGCTGCTGACCGCCTGCTCCCCCGCCGAAGCGCCCTCCCCCGCCCCCAGCTCCACCACGCCATCGGACAAGGCGGCCGCCGCCGCGTGCACGCGCGTGGTCCGCAGCATCGAGGCAAAGGATTCCCCCATCGGGGACGCGACCACCGCGATGGCCTCCATCGACTCGAGCGATCCCGCCGTCCGGGAGGCGGGTCAGCGGCTGGGATCGGCGGCCAAGGAAGCCGGCGACCTCTGGGTGAAGAACGACCCCACTGTGGACACGGGACCCGCCAATCAACGCCTGGCCGACGCCCGACAGGGAATGCTCACGGCGTGCACCAACCTGTTCGGGGAGTATCCGTGGCCGTTCACCCGGAAGCCCGCACCGACGCCCAGCAGCTGAGTGACGAACGTGGCCGGCCGCGGCGGAGCGGGCGATGATGGCCTTGCCGGCGGCGAACCCGAGCATCTGGAAAGCGCTACCGCCAACCGCCACCACCAGGCCGATGCTGACAATCCGACGGCCGTTGGCGGAGGTGAACACTTCGCCGGTGGGCACGGTGCGGACGAGAACCCGATGTCGCGGTACCAGAGTGATGGGAGCGAGGGGCACGGTCCCGGCTCAGCCAGCGGGTTCGGCCGACTGAGCCGGGATGACTGTTAGGTCACCGTTGCGGTGGGCCGCGCTTCGGGGTGGCGGCGGCTCATGGCGGCTACGACCAGGATCGCAAGTCCCATGGCCAGTGCTCCGTGCAGTTGTTGGGCGCGGTGATCGAGAAACAGCCAGAAGTAGGCCGGGTCAGCCGGTTGGGGTTCAGATCCGGGGAAGGCCAAGTCGGCCAGCCTTTCGTACAGGCCGATGGTGGGTCCGGCGGCGAGCCACAGCGCGCTGAGGCTGAGGACGGCGACGGTCAGCCGGCGAGGCAATGTTCGGCGTCGCAGGCGATACCCGGCCCAGCCGGTGAGGAGCCAGCCGATGACGGCGCCGACGAGTCCGCCCAGCATGATCGCCACCGGTTCCCAGCGCGGCGCGGTTACCCCAAGGTGAGTCGCCAGACTCGTACCCCCCGCATCGGGCGTCAGAATAGTGACGGCGGATACGGTGACGACGGCGCCATCCTTGATCGCGTAGAACTCTTCAGAGGCCGCCTCCATCTGCCTACCACCTCGGATGACCGGGGCGCCGGAGTACATCTCGCTGCCGCCAGGGGTCCAGCCCTCGGCCTGCAGGCGGGCCTTCGCTGCTTCGAGCGTCCAATCTGATGACTGCTCGTCGGCGACGTTGACACCATTGCTTTGGGGATTTCCCAACCAGTCATCACGACCGAGTTTGGGTGCCCGCAACGGGGCACCCCGAACCGTTTCGGCAGTGTGGATGGCCGATGCGTCGGACGGCAGCGCGGCCGCCTGCCAGGCCAGCCACGAGCCCACGCCTGCTCCTACGGCTCCGAGGATCACGGCCGATAGCAGGGCCGCCACCACCGCCATACGGCCGATCGGCAGCCGGAACCACTGCCGCACCGCCCCGCGCACCAAATCCACCACGTCGGCGCGGGCGGGCATCCGACGGCCCGGCTCGGCGGAGTCCATGAGCATGGTGAGAATCTCCTCGCCGTGGGCGCGGCGGTACCCGATCGGATATGCCCACAGCAGCCGCCGGTACCAGCGTTCCAGCCGAACGCGCGCCGACAGCTCCCGCATGACCTCCCCACAGGCGGTCATGGGCGAACCCCGAACGGGGTTGCCGTGAATCCGAACGCCACGTTCGGTCGCGCCTGTAGCCGGCTTTCCGCCGCCTCCGCGTGCTTGCGCAGGCGGCGGGCCTGCTCGGCAAGCTTGCCGGCACCCGCGTCGGTGAGCCGGTAGTAGCGACGAAGCCGCCCGTCGACGATCTCCTGCCGGTCGACCATGACGAGTTCCTGCTCCACCAGGCGGTCGAGGGCTCCGTAGAGGGTGCCGGCCCGCAGCTTCACCGTTCCCTCGGAGAGTTCGGCGACCTCCTGAGTCACGCCGTAGCCGTGCTTGGGCCCGGTCGCCAACGCAGTGAGAATCAGGAACGTCGGCTCCTGCATCGATGTCATGCATGTAGATTACGTCGGCCGGTATATACCGTCAACCTGTGCCTGAAGGTGCGCCCATCGCCACCGCCAGCGCGGTTCGACGCGGCTCGACACCTCTCGACCCGTCAGGGTTGCGGCACCCGCAGGTCGACAGGCCAGGCGTACCGGGTGCGGCGTTACTAAAAATCCCTCATGTGCACAATCGCCGAGCCGCGCGCCTACGCCTAGCCGCTCGCTCCTCAAGACCAGCGCCCGCCCGGGGCGGACCACGCGCAGGGGCCCGCCGTGATCACGTGATGAGGAGTAGGTGTCAGGGGACCACCGAAGCTACTGGGCATCACGTGATCGAGGCGAGTCCGCCCCCACCGCCCAATCGGCGGTGAGGGCAGACTCAGGTGGTGGTTCAGCTCGTGTAGGCCTCCACCTCCCAGAGCGAGTGGCCGTAACCGGTCGCCCGGGCCGTGCCGTAGATCCGTAGGTAGCGACCGTTGGCGTCGAGGCCGCTGTGCTCGTCCACGCCACCGTCGGCCCCGGTCACCGTCTTCACGGTGGTCCAGGTGGTGCCGTCGGTGGAGGTCTGGATCTGGTACGCGCTGCTGAACGCCGCCTCCCAGGCGAGCTTGACCCGCCCGATCGCGGTCGGGCTGCCGAGGTCGACGCGGATCCACTGCGGGTCGGAGAAGGTGCTCGACCAGCGGGTGGTGAGGTTGCCGTCGACGGCCTGTGCGCCTGTCACATCGGCCCCCTCGGTGCTGGACGTCGACGTCGGCTTGTTCAGCAGCAGGTTGCCGCCGGTCGGGTTGCCGGTGGCCCCGTACACCTCGAACTCGTAGAGCGAGTACCCCCACGCCGTGCCGCGGGCGGTGCCGAGGAGCCGGACGTACCGGCCGGAGCCGGTGAGCCCGGTCAGGTCGTCCACGCCTCCGTCGCCACCGGTGACCGTGCGGATGGTGGTGAAGGTGACGCCGTCCGTCGAGGTCTGAATCTGGTACCCGCTGCCGTACGCCGCCTCCCAGGTGAGCTTGACCCGGCTGAGCGCGTACGTGGCGCCCAGGTCCACGTCGATCCACTGTGGGTCGCCGAAGGCGCTGCCCCAGCGGGTGCCGGCGACGCCGTCGAACGCGTTCGCCGCGGTGTAGGCCCCCTCGAAGCTGGACGCCCGCGCCGGCTTGCCCCGCGCCAGGTTGCCGGTCGGTTCGGGGTCCGGGTCGGGCCCGGGACCGCCAGGGCTGGCGGAGAGGGTGAACTCGTCGATGTCGAACCACGGCCCGGCGCCCTTGAAGACCAGGAACAGCGTACGGGTGCCGGTCGGCGCGGTGACCCCGCCGGTGACAGTGGCGAAGGTGGCGTACCCACCGGTGGGGACCACGGTGGCCGAACCGACAAGCGGCCCGGTGGGCGAGTCGACGCGCAGTTCCAGCGTCCCGCCGCCGCCGGCCGGTGCGCCGACCCGGGCGCTGAACGACTGGACGCCGGTCAGGTTGTAGGGGCGGAACGAGATCCAGTCGTTGTTGTCGACGTAGCCGACCGCCGCGCCGCCGTGTCCCGCCGCCCCGGCGACGATCTGGACACCCGAGGAGTCGCCGAAGTGCTCGGCCTGGCGTACGCGTGGTTGCAGCACCGCCTGGGTGTGCGTGGTCAGCGCGGGCTGGCCGCCCCCGCCCAGGTCCGTGTACTCGGCGTCGATGATGCCGAAGATGTTGGCCGCCGTGTCGTGCTCGCCGTCTGCCGAGGTCTGGATGACCCCGGAGCAGCCCTGCGCGCTGCCGAGCTGGTGGCCGTGCGAGTCGTGCCCGAGGACGTAGTTCACCTTCACCCGTGCGCAGTTGATGGTGCCGTCCTGGGCGTCGGTGACGGTGACGCTGAACGGCACCGCGTCCCCGAAGGCGAAGATCTGCCCGTTCAACGGGGTGTTGACGGTGACGACCGGGGCGCTGTTGCCGACGGTGACGACCACACTCGCGGTGGCGCTCTTGCCTGTGGTGTCCCGGACCGTCAGGGTCGGACTGCGGGTTCCGTTGGTGGTGTACGTGAAGCTCGGGTTCGGCGCGGTGGAGTCGGTGGTGCCGTTGTTGTCGAAGTCCCAGGCGTAGGTGAACGGGTCGCCGTCCGGGTCGAGGGTGCCGGCCGAGGAGAAGGCGACGGTCAGCGGCGCGGTGCCGCTGGTCGGGGTGGCGGACACCTTCGCGACGGGCGCTCTGCCCTCGCGGGCGTACTCGATGCGGTAGAGCGCCGAGTTGGCGTCGCCGTTGAACCAGCCGGTGCCGTAGTCGAGCACGTAGAGCGCGCCGTCCGGGCCGAACTCCATGTCCATGACCTGCGTGCCGGTCCACGGGAACGGGTTGATCTTCAAGGGTTGGCCGGACGCGTCGAGCTTGACGTTCTTGATCCAGCGGCGGCCGAACTCACCGGCGAAGAAGGTGCCGTCGTAGTACTGCGGGAACGCCACGGCGGAGGTGTTGTTCGGGTCGTACCGGTAGACCGGGCCGGCCATCGGTGACAGCCCACCGCCTGTGAACTCCGGCGGCGAGCCGGATCCGCCGTACGGCAGCCAGGCCGGCACCGCCGGCGGTAGCTGGGTGATGCCTGTGTTGTTGGGTGAGTTGTTGACCGGCCCACCGGCACAGTTGAACTTCGCCCCGGACGGCCCGGACGGGAACGTGTAGTCGTTGTAGGCGTCGTTGCGGGCGGTGCAGTACGGCCAGCCGTAGAAACCCGGGCGGTCGACGCGGGCGAACTCCACGTTGCCCGCCGGCCCCCGGTTCGGGTCGGCGGTGCCCGCGTCGGGGCCGTAGTCACCGAGGTAGACGACACCGGTGGCCTTGTCCACGCTCATCCGGAACGGATTGCGGAACCCCATCGCGTAGATCTCCGGGCGCGTCCGCGCGGTGCCGGGCGCGAACATGTTGCCGGCCGGGATGGTGTAACCGCCCGCCGTGCTCGGCTTGATGCGCAGCACCTTGCCGCGCAGGTCGTTGCTGTTCGCCGCGGTGCGCTGCGCGTCGAAGGCCGGGTTACGGCCGGCCCGCTCGTCGATCGGGGTGAACCCGGCCGAGTCGAACGGGTTGGTGTCGTCGCCAGTGGACAGGTACAGGTTGCCGGCCGCGTCGAAGTCCATGTCGCCGCCGACGTGGCAGCACATGCCCCGGCTGGTGGGCACGTTGAGGATCAGCGTCTCACTGGCCAGGTTGATGGTGTTGTCCGCGTTCACTGTGAAGCGGGACAGCCGGTTGACGCCGTCCCAGACGGCGAAGTCGGCAGGCGTGCCCTCCGCAGGCGCGCCACCGCCGAGCGTGCTCAGCGGTGGCGCGTAGTAGGCGTACACCCAGCGGTTGGTGGCGAAGTTGGGGTCGGCCTTGATGCCCTGTAACCCCTCCTCGTCGCCGCTGTAGACGGCCAGGGTGGCGGCGACCTTGGTGTTGCCGGCGGCGTCGGTGTGCCGGATGACACCGTTGCGCGACGTGTGCAGCACGCCCCGGTCGGGCAGGACGGTGAGGCTCATCGGCTCGCCCGTCTCGGCCGCGCCCTTGGCCAGCTCCACCTGCTGGAAGTTGGTGGTGACCGTGGGGCCGCAGTCGGCGTCTACCGCCCCGGCGGCGGTCTGGATGCCGCCGAGCAGATGCTGGCGGAAGGCCGTGTCGGTGTACGAGGCGTCGGTGTGGCCGAGGCCGGTGTACCAGGCCCGCCCGCCGGAGTAGTTCTGGCACCAGGAGATCGGGTGGTCGTACCCCATGCTGCCGCCGGTGTAGGTGCTCTCGTCGAGGGTGGCCAGCACGTGCACAGCGCCCCGGGGGTTGGTGCGGTAGTTGTACAGCTCGTCGAACCGGCTCCACCGCTGCGGCAGCCCCCGCGTGGACGGGTGCGCCTGGTCGGCGACCGTGACGGTGGCGGTCTGCTCCGCCGGGTGCGAGGCGAAGTACGCGCCGACGAGCCCGCCGTACCACTGCCAGTCGTACTCGGTGTCGGACGCGGAGTGCACGCCCACGTAGCCGCCGCCGCCGGTGATGTAGCGCTCGAACGCGGCCTGCTGGGCGGCGTTGAGGACGTCACCGGTGGTGGACAGCCAGATCACCGCCGCGAACCGGTCCAGGTTGGCGTCGGTGAACTGGCCCGCGTCCTCGGTGGCCTCGACGGTGAACCCGTTGGCGGCGCCGAGCTGCTGGATCGCTGTGATGCCGGGGGTGATGGATCCGTGCCGGAAGCCGGCGGTCTTGCTGAACACCAGCACGGTGAACGGCGCTGCGCTGGCGGCGGGTGGCGTGGCGACGACGCCGCCCAGCACGAGGATCGCGCTCAGCGCGGCGCCGAACCACGCTCGCAGGGATCTGCGCACGGGTAGGTCCTTTCGCGGGTGCGGGGACGACGTGCGCCGATCACGCCGGGTGGTGGTGTGCCTGCATCGTCGCGGCTCGATCCCCGACCCGTCAAGGCGTCTCGCACCATCCGAGAGAGCGCTATCTCAGCAGCTCAGAACGACTTCGGTTGGCAAGGTCAAATTACGGTTTCCAGACTGGCTCTCGGGGCGGGCCGCCGCAGCGCCGGCACCGCCGGCGCGAGCGCCACCAGCATGCCGAGACCGCCGAGCGGCAGCAGGTCGAGCGTGACGGCCGGCAGGACGGTGCCGACCAGCAACAGCGCGACGCTCCACCACGGCAGCCGCCTCTGGGCGGCGAGCATGCCCGCCAGGACGACCAGACCGACAAAGAACAGCTGCGGTACGACGTCGTAGACGACCACCTCGACGCCGGGGATGTCCTTGAAGTCCGCGCCGAGCGCCGACATCTCGGCCCGGTCGGCGGCCAGCAGCCCCTCGACGATGTCCGCCCCGAACTGCACCATCGTGGCGGCGAGCCCGACAAGCGTGACGGCGACCAGGCCGGTGCGCCACGGGCTGGGGCGCAGCAGGCCGGCCAGCGCCAGCACCGCCGGCACGAAGCACACCATGCCCGCCAGGGCGACCAGGTGCGCGGCCTGCCAGTCGAACCCCGGGCCGTACGTCCCGTCGGACTTCCCCCACAGGCGTACGAGCCCGTAACCCACGATGCAGGCCGGCCCGGCGATCACGAAGAATGCGGCGCGTCTCATGCCCAACATCATCTGGTGGTCCGCGTGCGCCCGGCTCCGGGCGAAGCCCCGGTGACAGCCCCGGTCTTCGTCTCAGGTTTTCCACCGAGCAACCCTGAACCCCGGTCGACGAAACGCGTCGCGGCCAGGCCGAAGTGGCGATGACCGATACGCTGACTCTCATGCCGGAACGCCCGGCCCACGTTTGGGCACCCAAGCTCATCCGAGTACGAGCAGCGAAGCGGCGAGCGGCGGAGCTTGCAGGACGAGAGCGGGCGCTTGGGCAACGGTTGATCGACGTTCTCGCGCGATCCCCGGCAGATGAGGCTGAGGTTGTTGCCCTCGCTGCCGCCTGGAAAGAGGCGAGTAGCAGACGGTGGCGGGCCGAGTACCAGCTGTTCCGAGCCAGGCACCCCGATTCGTTCCCGTGCATGAGCCCGGGCTGGACGATTGTCCAGTGGGTAGCACTCGCGGCCCTGTCCGGCGTTATCGGCAACGTCGCCTACGACGCAGTGCTGCGCGCCGCGAAGTCGGTCAAGAGGCCCGGGGGTACGGAGCACGAGCCTCGTACCCGGCCGATCAATGTCGACATCGCCGTGCTGATCGCCGAACTGGCGACGGCGGTGCGGGCGCGGGACATCGGTTGGGCTGATCCAGGCAGGCACTCCCGACATCAAGCAGAGTGTGATGAGTCCGGGCAGTGGACGGTTCACCTGTCCTATGAGCAGAAAGCCTTGGAATCGGTTGTCGTTCTACCCGCGATGGTCGCGCACCCCGAATCGATTTCGGTGCTTCTGCGCAAGAAGACGTAACGGCTGCGGTGAGAGGTCCTGGCCCGATTCGGGCACGCCGAACCCGACATCGAGGCCCGCCGCCGTTTCGGCAGACGCGCTCGATCGGTGGTGCGAAACGAGGCGGCGACAGGCGTTGGCTACCGGGACAGCGGGCTGGCGACCTAGACGGGCGGACCCCCGCCATCACCGTGTGAACCTCGCAGGTGGCTCGCCAGCGTGTCTGCCCCACCGACGAGACTGAGCACCACGGCGGCCATGACCAGGACCGCCAGTCCCGGCAGCAGGGCGCCGACCGGGACTGCCGCCACCAGCACCAGCGCCCCGGCCAGCCGGCGGATGGGGCGCCGCCCGAAGACCTCGTGGTCCGCCCAGCCCTGCGCGAGGAGGAACAGCGCCGGACCGCCCAGCCCGATGACGGCCGTCGGCAACGTGCCCTCGCCGGTGGGGTGGGCGATGACCAGTTCGAATCCGACTGCGGTGATCAGCACGCTGGCGACCGTCACGAGGTGGACGTAGGTCGCCCTTTCACCGAGTCGCGCCGGGGTCTGCGATTCGCGGATCGCCGTGGGGAGCCGGTGTCCGGAGCGGTGGAAGTAGATTCGCCAGTACAGCACGGTGACGGCGAACGCGACGACGAAGCCGGCGATCTCCGTGGGGGTCATCGGGGCCGCGCTGGAGGCCAGGCCGATCACCAGGATCGCCTCGCCGAGCGCGATCAGGAACACCTGCTGGTAGCGCTCCACCAGATGAACCCCGTTGATCACCCACTGGTTCACCCGGGAGGCGCCGAGCCGGGGTATCGGCCAGCCGGTGGCGAACCCGACGTACTCGATGGCCAGGGCGCCGGCCCAGACCGCGGGCCGGGCGTGCTCGCTCACGGCGACCCCGACGAGCCAGGGCACCGCGGCGACGGCGGTCCAGATCGTGATGCGGGTGGTCACCATCCGGCGCGGATGGCCGCGCAGCGCCAGGGTGAGCGCCAGCGGTCGGCCGAGCTGGATGATGACGTAGGTGCCGGCGAACAGCACGGCTCGACCGCCGAACGCGTGGGGCATCGCGATGGCCAGCACCAGCGCGCCGAACATCACCACGATCACCAGCGCCTGGACGAACGCCAGCGCCGGGTCGTAGAGGCTGGTGACCCAGGCCGCCAGCATCCAGATCAGCCAGAGCAGCAGGAAGAAGAACAGCGCCTCGGCGGCCCCGCCCAGCACGTCGCGCTCGGGCTCGTTGGCGTTCAGTTCGGTGATCAGCCGTTGTGCGACACGGGTGAGGGCGAAGACGAAGGCCAGATCGAAGAAGAGCTCGAGAAAGGCCGCCCGGGGTGAGGCCACCGGATCCCGCAGAAGCCGTGCCGTCCATCCGTGCGACATCCAGGCCACCCCTCGGCACTAACGATCTTTGGGACGGGGGGTTGCGCGCGCGCCGCCCGGTGCGGGGTTCCTATAGTCGGGCGGTGGGCACGGAACAGGTACGGCAGGCGTACGCCTCGGTCGCGGATCTCTACATCGAACTGTTCGGCACGCGGGAGAAGGTGGACGCCGACGACCTCGCCCTCATCGGCCGGCACCTGGGGGGCCGACCCGGTGCGGTGCTCGACCTGGGCTGCGGCCCGGGTCACCTCACCGACTACCTTCGCTCGCTGGGCGTCGACGCCACGGGCATCGACGTGGTCCCCGAGTTCATCGCCCACGCGCGGGCGACCCATCCCGGCGGCAGCTACCGCCTGGGGTCGCTGGACGACCTCGACGTCGCCGACCACTCCGTCGCCGGCATCCTGGCCTGGTACTCGCTGATCCACCTGCCACCGCAGCGACTCGACGGCGTGCTCACCGCGTTCCGGCGTGCCCTGACCCCGTCCGGGAGGTTGGTGCTCGGCCTCTTCGCCGGCGACGAGGTCGACGCCTTCGACCACAAGGTCACCACCGCCTACCGGTGGCCGGTCGACGAGATCTCCGAGCGGCTGGCGCGCGCCGGCTTCACCGAGGTCGAGCGCCTGGAGCGTCCCGACGGTGGCGTCCATCGCCCGCACTTCGCCATCGCGGCGGTCGCCGCCGAAGGGTGAGCGGGCGGCACCGTCCTCGGCCGTGTCGGGCTGTTCTGTGTGCCGCCGCACGGCGGGCTAGGAGTCGCCCGTTCCGTGGCGCAGTTGGGCGAATGCCTGGTCCGCCTCGACGATCGCCTCGGGTTGCACATCGCGCGCGGTTCGCCCATCGGCGATCCTCTGCCAGTTGGTCCGCGCCAGGACGCGGTGAACCGCGATCACCTGGGCGGCCTGCAGTCGGGCTCCGATGCCCGGGCCGAGGACGGCGGCCAGTGCGGCCTCATCGTCGAGCATGTACTGCGTGAGTCGTCCCGCCAGGCTCGGGGTGGTGAACACCAGCCGATGAAACGCCACCACCTCGGGATGATCATTGAGACCGGTGACCGGCTCGAAGCGATCAAGACCGGCTCGGAAATGCCTGTGCAGCGCTGTCACCGGCGCGGTGTCGGGCCCACGGTCGCGCACCACGCGTGCGGCCTCACCGTTGTGGTCCGCGAAACGGTGCAGGACCAGGTCTTCCTTCGTGGCGAAGTAGCGGAACAGGGTCGGTTTCGACACCTCGGCAGTGGCGGCGATGTCGGAGACCGATACCTGCTCGAACCCGCGCGCCAGGAACAGCGAGATCGCCGCGTCGGCGATCGCGTCCCGCGTTCGCAGCTTCTTGCGGGCGCGTAGCCCGACCGGCTCGATCACGTTGCCAGACTAACATTCGTTACCGAGTTGCTTTTTTAACTTGGTAACGCTTCCATGGGGGACATGGAACAGATGGACACCCCGCTGCACTCGATCAACGACGGTGAGATCGCCATGACACCCGCAGGAGGACCTCCGGTACTTGTCACAGGGGCGACCGGCCGCGTCGGACGCGGCGTCGTTGACCTGCTGACCGCTGCGGGCGTGCCGGTCCGCGCCCTCGTGCGCCGCTCCGAGACGGCGGCGACACTGCCCACCAACGTCGAGATCGTCACCGGCGATCTCACCGTGCCCGAATCGCTCGACGCCGCACTGCACGCCGTCAGTACGGTCTTCCTGGTCTGGACCGCTCCTGCGCAGACCGCGGCGGCCGTCGTGGAGCGGCTTGCCGCCCAGGCGCAGCGGGTCGTCTACCTGTCCGCACCACACCAGACCCCGCACCCGTTCTTCCAGCAACCGAACCCGATGGCGGCGTTGCACGCGGAGATCGAACGGCTCATCTCGGCCGCCGGACTCGACTCGACGATCATCCGACCAGGGATGTTCGCGTCGAACGCCCTCTCCTGGTGGGCCGCCGCCATCCGTGGCGACGGCGTGGTCCGGTGGCCGTACGGCGCGGCCGAGACGGCCCCCGTCGACGACCGAGATGTGGCCGAGGTCGTCGCGCGGACCCTGTGCGAGGACGGGCACGCAGGCGGTGACTACGTCCTGACCGGCCCCGAATCACTCAGTCAGGCCCAACAGGTGAGCATCATCGGTGACGCGCTGGGCCGCCCGATCGCGTTCGAGGAGCTGTCGCCCGACGACTTCCGACGCCAGATTCCGGAAACCGCACGCTCGGCGGTGGACATGCTCCTGGCCGCCTGGGACGCCACGATGGGACACCCGGCGTACACCACGTCGACGATATTCGACATCCTCGGAACACCACCGCGAACCTTCCGCCAGTGGGTCACCGACCACGCCACCGCCTTCACCGAGAACCCCCACCCGGCGAACCCCTGACCACCCTCGGCATCACCTGACCTGCTCACTCGGGTCGCGCGCAGCGGACACCCCGAGGAACCGTCAGCCGACGCTAAGACCGCTGTCACGGCCCGTTCCTAGCGTGTGCGGGCATGGCGACACCACACGTATCCGTGCCGACGACCGCCACCCGAGCGGCCGGCGCAGCAGCCTGGTTGAGCTGCGTCGCGCCCTGCCCGGCCGCTCGGCTGCGGCTGGTGTGCCTGCCGTACGCAGGTGCCGGCGCTGCCGCGTACCGGCCGTGGGCCAGTCTGCTGGGCGACGACGTGGAGGTGTGGACCGCGCAGTTGCCCGGCCGTGAGCGTCGGCTGGCCGACCCGCCGCTGAGCACGATGGACGAGCTGGCGCCCCCGCTTGTCGACGCGATCGTCGCGCGGGTGCCGGCGCCGTTCGCGATCTTCGGCCACAGCATGGGCGGCCTGATCGGATACGAGGTGGCCGCCCGCCTGGTCGCGCGGGGCGGCCCCGTACCGCAGCGTCTGGTGGTGTCGGCAGCCCGTCCGCCGCGAAACGCCGCACCGCTGGGCGCGGCGCACCGCCTCGACGACGCGGCGCTGACCCGGTGGCTGCACGACCTGGGCGGAATCCCCGACGAGATGCTCGCCGACCCGGGGCTGTTGGAGCTGATCCTGCCCACCGTGCGGGCCGACCTGACGGTGGTGGCGTCGTACCGGCCGGCGACAGTGCCGCCGCTTCCGCTGCCGGTGGACGCGGTGGCGGCAGCCGATGACCCCCTGGTCAGCCCGGACGAGGTCGCCGGCTGGGCGGCCTGCACCGACGCCGGTTTCTCGCTGACCGTCGTGCCCGGCGGTCACCTCTACCTGCACGACTCCCCTCCCCCGCTGTCCCGCCTGCTCGGCGGCGAGACGGCCACCGACCGCGCGTACGTCGAAGGGGCCACCCGATGACCCAGGACCTGCACCCGGACCTCGCCGACCTCACCCCCGAGCAGCGGGAGCTGCTGGCCCTGCGCCTGCGGCAGAGCCGTGCCAGCCAGGCTCGCGCCGACCGATCCGACGCTGCCGACCCGACGCCGACCCCCGCGACTTACCCGCTCTCCTTCACCCAGGAGCAGCTCTGGTTCCTGGATCGGCTGGAGCCGGGTACGCCTGTCTACAACGTGCCCTTCGCCGAACGGGTCAGCGGGCCCCTGGACGTCGCGGCGTTGCACCGGGCGGTCAACGCGGTGGTGGCCCGGCACGACGCGCTGCGCATCGTGTTCGCGTCCGTCGACGGCGTCGTCACCCAACGGGTGTCGGACGCCCTGGAGGTGCCGCTCCCGGTCCTCGACCTGACGGCGGTGCCGGAGTCCGAGCGGCAGGCGGCTGTCGACCGGGAGGTCGCCGCGCACGCGGCCGTCACCTTCGACCTCACCAGCGGGCCGCTGCTCGCCGTACGGCTGCTCGCCCTCGCCGCCGACGAGCACCTGCTGTTGGTGACGGCGCACCACATCGTCTTCGACGCCTGGTCGGCAGGCGTGTTCGTCGAGGAGTTGGTGAGCTGGTACGGCGAGTTCGCCGCCGACGTGCCGGCCGGGCTGCCCGCGCTGCCCACCCGGTTCGTCGCGCACGTCGCCGCACGCCGCCGACCGGAGGCCGAACGGGAGCTGGCCGGCCACCTGGCGCACTGGCGGGAACGGCTCGCCTCGGCGCCGGCCCGCTCGACACTGCCACCGGACCGCCCCCGCCCGCCGGTGCAGACCCACCGTGGCCGGAGCCTGCCGTTCACCGTCGACGCCGAGGTGACCGACGCTCTCGCCGGGCTGGCCCGGGGTGCCGGGGCCACAGTCAACGCGGTGGTCCTCGCCGGGCTCACCGCCCTGCTGCGGCAGGCCACCGGCCAGGACGACCTGCTGCTCGGCATGCCAGCGGCCGGCCGGGCGAGCACCGACCTGGAACCGCTGATCGGCTGCTTCGCCACCATGCTGGTGCTGCGGGTGGACACCGGCGGCGACCCGAGCGTGCGCGACCTCGTCCGGCGGGTGCACCGCACGGTGAGCGAGGCGTACGCGCACCAGGAGGCCCCGTACGCGCGGGTGGTGGAGGAGGTCCGGCCGGTCCGCGACCCCAGCGTGAATCCGCTGTTCCAGGTGCTGGCCACGATGACCGACGGCGGGGTGCGGCAGCGGCAGGCAGCCGGGGTCACCTTCCGGCCGGTGCCCGCGGAGAGCGGCCTCACCGATTTCGACCTCTTCGTCAGCCTGACCGTCCAGGGCGACCGGATCGAGGGCGCTGTCGACTTCAACGCCGACCTGTACCTCGACGAGACCATCGCCGCGACTGTGGGCCGGCTGCCGGAGCTGCTGCGCGCCATGGCGGACTACCCGGACCGGCCGCTGTCGGAGGTGACCGGGCTGCACCGGCACCGCATCGCCCTGGCGGCCACGTTCACAGTGGACCCGCTGCGCGACCCAGTGGAGTTCTGGCTGCGCTTCCTGCGCGTACCCGCGTCGGTGGAGCTGGCCGGGTACGGCCAGTTGGTGGCCCACCTGCTGGCCGGGCCGACGGCCGAAGCCACTGTCTGCCTGCTGCGCTGGGAGGACTGGCTGCGCCGACAGGACGACACCGCAGGCGAGGCGGCCCTGGACGCGGCGATGGACGACCTCGACACGGCGGTGGCCGCGTACCGGCGGCGCACCGACGCCCCGCTGCTGCTTGTGGTCTGCCCGGCGTCGCCGCGCGCCGCCGAACGGCACGGCGAGTGGTCCGGCCGGCTCGACGACAGGCTTGCCGCGTTGGCGGCCCGCACCCCGGGGGTCCACGCGGTCTGGGCGGCCGACCAGGCCGGCGCCTATCCGGTGACGCCTGTGAGCGACGAGCGCGCGGACGAGTTGGGCCACGTGCCGTACACGGGCGAGTACTTCGCGGCGCTGAGCACGATCGTGCTGCGGGAACTGCGGCGGCTCGTGGGCCAGCCGCGTCGGCTCGTGCTCGTCGACGGCGAGCGGCTGCCGCTCGACAGGCTCGCCGACGCGCTGCCCGGTCACGAGGTGCGGCCGTTCTCGGCCGGCGAGCTGGCCTGCGCCGATCCGGCCACCACAGTGGTGCTCGACACCGACGCGGAGGCCGTCGCGGCGCTGCGCGACGCGTACCCCGGTGTCCTCGCGCTGGCCGTGCCGGCCGGATGGGACGAGCTGCGTCGGCTGCTCGCCCACGTCTGGCCGCTGGACCCGCCCGCGCCGGTGCCGGCCAGCGGGCCGAGCGGGCTGCTGACGACGATCGGCGCGGAGCGGGCCGCGTACGTCATCGAGGAGTTGAGCACCGCCGCGGCGATCGCCGACCGCAGCCGCCCGGCCCCCGCCCGCGTCGAGGCAGGCGACGAGGAGATCGTCGCGCCGCGCACCCCGACCGAGGAGCGACTGGCCGGTCTGTGGGCCGCCGCGCTCGGCGTCGAGCAGGTAGGCGTGACGAGCGACTTCTTCCACCTCGGCGGACACTCGCTGCTCGCCACCGGCCTGCTGTCGCAGGTGCAGGCCGAGTTCGGCCGGGAGGTGTCGCTCTACACCCTGTTCACCAACCCGAGCGTGGCCGGGCTCGCCGCCGTTCTGGACGCCGACCCGGACGCCACCGCGCTCGCCCCGCTCACGCCCGCCCCTGCGGGCACACCGGCGGTGGCGTCCTCGGCGCAGGTCCGGCTCTGGGCCCTCGACCAGCTCGGCGACGACGTGGTCCGGCACAACACCACTGCCGCCGTCGAGCTGCGCGGCGACCTCGACACGACGTCGCTGCGGCGGGCGTTCGACGACGTGCTGGCCCGGCACGACGTGCTGCGGACCACCTTCGCCGACCGGGGCGGCGAGCCGGAACCCGTCGTGCGCCCGCACGTCGACCCGTGGCTGGAGGCGCTTGACCTGACCGGCCTGCCGGCGGCGAAGCAGGCCCGGGTGGTGCGCCGGGCAGCCGCCGAGCTGGCCGCGCACCGGTACGACCTGGCGGCCGGCCCGCTGGTGCGGGCCCGCCTGCTGCGGCTGCCGGACCGGCGCTGGCACCTGCTGCTCGGCATGCACCACATCGTCTGCGACAACACCTCGTGGAGCATCCTGCTCGACGACCTCGCCACCCGGTACGCCCACCACACCACAGGCGTCGACAGGCCGCTGCCGCCGCTGCCGGTGCAGTTCGCCGACTACGCCCGACACCAGCGCGACTGGTTGGCGTCGGCGGCCGTCGAGCCGCACCTGACGTACTGGCGGGAGCGGCTCGCCGACGCGCCGCCGCTGCTGGATCTGCCCACCGACCACCCCCGGCCTGCCGAAAGCTCGGACGTCGCCGGCTACCAGGCCCAGCGGCTGGGCAGCGGGCTCGGCGCGGCGGTGCGGGAGCTGGCCCGGGCGGAGGGGGTCACCCCGTTCGCCGTGCTGCTTGCCGGTTTCGCCGCCCTGCTGCACACCGAGAGCGGGCACCCGGACGTCGTGCTCGGCGCACCCACCGCCGGCCGCGAACGCGCCGAACTCGCCCCGCTGATCGGCTGCTTCGCCGACCTGCTGCCGCTGCGGATGGACGTGGGCGGCCGGCCCACCTTCCGGCAGTTGGTGACCCGGGCGTACCGCACGGCACGGGAGGCGTACCGGCACCAGGGGCTGCCGTTCGCGACGATCGTGGAGGCGCTGCGGCTGCCCCGGCAGGCCGCGTACCACCCGCTGTTCCAGTGCGTGCTCAACGTCCTGGACGGCGCCGACGAGCTGCCGGAGTTCGCGGGGCTGACCGCCACGCCTGTCGACGTGCCGAGCGTCGGCGTCGACTTCGACCTCTTCCTCAGCGTCACCTGGCAGGGCGACGACCTGCACGCCGACCTGGCGTACCGGGCCGACCTGTTCGGGCCGGAGCGGATGATCCGGCTGCTGACCGGGCTCGCGAAGGTGCTCGACGAGGGGGTTCGGCGACCGGACGCCCCACTCGGCGGGGGACGGCGCGCGCCGGTGCCCCGCCGCCTCGCGCCGCCCGTGCCCCGGCTTGTCGTCGGCGGAACCGTCGAGGTGCCGGGGCTGGCGACGGCCGTCCGCTTCTGGACCGGGCTGCTCGGCCTGCCGCACGCCCTGGAACAGCTCGCGCCCGGCGCGCTGCTGCGGCTGCTGCGCGACCCGGCCGCCGGCCTGGCGACCGGCCGACGGGACCACAACGCGCTGGTGCTGCGCTGGGAGGACCGCCGGACACCCGGCCCGCTCGGCGCGGGCATCGTCGGGCTGCGCGACTTCCACACCGAACTGCTGGCGGCACTTGACGTCCACCGGGAACACAGCGCGGCGGCGCTGACGATCGCGGTGTGCCCGCAGTCGCCGCCGTACCGGACGTCACAGTGGAACGCGGTCCTCGCGGAGCTGACCGCACGGCTGGCCGAGGCCCGGCCGGACGTCTGCGTCGTCGCGGTCGAGGCGTGGGCGCGGCGCTACCGGGTGCCGGAGCTGTTCACCGGCGAGGACTGGTCACCGGAGCTGGCGGCGGTCACCGCGACGCTGCTGGTGCGGCGGGCGGTGCGGCACCCGGCCCTGGGCCGGCTTGTCGTACCGGCCGGGCCCGCGCACCGGCAGGCCGAGCTGGCCCGGCTGCTCGCGGCCCAGGCCCGGTTCGGACGCGAGGTGCTGCTCACCACGACGCCGCAGGGCGCGCAGCTGTCCGCGCTTGTCACCGCCGGAATCATCGGGTACGCCCCGACCCCTCCCACCGACGCGGCCACGCTCGTCCTGCACCCGGCCACCGAGCCCCCGCCACCGGACACCCCGGCGCTGCCCTTCGACCCGGCGCACGGGCCGGTGGGCGTGCTGCGGGGCCTCTGGTCCCTCGACGCGGCCGTCTCCGGGGACGCCGACGCGCCTGTCGACCGGATTCCCGCCGGGCTGCTCGCCGAGGTGGCCACCGAGCTGGGCGACGCGGCGGCGCTGCGCGGCGCGGTCACCGACGGGTACCGACGCTCGGCCGACCGCGCCGCCGCCGCACCGCGCACCGACCGGGAACGTCAGCTCGTGGCGATCTGGTCGGAGCTGCTGCGCACCAACCAGCTCGGCATCAACGACGACTTCTTCGCCGTCGGCGGTGACTCGCTGCTCGCGATGCAGCTCGTCGCCCGCTGCGCGACGGCAGGCATCCAGGTCACCCCGCGACAGCTCGTGCGCCACCCCACGGTGGCCGAGCTGGCCGCAAGCCTCGGAGAGGCGACTGTGGCGCTGGACGCCGAGCAGGGCGCGGTGCACGGCGACGCCCCGCTGACCGGCGCGCAGCGCTGGTTCACCGACCTGGTCGCCCCCACCATGGGCCGGCCCGCCCTGTTCAACCACCCCTACTACCTTCAGCTGGCCCGTCCGCTCCCGGTCGAGCTGGTCCGCGAGGCCGTCCGCCTGCTGGTGGCCCAGCACGACGCGCTGCGGCTACGACTGACCCGCCAGCCGGACGGGAGCTGGCGTCAGCACCACGCCGACCCCGCCGACGCCGTCCCGTTCGTCAGCCACGACCTGACCGGCCTTCCGGTCGACGAGCGGGAGGCCGCAGTCGAGGCCCGCTGCGCCGAGGCGCAGACCGGCCTGGACCTCACGGCCGGCCCGCTGGCCCGGGTGGCGCACTTCCGGCTCGGCCCGGAGCTGCCCGACCGGCTGCTGCTCGTCAACCACCACCTCGTCGTCGACGCGGTCTCCCGGGGCGTGCTCCTCGCCGACCTGGAGACGCTCTGTGACCAGCTCGAACGCGGGGTCGAGCCGGCGCTGCCGAAGAAGACCACGTCCTACCGCGCCTGGGCGCGGCGGCTGGCCGAGTACGCGGGCTCCGCGGCACTGCGCGAGCAGGTGCCGTACTGGCTGGCGCAGGCCGACGACGGCGTGCTGCCCCGGCTGGCCGACGAGCCGACCGGCACGCCGTACCGCCTCGGTGACCTGGGCCTGGCCACCGTGACGCTGGACGAGGCGGCGACCCGGGGACTGCACGCCGCCGCCCGTCGACTGCGGGCCAGCGTGCGGGACCTGCTCGTGTGGGCAGTGGTGGCCACAGTGGCGGGGCGTACGGGTGGCGCGGTCACCGTCGCCACGACCGGCCACGGCCGCGAACCGCTCTTCGACGACGTGGACGTCAGCCGCACCACGGGCTGGTTCCAGGTGCTCTACCCCCTGCGGCTGGAGCTGCCCGCCACCGCCGACGCGGCCCGCTCGGTCCGCTCGGTGATCCGCCAGCTCGGCCGGGTCCCGGACAACGGCATCGGGTACGGCCTGCTGCGGTACCTGTGCCCGGACGAGGACGTCCGCGCCCGGCTGGCCGCGACGCCGCCGCCACTTGTCGCGGTCAACTACATGGGCGGCTTCGGATTCGACGACGTCGCCCCGGCCACCCAACTCCTCGACGTCTGCGCGGCGCCGTTCGGGCCGACCGAGGACCCCGACGGGCACTGGCCCTTCCCCTTCGACGTGACGGGGTCGCTCACCGGCCCCGCGCTCCGCGTCGATCTGAGCTACGCCACTCCGGCCTTCCGGCCGGAGACCGCTGAGAACCTGCTCGACGGCATCCGGACCAGCCTGTTGCGGCTGGCCGGAAACCACGGGCAACCGCCACGGCAGTAGGAGGAGACCCCCATGGCGTTCCGACGCCCGTCCCGGTTCGCCGGGTTCACCACGATCTGGTTCGGCCAGCTGCTGTCGGCGCTCGGCACCCGGATGACGAACTTCGCCCTGAGCATCTGGGTGTGGGACGCCACCGGCCGGGCCTTCGACCTGACCATGCTCATGGCGTTCGCGTTCGGCGCGACAGTGATCTTCAGCCCGATCGCCGGCGCGCTCGTCGACAGGTGGGGACGCCGACTGACAATCGTGCTCAGTGACGTCGGCTCGGCGGTCACCACGGCCGCCGTGCTGCTGCTGTTCCTCACCGGCTCGGTCGAGGTGTGGCACCTGTACCTGGTCAACCTGGTCACCGGCGCGTTCCTCGCGTTCCAGCTGCCGGCGTACCAGGCGACCATCACCGTGATGATGGAGAAGGGCCAGTACCCGAGGGCCAACGCGATGATGTTCGCGGTCCGGACCATCCCGGTGATCTTCGCCCCCGGTTTCGCCGCCGCGCTGCTCGGCCTCATGGACATCAAGGTCATCCTGTTCGTCGACGCGCTGTCCTACCTGGTCGCGATCGGCGCGGTGCTGCTGGTGAAGCTGCCGTCCATCCCCCGCTCGACGCAGCAGGACGAGGGCGGCTTCTGGTACGACACGATCTACGGCTTCCGCTACATCCTGGCCAGCCGGGCGTTCACCGGGCTGGAGGCGATCATGTTCGCCATCAACGTGCTCGCCGCGGTCGGCTTCGCCCTGCTGGTGCCGCAGATCCTGGCCCGCACCGACAGCAGCACCAACGCGGTCGGCCTGGTGCAGACCATCGGCGCGGTGGGCGGTGTGGCAGGCGCGCTGCTGCTCGGCCTGCTGCCCAACACCCGCCACAAGATCCGCCGGATGCTCGTCGCCATCCTGGTCTTCAGCGTCCTCGGCCGGATCGTCTACGGCGTCGGAGACAGCATCATCGTCTGGTCGGTCGCCCTGCTCTTCCTGCACCTGTCCATCCCCTTCATCGACGGGTACGCCCAGTCGGTGTGGCAGGAGAAGGTCGAGCCGTCGCACCAGGGCCGGGTCTTCGCCGCCCGCCAGTTCATCGAGGACCTGGCGTACCCCGGCGGCACGGCCCTGGCCGGCATCGCCGCGGACCGCTGGTTCGAGCCGATGATGCGCGACGGCGGGCCGGGGGTGCCGTACTTCGGCTGGCTCGTCGGCAGCGGACCCGGCGCCGGAATGGGCCTGATCTTCGTGATCGTGGGCCTGTTCGGCATCGGCGTGGCCGCCGCCGGGTTCGCCTCGCCAAGCCTCCGCCGGATGGAGGTCGACCTGCCCGACTACGACGAGCCCACCGACCCGCCCGCCCCGCTGCCCTCGCCGAGCGGCACCGAGGAGCTGACCGACGACCGCGCGGTGGTGGCGAAGTGACGCTCACCGAGGTGGTGGCCGGGGTCCTGGAGGTCGACCCGGCCGAGGTGACCGACGAGTCCGGGCCGCAGACCATCGGCACCTGGACCAGCCTGCGGCACCTGCAACTGGTGGTGACCCTGGAGGAGGTCTACGGGCTCTCCTTCGCCTTCGAGGAGATCCGCGACGTGCGCAGCGTCGGCGAGCTGCGGACCGTGCTGCGCGCCAAGGGCACGGAGACCCGATGAGCGCCGACCTGTTCACCCGACGCACCCGCTGGCAGGCGCTCACCCGCGAGCCGCCAACGCCGGCCCTGCGCGTGGCGCTGCTGGCCAGCTACACGGTGGACCCGCTGGTGCCGTACCTCGGCCTGGGCCTGCACGACACCGGCCTGCCCGCCACGCTCGCCGTCGGCCCGTTCCAGCAGGTCGTCCAGCAGTGCCTCGCCACCGACGGCTTCCTCGCCGAGGCGCGACCCGACGTGCTTGTGGTGGCGCAGCGCCTGGAGGAGGCCGGTGATCCCGGCCCGGCCGGCGACGCGTGGGCGGCGGAGCTGCTGGCCGGGGCGGAGGCGGCAGTCACCGCTGCGCGCCGCCACGGCGCCCTGCTGGTGTACGTCCTGCCGCCCGTCCCCACCTCCCGCCCGTACGGGCCGGCCGACGCGCTGCACGCCGACGGGGTGAGCGCCAGCGCCACAGCCGTCCGGCAACGGCTGCGCGACCGGCTGGCCGGCGACCCGTGGGTGCTGCTCGTCGACGCCGACGAGGCGGTACGGGCCGTCGGGGACGAGCGGGCGTACCACCAGGCGCTGTTCCGGTTCGCGAAGGTGCCGTACACCGAGGAGGTCTTCGCGCGGCTCGGCGCCGCCACCGCCGCTCTGGTGGCCTGGTGGTTCGGCGCGGGTTGCCGCGCGCTGGTCCTCGACGGCGACGGGCTGGCCGGTGGCGCAGTCCACCTGCTGCCGGCGCTGCGTGACCTGCGCGCGGCAGGCGTACGGGTGGCGTTGCGGGCCACCGGCGTCGACTGGTGGTCGAGCGCCGACGCCACGGACCTGCTGAGCGTGCTCGACGGCTGGGTCACCGACGACCGGCCCCTGGCCGACCAGCTCGCCGAGATCGCCGACGAGCTGGACGTCGCGCCGGCCCAGCTCGTGCTGGCCGGCACCGGCCCGGCGCAGTCGCCGCCGCGACACGTCCCGCTCGGGGCCGACCCGGCTGGCTGGTCGGACGAGCTGCGGGCGGCCGGACTGACCGGCCGGCTCCCTGCCCGACGGTGGAGCGGCGGCACGTCCCGGCCCGCCGTCGCGCCCACCGAGCTGTCCCTGGACGACTTCGTTGCCGGCCTGGACGTGCACGTCGACTACCTGCCGGTGGCCGTCGCCGAGGTCGCCGAGGTCGCCGAGGTCGCCGAGGTCGCCGAGGTCGCCGAGGTCGCCGAGATGGTCGCCCGCGCGCACGACTTCGCGCTGGCGCCCGCCCCACCGGCCGCCGCGCTGGCCGCGCGGGCCGCGGACCTGCTGGCGATCCGGGTACGCGACCGGCTCGGCGACTACGGCATCGCGGGCCTCGTGGCGCTGGACCGGTCCGTCGACCGCTGGACAGTCGACGTCTTCTCCCTCTCCTGCCCGGTGCTCGGCAAGGGTGTCGAGGCGGAAGTGCTGCGGGAGCTGACCCGGCGTGCCGGCGCGGCCGAGGTCGGCGAGGTGCTGATCCGCTATGCCGACACGGGCCGCAACGGCACCGCCCGGCGCTTCCTGTCCGAGCTGGACGGTGTCGCGCCCGCCGACCCCCGGGTCCGCCTGCGCGCCGCCCGCACCGACGCCGACAACGACGCGACGGCCGACCGGGGCACGACGGACCGGGCCACCACGGACCGGGCCACCACGGACCGGGCCACCACGGACCGGGCGACGACAGACCGCGCGACGGCGGTGCGGCGATGAGCGGCCCGCCGGTCGGCGTCGGGGTGGCCGCCCTGGCCCACGTGCTCGGTGAACCCGTCGACGTGGCGGCGGCCGCTGCCGCGTACACCAAGGATCTGGACCGTCTGCGGTCCTGGGAGTACCGCGCCTTCCACCGGGCCGGCCCCGGCGTCGGGGTGACCGACCTGGCGGTGGTCGCCGGCGGCACGGCCCTGGACCGGGCCGGACTGTCCGCCGCCGATGTGGACCTCGTGGTGCTGGCCATCCCCGACCTGGCCGAATACCTCTACTGGGATCCGGCCGCGCACACCCAGGCCCGTCTCGGCGCGCACCGGGCCGAAGCGGTGCTGCTCAACCAGGCGTGCGGCGGTGGGGTGGCCGCGTTCGACACGGTGGCCGGACGGTTCGCCACCCACCCCGAGTACCGGACGGCGCTGCTGATCGGCGCGAACCGGGTGTGCGAGCCGTACTGGAACCGGATGGAGGTCAACACGAGCGTCTTCTCCGACGGAGCGGCGGCGGCAGTGCTGGTGCGCGATCATGACAGGTGCCGCTGGCTGGCCACCGAGACGATCACCGACGGCCGGTACGCGGGCTTCATGCGCATGCCCGTCGGTGGCGCGGCACAGCCGTTCACCCCGGACGGCGGCACCCCACGCGTCGGTGACCCGGCCGACCGGCTCAACGAGTTCTTCGCCGGGGACGTACGCCGGATGTTCCGGTTCGTCGCCACCATCCGCGAGCGCAACCGGCAGGTGGTGGAGGCGGCGTGCGGCCGGGCCGGCGTGACGCTTGCCGACGTCCGCCGGTTCGTGCACTTCCACGACAACGCCCGACAGTTCGCCGAACTGGCCAAGGACCTCGGCGTGGAGCTGGAGCGGACAAACGTCGAGCTGGCCCTCGCCCACGGCCACATCGGCTGCGCCGACCAGCTCATCGGCCTGGAACGCCACCTGGACAGCGGCGAGCTGACCGACGGCGACCTGGTCGCCCTGACCAGCACCGGCAGCGGCATGCACTGGGTCTGCACCCTGCTGCGGGTCTGACCTGCCGCACCCAGCGACGGGAACGCCCTGCCGGCCCCCGTCGACGACCACCCCGCCCGGCGGGAGAGGAAGGACACCGACCATGCGAGACGAGGAGGTCCTGCACCGGATCCGCCGGCTGCGCCGACCCGACGCGGCCGCCGATCCGGAGCTGGCGCCCGCCCTGGTCCACCTGGACGACGCGGCGGTCACAGTCGTCGCGTCCGCCGGTCGGCTGCTCGCCGACGTGCCCGTCGAGAAGCTGACCAGCCCCGACTTCCCGCTGCGCCCCCTGCGGGTCGCGGTCACCGGCACGTTCACGCCGGGCACGCTGGAACCTCTGCTGCGGGTGGCGCTGCTGCGCATCGGCATCGCCGCCGAGATCCACGTCTCCGGCTTCGACCAGCTCGTGCTCGACCTCAGCGATCCGCGCTCCGCGCTCGCCGAGTTCCGGCCCGACGTCACGCTCTGCCTGCTGCACGACGGCTGGTTCCTGCCCGCCGAGTGGGACCCCGGCGACCTGGCCGGCCTCGCCGACGTGCTTGGCGAGCGGGCCGGCGTGCTCGCCGCCGCGCTGCGCGGGCACGCGGCGCGCACCGAGGGCGCGGTCCTGCTGCACACCGTGCCGCTGTCGCCGTTGGAGCACCGTGGCCTGGTCAGCTTCCGCGGCCGGGCCGAGCTGGGACGGATCTGGCGGGAGCTGAACTCCCAGCTGCTGGAGCTGGGCGAGCGGGACACGACGTACACAGTGGATCTGGAGACGCTGCTGGTGGACCACGACGGCCCGGTGCGCGACGAGCGCCTGTACCGGTTCGCCAGCATGGCGTGGACGTCCACAGTGGAACGCCGGTACGCCCACGAGGCCGCCACCTTCTGCCGCGCCGTCCTCGGGCGGACGGCGAAGGTGCTCGCGCTGGACCTGGACAACACCCTCTGGGCGGGCGTGCTCGGCGACGACGGGCTCACCGGCATCCGGCTGGGCACCGACTATCCCGGCAACTGCCACCGCGACGTGCAGCGCCGCGCCCTGGCGCTGCGCCGACAGGGCGTACTGCTCGCGGTGTGCAGCAAGAACGACCCCGACCTGGTGACCGAGGCGTTCGCGCAGCACCCCGACCTGCTGCTGCGCTCCGACGACTTCGTCGCCCAGGCGGTGAACTGGGGGCGCAAGGACGAGAACCTGCGCCAGCTCGCCGCCACCCTCAACCTGGGCCTGGACGCCGTCGTGTTCGCCGACGACAGCCCGTTCGAGTGCGAGCTGGTACGCCGCGAGCTGCCGACCGTACGGGTGGTGGAGCTGGCCGGCGACCCGGCGGGCTTCCCCACCCGGCTGCTCACCGAGGGGCACTTCACAGTGCTGGCCACCGGCGCCACCGACCGTGAGCGCACCGAGCTGTACCGGGCCCGCGCCGGGCGGGAACGCTTCGCCGCCACGTTCGACTCGGCGGCCGACTACCTGCACGAGCTGAAGCTGCGCGTCACAGTCCGGGAGGTCGACGAGCACAGCCTGCCCCGGGTCGCGCAGCTCGGGTTGCGCACCAACCAGTTCACCATGACCGAGCGCGCGCACACCGAGGCGCAGACCCGGGCGCGCGCCGGCTCCCCCGACCACCTGGTGCTCACCGTCGAGGTGACCGACCGGTTCGGCGCCGAAGGGCTGGTGGGCGGCCTGTGGCTGGACCGGAACGACCCGGACGCCTGGGTGATCGAGAACTTCGTGCTCAGCTGCCGGGTCTTCTCCCGGGGCGTCGAGCAGGCGGCGTTACACCGGGTGGCGGAGCTGGCCCGAGCCGCACGCGCGACCCGGCTGGAGGCCCTGTTCCGGCCCACCGCCCGCAACAAGCCCGGCGGGGCTGTCTGGCCCGCCGCCGGGTTCACCGTGGCATCCGTCGAGGACGGCACCACCCGGCACGTGCTGCCGCTGCACCCCCCACCCCGGCTGCTGCCGGCGTGGATCGCCCTGGAGGAGGGAGACATCCGTGCCTGACCTGTTCACCACCGTCGCGGGCCTCATCGAGCAGGTCGCGGACGTACCGGCCGAGGAGATCTCGCCCGACGTCCGGTTCGCGTCGCTTGCCAACTGGACCAGCCTGGAGGCGCTGCGTCTGCTCTCCGCGCTGGAGGACGACCTCGGCGTACGCCTGGACCTGCGGGCGTACCTGGCGGTGACCGCGGTCGGCGAGCTTGTCGACCTGGTCGCCGGCGAGCTGGACGGGGTGGCCCGGTGACCGCCACCCGCACCGAGGCGCCGCCGATCGCGCCGACCCGGCTCGCCGACACCGACCTGGACCTGCTGCTGCTGATCCGGCACTTCGAGCTGGCGTTGCTGGACATGTTCGGCCGGGGCGAGCTGCACGGCACCACCCACACCTGCCTGGGCCAGGAGTACGTGCCGGTGGCGCTGCGCCCGCTGCTCACCGACGACGACTTCGTGTTCAGCAACCACCGGGGGCACGGGCACTACCTGGCCCGGTTCGCCGACCCGCACGGCCTGCTGGCCGAGGTGATGGGCCGCGAGGGCGCGGTGTGCCAGGGCGTCGGCGGCAGCCAGCACATCCTGCGCGACAGGTACCTGTCGACGGGGGTGCAGGGCGAGAGCGTGCCGGTGGCCGCCGGGGTGGCGCTGCACCTCAAGCGCACCGAGCCGGGCCGGCTGGCACTCGTCTACCTGGGTGACGGCACCTGGGGTGAGGGCGCCGTCTACGAGGCGCTGAACATGGCCGCGCTGTGGGGCCTGCCGCTGCTGCTGGTCGTGGAGAACAACGGCATCGCCCAGTCCACGCCGACAGTCGCGCAGCTCGCCGGCAGCATCGGCGGCCGGGCGCGGGCGTTCGGGGTGGACCACCTGCGGGTCACCTCCACCGACACCGAGGTGGTCCGGGCCGCGCTGACGCCTGTGCTGCACCGGGTCCGCGAGCGGTCCACGCCGTACGTGGTGGAGCTGCTCACGCACCGGGTGGGACCGCACAGCAAGGGCGACGACAGCCGCCGCCCGGAGGAGATCGCGCACGCGCGGGCACACGACTGGTACGGCCGCTACGCGCAGGCGTACCCGGAGCAGTTCGGCGTGCACGACGAGCGGCAACGGGCGTACGTGGCGCAGGTGGTCGCCGACGTCGCCGGCCGGCCGGCGAGCCACTGGGCGGAGGCCGACCGTGGCTGAGCGGGTGGTGGAGAACCTCAACCAGGCGTTGCACGCGCTACTGGCCGACGACCCCGCGCTGACAGTGCTCGGGGAGGACCTGGTCGACCCGTACGGCGGGGCGTTCAAGGTGACCCGGGGGCTGTCGGCGCGCTGGCCGGAACGGGTGCTGTCCACCCCGCTGAGCGAGGGCGGCATCGTCGGCGTGGCCGGCGGGCTGGCCTTGGCCGGGCAGAGCGCGATCGTCGAGATCATGTTCAGCGACTTCGTGGCCCTGGCGTTCGACCAGATCCTCAACTTCGCCAGCAAGTCCACAGCGATGTACGGCAGGCGGGTGCCGATGCGCCTGGTGGTGCGCTGCCCCAGCGGCGGCAACCGGGGGTACGGCCCGACACACAGCCAGAGCCCGCTGAAGCACTTCGTGGGCATCCCCGGGCTGAGCCTGCACGAGGTGTCGCCGTTCCACGACAACCGGGCGGTGCTCGCGGGCATGCTCGCCACCGGCCGTCCCGGGCTGCTCTTCGAGGACAAGGTCCTCTACACCAGCCGGATGTACGCCGACGGCGTGGTGGACGAGCTGTTCCGCTACGACCTGATCGGCCCGGACGGCGACGTGGCCCGGATCCGGGTGGACGAGGAGGAGCAGGCCGACTGCGTGCTCGTCGTACCCGGTGGGTTGGCCGCCCGCGCGGTGGCGGTGGCCCGGGAGCTGCTGCTGCGCGACGACATCGTCTGCCAGGTGCTGGTGCCGTCGCGGCTGTGGCCCCTGGACACCGACACCCTGCTGCCGCCGATCGCGCGGGCCGGTCGGGTGGTGGTGGCCGAGGAGAGCACCGCCGGCGGCACCTGGGGCGCGGAGCTGGCGCAGGTCGTGCACCGACGGCTCTGGGGGGCGCTGCGCGCGCCGGTACGTCTGGTGCACTCAGCGGACAGCGTCATCCCGACCGCCGCGCATCTCGAACGCACAGTGCTGGTGCAGGACACCGACATCCGCCAGGCCGTGAAGGAGGTCGTCAGTGGTGACTGACCTGGTCGTCCCCAAGCTCAACAACAACGACACGACGTACGTGCTGCTCGACTGGTTGGCCGGGGACGGCGAGCAGGTGCGCGCCGGCGACCCGATCGCCGAGGTGGAGACCTCCAAGGCCGCCGAGGAGCTGCTCTGCGACGGCGACGGGGTCCTGCACCGGCTCGTGGAGGTCAACCGGGAGTGCGCCCCGGGCGACGTCATCGGTCACGTCTTCGACAACGAAGAGGCCCGGCAGCGCTTCCTGGCCGAGACGGTCGCCCCGGCTGTCGTACCCCTGCCGGAGGCCGACCTCGGCGGGCCGGTGCTGACCGACTCGGCCCGGGAACTCGCGGCGGCGCACGGCCTCGACGACCACGAGCTGCGCGGCCTCGGCAAGGCGGTCGTGCGGCGTACCGACGTGGAGCGCCTGCTGGCCGACCGGTCGGCGGCGCCCGCGGCGACTACCGAGCCGGTGGTGGTGGCCGCGGCCGCCGCGCTGGCGGCCGGCGACGGCCCGGAGCCGGACGATCCGCGTCAGGTGCACACCCTTTCCCGCGCCCAGCGCGCGGTGGCAGCCGTGGTCACCGAGTCCCACCGGGAGGTGCCGGCGGCGCTCGCGGTGATCAAGGTCCGCGCCGACGCCGCCCTCACGGTGGCCCGTGACCTGACCCGCGCCACCCGCACCCTTGTCGGCCTGCCGGAACTGCTGGTCAAGGCCATCGGCGGGTTGCGCGAGGACCACCCGTTGCTCTTCGCCTCACCCGGCGACGGCAGCAGCGTACGACTCGCCGAGGCAGCCCACGTCGGCGTCACCATCGACGTCGGCACGGGGCTCTTCATCCCGGTGGTCCGCGACGTGGAGGAGCTGACCTGCGCGGAGATCGCCGAGACGCTCATGGACTTCCGCTCCCGGGCCGGTGGTGAGGGCTTCCGGGCCGGTGAGCTGGCCGGCGGGACAATCGTCGTCTCCCTGCACACCGACCCGGACGTGGTGCTCGCCGGGCCTATCGTCTTCCCCGGCCAGACCTGCGTGGTGGCGATCGGCGGCACGCAGGACGAGTTGGCGCTGGACACCGACGGCCGGGTCGTGACGCGCCGGTTCGTCAACCTCAGCGCCGTCTACGACCACCGCGTGGTCAACGGGAGGGAGGCGGTCGCCTTCCTCCAAGCGGTGAAGGCGGCCCTGGAGTCCCCCGACCAGCTCGCCGAGGAGTGACGCGACGGTCAGCCGAATGCCTCGTCGCACACCTGCCAGCCGCCCGTCGACTCGAGGTGCAGATCCAGCGTCGTGGTCTGGCCCGTCCGGCCGGTCAACTCGACGGTCACGGCGGCGCTGCTCCCGGGCTCGTCCAGGAAGGCGGCCCGACCCATGGTGTGCGACACGGGCCGGCCGATGCGCTCCACCGCCGCGGTGAAAGCCGCCGCGCTGGTCCGTGTCTTGACATCGGAGCACTGGGATTCGTACGCGGCCACGTCGTCGTTGCTCTCCAGCCGACCGATGAACTGGTCGGCCGCCGCGCGCGGCTCGTCCACGTCCGGCCCGCCGTACATCCACAACAGAAAGCCGCCAACCGGTAGGGCCAGCGCCCCCAGGCATCCGAGAATGACGGCGCCCGCGACGATCCACGCGGTGCGCTGGGCCTTCGGGGGCGGGTCCACCGACGGTGGGTGAGGTGACGGGGCTGGGCGCATGGCGAAACGCTAACGACGGCCGATACCTGCCCAGCGGCTGTACGGCCACGAATCGATCTCGATGCCCGCGGTCCGTCGTACCCTTGGCGCGGTGACCTCCGCTGCACTGCGCCGAGCCCTGACCGCACCCGGCGACCCGCGGTTGCGACCTCTCCCCGACCAGGTCGTGGCCCTGCTGGAGGCGCTGCACGCGCCGCCGCGCCTCGCCGCGCACCTGCGGGCCGTCCACGACGTCGCGGCGCAGCTCACGGACGCCCTGGTGGACCGGTTTCCACAGGTGAGCGTCGACCGTGCGGCGGTGCTGTTCGGCGCCGCCACCCACGACATCGGCAAGGTCCGGCATCCGGAGGAGTTGTCCGGGCCGGGCTCGGCGCACGAGGCGGCCGGCTACGACCTGCTGCTGGAGCAGGGTGTCGCCGCGCCGCTGGCCCGATTCGCGCGCACCCATGCCTCCTGGCACCAGGACGGCATCGACGTCGACGACCTGCTGGTCAGCGTCGCCGACAAGGTGTGGAAGGGCAAGCGGGTCACCGACCTGGAAGGGTTGCTCGTCGACCACCTGGCCGACGTCACCGGCCGTGAACGGTGGTCGGTGTTCCTGGACCTGGACGACCTCCTCGACCGGATCGCCGCCGATGCGGACCGCCGGCTCGCCTTTCAGGCCATCCATCCGGTACTCGATCCGCACGGCGCCGCCGACAGGTAGCGGGCATTCGTCGGTCGTGATCGTTGTCAGCTGAGCAGTGGTGTGGCCGGCGTGTCGCACTGCTCAGCTGCCAACGATCACCAGCGGCGGCGGTCGCTCCGGCAGGTCCGGCGGTGACGGCGGTGACGGCTTGAGCAGGCGCAGGCTGGCTGCGGCGGTCAGGCAGAGCGCGGCGGCGGCGACCAGCGGTGGGCGTCCGCCGAGGTGGACGGCGGCGGCCCCGAGTGGGATCGCCAGGACGAGAGGCCCGAACATCACGGTGTTAGCCGTCGCGGCGACCCGGCCGAGCAGCGCCGGCGGGGTGTGCGTCTGCACGGCGGTCACCGCCGCGACAAGGGTCCACGGCAGCCCGACGCCGGCGATCGCGGCGCCCGTCACCGTGGCCGGCCACCAGGGCAGGCAGCGCGCCAGGCAACCCGCGGCGAACAGCACGGTCCCGGCGACGCCGACGGCGGCCGAACCCCGTCGGGCGAGGAGCCGTCCGACGATCAGACCACCGAGGATGGAGCCCGCACCCTGCGCGCTGGCCAGGACGCCCAGGAACGTGCTCGGCAGGCGCAGGTCGATGACGACGATCCGGTAGACGGCCGCGGTCGTGAAGCCTGACATGGCGATCGACACGGCCGCGAGCACGAGCGGTACGCGTGTCGTCGGCTGTCCGTTCAGGACCGCCAGCCCGGCGCGTGGACCCTGGCGCCGCTGGGTCGACCGCTCAGGAGGGATCCGGTTCAGGCGCACCGCCAGGTACAGCACCGCGACCACAAGCGGCATGGCCGCACTGAGAACGGCGACCGCGTGGCCTCCGTGCCAGGCGTAGAGGCCCGCGCCGACCACCGGGGCGACGAGTTTCATGCCTTCCTGGGCGCTTGAGCGCCACCCGTTCACGTCGCCGAGGTCGGTTGGCGAGAGCGCGGACGGCAGCAGCGCCGTTTCGCCCGCGTCGATCAACACGTAGCTGACACCGTAGGCGCCCGAGACGGCGAAGATGAGCCACGTCTGCCCCGGACCCCGGACGGCGAGGAGCGTCAGCAGCGCGGTCGCCAGCAGGAGGTTGACGGCGATCACCAACGGTCGTCGGGGCGCCCGGTCGAGCAGGCCGCCCAGCCATGGTCCGGCGAGCACCGGGGCGTACACGCAGAGCCCGGCCAGGGCGGCCAGGCCGGTGGAGCCGGTGAGGTCCAGGATCCAGATGCCGGACACGAGGGCCATGGCGCTGCTGCCGAAGCCGGACAGTACCGAGATCGCCACGAGCAGACCTGCGTTGCGCCGCATCAGCCCTCCAGGTTGAGTCGAGATGACTCACATCCTGATTCTTGAGCTCAGCCGAGGCAATACCGACAGACGACGTCAATGAGGCATTGACAGCACGGTGTCCATCGTCGTCGCCACCGCCAGCACCGGCGGCGGCAACCGGTCGCCCGCGGCGTCAAGATCGGCACGGAGGTGCAGGGCCAGCGCGTAGAGCGAGCCCGGGTCGGCGTCCAGAGCGGCGTCGACGGTGCTCCGCACGAGTGCCGCCCGATGGAACCGCGAGTCCCATCGCCGATCCGTCGCGATCCAGCGGCCCAGCTCGGCCACCGCGCCGCGCACTGCCACGATCTGCGCCGAGTAGCCACGGTCCAGGTCATGCCGCCGCGCACGTCGAGCGGCCGTGAGGCGCTGCCGGCGCTGCTCGGCGGCCTGCCGACTGCTGAACCCCAGCGCCGTCGCGATCTGCGCCCAGGTCGCGCCCTCGTGGCGCGCCCGGTCGATCAACTCCGCCTCCCGCTCGTCCAGGTGGGCACGAGCGGCACGGACCTCAGCCAAGCCGGCCAACGGCGTCGTCATTCGTCAACATTACATTGACATTCCGACGACACGGAAGCCCCCGACTGTTGGGTGCGCCTGACCTCCGGCTGACGCTGTAGAGCTGCCCCAGATCTGGGGCAGGCTCGCTCGCCAGAAGCGGCAGGCTTACTGCCCCCGAGACGGCAGGCTCACCGCCCCGAGCCGGCAGGCGCGCTCCCCCGACACGGCAGGCTCAATGCCCCAGACATGGGGCAGCCCTAAAGGCGGCAGTGGAGGCAAGCCACGCCTCCACCCGAGGTCGACCCCTCGGGGCCGGTGACGTCGGCTCGGCGCAGGCGATGGCTAGCGGACGCTCAGCCCGGCGATGAGGATCTCGACCATGCGGCGCGCGTCGTAGCGGGTGTCGGCCGCGCCGATGCAGAGGTTGCCGACGCCGCGCAGCAGCTCGACGGCGCTCAGGTCGGTACGGATCTCACCCGCCGCGACGGCCGCGTCGAGCAGGAGGGTGCCCACCGGCACCAGGCGGTCGAGGAAGTAGCTGTGCAGGGTCTGGAAGGCGGCGTTGTCGGACTGCAACGCCTCGGCGAGACCGTGCTTGGTGACGAGGAAGTCGACGAAGAGGTCGATCCACTGCGCGAGGGCGGCGTACGGCGTGCCAACGGTGGCCAACAGCGTCGGACCGGCCTCGGCGCAGGTCTCGACCTGGTGCCGGTAGACGGCCACGATCAGGTCCGCGCGCGTCGGGAAGTGCCGGTAGATCGTGCCGACGCCAACGCCCGCCCTGGCGGCGATCTCGCGAACGGGAACGTCGACGCCGGACGCCACGAAGGCCGCGGCGGCGGCGTCCAGGAGCGTCGCCTCGTTGCGTCGCGCGTCCGCCCGCTTGCGGGGCGCCGGCTCCCGCCGCGACGCCGCTGCCGTTGATCCGCCGTCGATGTCGGCCACCGCGCCCCGACCCCCCATGATCAGTGTTGGCAAACGGAACGATGTTCCGTATATTGGTTAGCGGAACACCGTTCCACTTGTTCAGGATGCCAGAACGGGTGGGCCACGACCAGTCACACCCCTTGAGCACGGAGGATCAGCAATGCAGTACCGCACGTTGGGTCGTACCGGCGTCCAGGTCAGCACACTCGTGCTGGGCGCCATGAACTTCGGCAAGCTGGGGCGCACCGGCCAGGACGAGGTCACCGCCATCGTCGACGCCGCCCTGGAGGGCGGGATCAACCTGATCGACACCGCCGACATGTACAGCCAGGGCGAATCGGAGGAGATGGTCGGCCGGGCGATCGCCGGCCGCCGCGACGACATCGTCCTGGCCACGAAGGCCGGCATGCCGATGGGCGACAGGCGCGACCACCGGGGCAGCTCACGCCGCTGGCTCGTCACCGAACTGGACAACAGCCTGCGCCGCCTCGGCGTCGACCACGTCGACCTCTACCAGATCCACAGGTGGGATCCGACCACGAGCGACGAGGAGACGCTGTCGGCGCTGACCGACCTGCAGCGGGCCGGAAAGATCCGCTACTTCGGCTCGTCGACCTTCCCCGCGTACCGCATCGTGCAGGCCGAGTGGGCGGCGCGGGAGCACCACCTGAGCCGGTACGTCACCGAACAGCCCAGCTACTCGATCCTGCAACGCGGGATCGAGAGCCACGTCCTGCCGGTGACCCAGCAGTACGGCCTCGGCGTGCTGGCGTGGAGCCCGCTCGCCTCGGGCTGGCTCTCCGGCGCGGTCCGGGCGGGTCGGGAGATCACCACCAGCCGGGCGGCGATCCTGCCGGAGCGCTTCGACACCACGCTGCCGGCCAACCGGGCCAGGATGGACGCCGTCGAGCGGTTGGCCACGCTCGCCGACGAGGCCGGTCTGACCATGATCCAGCTCGCGCTCGGATTCGTCACCGCGCACCCCGGCGTGACCAGCGCGATCATCGGCCCCCGCACGGTCGACCACCTGCACTCGCAGCTCGCCGCCGCGGACACCGTGCTCCCCGCCGACGTGCTGGACGTGATCGACGCGATCGTCGCCCCGGGCGTCGACCTCGCCGCACACGAGAAGTTCGACACCCCGCCCGCCCTGCTCGACCCGGCCCTGCGCCGCCGCTGACCCCGACGCGGCGCACCACGTCGGTGCGCCGCCGCCGAGGGAACCACTGTGGTGCCGACGTCACTCAGCGGGCCGGTGACCGACCGCTCAGCCGGCGACGAGGTGTTCGCGGACGCTGCGGGGACGCATGTCGGTCCAGGTGCGCGTCACGAAGTCCAGGCACTCCTGGCGGCTACCGGCGCAGCCGGCATCCCGCCAACCGTCCGGCACCTCCTTGTGCCGGGGCCACAGGGCGTACTGCTCCTCGTCGTTTACCACCACGCGGTGTTCGTCAGCCATCGGAGTTGCCTTCCTCGTGTCGGGCCAGGTGCAGCTCGCGGGCGAGACTCTCCGGGGACAACGCCCGGATCTCCGCAAGCAGGTCGGTGAGGTCGCCGTCCGTGGGCGGCAGAACCGCCGGGGGTACGGCGGGAGCCGGCCCCGCCAACGCGGCGACGGTACGGGCCAGCGCTGCGGGGGTGGGTGACTCGAAGATCGCGGCGGGCGGCAGGTCGACACCGAGCGCGTCGCGCAGTCGCGCCACCACCCGGGTGCCGAGCAGCGAGTGCCCGCCCAGCTCGAAGAAGTCGTCGTCGGGGCCGATCTCGTCGACGCCGAGCAGCGCCACCCAGATGCGGCGCACCACCTCGTACGGCTCGTCGCTCGGCGCGCTCGTCGTCGAGGCCGCCACCGGTTCCGCCGGGACCGGTGGCGGTAGCGCGGCGGCCGGTGTGACCTCGGCAGGGGCGACGGATCCCGGCCGGTACACGTCGACCCAGTGCCGCTCGCGGGCGAACGGGTACGTGGGCAGGGGCACGCGCCGTCGCCCGTCGGCGCGCCCGTCCGGCCGGCGCACCGGCGCCCCGGCGAGCCAGAGTCGACCGACGGCCAGGGCGACGGCGTCGTCCTCACCGGCCGGGGTGCGAGCGGCGGGCAGGCTGGTCAGCACCGGCACCCCGCGTGCGGCGTCGTGCTGTCGGACGAGGGTGGCCAGGGTGCGTCCCGGGCCGGCCTCCAGCAGCGCGTACCGCTCGGCGAGCAGCAGGTCGGCGGCGGCGGTGAAGTTGACCGGCCGGCGCAGCTGCCGCACCCAGTAGTCGGGGTCGGTGGCCTCGTCGTCGGTGAGCCAGCGACCGGTCACGTTGGACACGATCGGCACTGTGGGCGGGCGCAGCGGCACCTCGCGCAGATGCGCGGCGAAGCCGGCCAGGGCCGGGTCCATCAGGGCCGAGTGGAACGCGTGGGAGGTGCGAACCTCCCGGCAGGCCACCCCGCGTCCGCGCAGTTCGGCGGCGAGCGCGGCGACGGCGGCTGTCGCGCCGGAGACGGTGGTGAGGTGCGGCGCGTTGGCGGCTGCCACCTCCACGCCGGCGGGCAGCAGCGCCGTCACCTCGTCGACGCCGAGGGCCACCGAGAGCATCGACCCGGGGGCCTGCGCCTGCATGAGCCGGCCGCGAACGGCGACCGTGGCGAGCGCGTCGGGCAGGGTGAAGACACCGGCCAGGCAGGCGGCCACGTACTCGCCGAGGCTGTGTCCCGCCAGCGCGGCCGGGCGTACGCCGTGGTGGCGCAGCAGTTCGGCGACCGCGTACTCGACGGCGAACAGGGCCGGCTGGGTGAACCGGGTCTCGTCCAGTTCGGGTGCGGCGGGAACGGCGTCGCCGGGTGGGCAGAGCAGTGCGCGCAGGTCCACGTGGAGGTGTGGACGCAGCAGGTCGGCGCAGCTGTCGAAGGCCGCCCGGTAGACCGGTTCGGTGCGGTAGAGGGTGCGGCCCATCCCGGCGTACTGCGCGCCCTGGCCGGGAAAGAGCAGCGCCACCCCGGTCGGCGTACCGCTGGCGACGCCGGTGCGGACGAGCGCCGAGTCGCGGTCGGCGAGCTGGGCGGCGGCGGTCGTGGCGTCGCGGGCGACGGTGACGAGCCGGTGGCCGAACTCCCGTCGGGTGCGGGCCAGGGTGTACGCGACGTCGGCCAGTGGCACGTCGGGGTGCTCGCCCAGGTGGGTGGCGAGCTGGGCGCGGGCCCGGTCGAGCGCGTCGGCGTCCCGGGCGGAGAGCACCAGCAGCTGTGCGGATCCGTCGTCGGCGGGGACGTGATCCGCCGGTTCGGCGGCCTGGAGCACGACGTGGGCGTTGGTGCCGCCGATGCCGAAGGAGCTGACCGCCGCCCGGGGCGGCGTGCCCAGGTCGGGCCAGGGCTGCGACGTGGTGGGCACCCGGAACGGCCCGTCGCCGGCCAGCTCGGGGTGCGGTTGGGTGCAGTACGGGCTGGGCGGCACCACGCGGTGGTGCAGCGCCAGCGCGGCCTTGATCAGCCCGGTCACTCCGGCGGCGACGTCGAGGTGACCGACTATCGACTTGACCGAGCCGATCGCGCACCGACCCTGGTCGGCGCCCCGGAACGCCTCGGCCAGGGCGCGCAGCTCGATCTGGTCGCCCAGCTCGGTGCCGGTGCCGTGCGCCTCGACGTAGCCGATCGTGGCGGGGTCGACCTCGGCCACCTCCTGTGCGGCCCGGATCGCGGCGACCTGACCGTCCACGCCTGGCGCGGTGAAGCCGACCTTCAGCCGGCCGTCGTTGTTGATCGCGGAGCCGCGGATCACCGCGTACACCGTGTCGCCGTCGTCGCGGGCGTCCGCCAGCCGGCGCAGGACGACCGCGGCTGCCCCGTCGCCTCCCACCGTTCCGGTGGCGCGCACGTCGAAGGGGCGGCAGTGCCCGTCGCGGGACATGATGCCGCCTGCCTCGTGGCGGTAGCCGGTGCCGGTGGGCAGCAGGACGTGCGCGGCGCCGGCGAGGGCGACGTCGCACTCCCGGGCGAGCAGCGCCTGCGCGGCCAGGTGCACGGCGACGAGCGACGAGGAGCAGGCCGTCTGCACCGCCACGGCGGGGCCGCGCAGGTCCAGGTGGTACGCCACCCGGGTGGGCAGCGAGTCCTTGTCGTTGGCGAGCATCAGCTCGTACTCGGAGACCGAGCCGAGCCGCGGGTTGCGGAACAGGTGGTGCAGGAGGTACCCGCTGGCCGCTGCTGCGGCATACACCCCGACGAGGCGGTCGGGGTTCCCGGCGAGGTGGCCGGCGCGTTCCAGGGCGGCCCACGCGGTCTGCAGGAAGAGGCGTTGTTGCGGGTCGAGCAGCCGGGCGTCGCGAGGCGAGTAGCCGAAGAAGCCGGCGTCGAACCTGTCGAGGTCCGGCAGCGCGCCGTGTGCCGGCACGAGGTCGGGGTGCCGCCTTTCCTGCACGGTGAGGCCGGCGGCCGCCAACTCCGCGTCGGTGAACCGGGTGATGGTCTCCTGTCCGGCGAGGATCCGCTGCCACAGTTCGTCGACGTCGGCGGCCCCGGGAAAGCGGCCGGCCATCCCGACGATGGCGATCTCCAGTCCGGTCTCCTGGTCGGTCACGCTCGTCCCTCCCCCGCCGGCACCGGGCGGGCCCGGCGGGCCCGGTCGGCAAGTGCCTGCTTGCGTTCGTCTCGTCGCCGGCCGGTGGCCGGGTCCCCGGTCGGCCGGGCCGTCGGCACTTCCGCGTCGCCGCCGTCGAGGAACCGGGCCAGCAGCGCGATCGTCGGGTAGCGGAACAGCTCGACGGCCGGCACCGCGCGGCCCAGCCGTTCGGTGAGCCGGGTCTGCACCCGCGCCAGCAGCAGTGACGTGCCGCCCAGGTCGAAGAAGTTGTCGTCCGCGCCGACGTCATCGACCCCGAGCACCTGTCGCCAGGTGTCGGCGATGGCCCGTTCGACGACGCCGTTCGGTGCCACGTACGCGGCGCCGAGGTCGGCGCGGGCCACGGTGGGGGCGGGCAGCCGGGACGGGTCGAGCTTGCCGCTAGCCGTCACCGGCAGGTCGGGGACCACCACGAAGGCGCTCGGCACGAGATAGCGCGGCAACCGCCGCAGCAGGCTCTGGCGCAGTTCGTCGATCGACAACCCGTCGCCGACGAGGTAGCCGACCAGTCGTCGACCGCCGGGCGCGTCGGTGCGCACCACGGCGGCGGCGCGGCGCACCCCCGGACACTGCCGCAGTTGGGCCTCCACCTCGCCCAGCTCGATCCGATAGCCGTTGATCTTCACTTGGTTGTCCGCCCGGCCGAGGAAGACCACCTGCCCGTCGGCACGCCAGCGAACCAGGTCGCCGGTGGCGTACATCCGCTCCCCCGGCGTCGGCGCGTACGGGTCGGGAAGGAACCGACAGGCGGTGAGCGCGGGGTCGCCGTGGTAGCCACGTGCCACACCTGCGCCGCCGAGGTGCAGCTCGCCGGGCACCCCGGGCGGCACCGGCCGCAGCTCGGTGTCGAGCACGTAGGCGCGCACCCCGGTCAGCGGCCAGCCGATCGGAAGCTCGACGTCGACGGGCGTGCAGCGGGCGGCGGTGGCGGTGACCGTGGCCTCGGTAGGGCCGTACCCGTTGATCAGGATCCGGTGGCGCGACCAGGCGGCGGCGACATCCGGCGCGCAGGGTTCCCCTCCGACGGTGAGGATCCGCAGGTCGGGCACGGCGGCGGGATCCAGCGCGTCGAGGACCACCGGCGGCAGGTCGGCCACCGTAACGCGGTGCCGGGTGAGCGCGGCGGCCAGGTCGGGGCCGGGGGTGCGCTCGTCCGGGCCGAGCAGGCGCAACGTGGCGCCCGCCGTGAGCGCTGTGACCACATCGGACAGCGCCACGTCGAAGCTGATCGAGTGGAACTGCAGGACCCGGTCGTCGGCCCGGACGCCGACCAGCCGGGACTGCGCCGCGGCGAGGTTGGCCAACCCCCGGTGGGTGCCGACGACGCCCTTGGGCAGCCCGGTCGAGCCGGACGTGTAGATGAGGTAGGCGGCGGCGTCGGGGTGGATCGTCGCCGGGAGCGGGGTGTCGACGGGCGGTGGCTGCTCGTCGAGGCGCAGCAGCGGCACGCCTGTGGTGGGCAACGCCAACTCCGCGTCGGCGGTGGTGACCACAAGCGCGGCGGCGGAGTCGGCGAGCAGGTGCGCCAGCCGGGCCGCCGGCAACTGCGGGTCCAGGGGCAGGTAGACCCCACCCGCCCGGAGTACGGCGAGGAACGTGACCACCCACTCCGGGCCGGCAGGCAGGCAGACCCCGACTGTCGTCTCGGCCCGCACGCCCCGCGCGGCGAGGGTCCGGGCCAGGTGGCCGGCCCGGGCGTCCAGCTCCCGGTAGGTCAGGGTCTGATCACGGTACGCCAGGGCGACCGTCTCCGGTGCCGTCACGGCCTGGCGGGCGACCAGTTCGGTCAGGCTCGGCTGACCCTGCGGCGCGGGCGCGGTGGCGGCCCAGCGGGCGACCAACTCCCGGCCGGCGGCGGCGTCGAGCAGCGGCAGCCGGTCCACTGGGGTGTCCGGGGCGGCGAGCGCGGCGGTGAGCAGCGTGTCGAGCTGGTCGGCGAGCGCGCGGGCGGTGGACTCGTCGAAGAGCCGCGTCCGGTACTCGATCCGTCCGTCGATGCGGCAGTCCTGCGGGATGACTGTGAGCGTCAGGTCGAACATGGACGTGCCGGTGTGCGTCTCGCCGCTGGCCAGCACACTCACCCCGGGCAGGGTCAGTCGCTGCTCCCAGCCGTCCTCGACGGCGAACATCACCTGGGCGAGCGGGTGACGGCCGGGGTCGCGAACCGGGCGCAGCTCCTGCACCAGGGCGTCGAACGGCACCGGGTCGGTGAGCGCGGTCAGCGCGGAGTCCCGCAGCCGGTCCAGCAGCGCGGCGAAGGTCAGTCCACCGTCGACCCGGCTGCGCAGAACCAGCGTGTTGACGAAGAAGCCGACAGCGGTCTCGCTGTCGAGCGTCTGCCGGTTCGCCACCGGCGTGGCGATCAGCAGGTCCGGCTGCTGGCTGCGGCGGTGCAGCAACGCCGCCCAGGCCGCCGCGAAGATCATGTACGGCGTCGCGCCGGTGCGGCGGCCCGCCTCGGCGACCCGGTCGGCCAGCTCGGGCGGCCAGGAGAACTCGATCTCGTGGCCGGCGTCCTCCAGCTCGGCCGGGCGGGGCCGGTCGGTGGGCAGGTCGAGCCCCGGCGGCGCGCCGGTAAGCGCGTCGCGCCACCAGTCCAGGCGTCGGGCCAGCTCGGCCGGGCCGAGCAGTCGGTCCTGGGCCAGCGCGGCGGGCACGTCCCGGGGTACCGGCGGCAGCGTCGGAGACCGCCCCTGGAGCAGGGCCGCGTACGCCGTCGACAGCTCCTCGAACAGCAGGCCCATGCTCCAGCCGTCGCAGACCACGTGGTGCAGGGAGAGCAGCAGCGAGAAGTCGCTCGGGCCGGTGCGGCACAGGGTGGCCCGCACCAGCGGTCCCCGGGCCAGGTCGAACGGGCGTACCGCCTCGGCGGCGGCGTACTCGTCGATCCGCTCCGGCGCGACGTCCTCGACGGCCAGCGGCAGGCCGGTCGGCGGGAGGACCAGCTGGTACGACTGCCCGTCCAGCGGCACGAACACCGTACGCAGCGCCTCGTGCCGCGCCACGACCTCGTCGAGCGCGCCGCGCAACGCGGCCAGGTCCAGGTCGCCGCGCAGGTCCACGCGGTACGGCACGTGGTAGGCCGGGCTGTCCGGGCGGAGCTGCGCCAGCAGCAGCATCCACTCCTGCGCGGCGGTGAGCGGGTGGAGGCCGTACCGGTCGCTGTCGGCGCGGATCGCGGCGAGGAACGCCCGCCTCCGCTCGGGCGGCAGGGCGTCCACGCGCTGGCGTAACCGTTCGGGCGTGAGGGCGTCTGTCATCGGGCGATCCCCTGTTCGAGCTGGTCGAGCAGGCCGGCGAGGTCGCCGGGTGGCGGCCCGTCCAGCGCGACCGGCGTGGCCGCGTCAATGGGCTCGACAGGCGTCCCGCTGATCTCGTCGGCGGCGGCGGCCAACCCGGCCACTGTCGGGTGGTCGAAGATCAGCCGCAGCGGCACCTCCGCGCCGATCGCGGCGGCGAGCCGGGAGCGGACCCGGGTCGCCTTCAGGGACCGTCCGCCGAGGTCGAAGAAATCGTCGACGCGGCGGCGCACGGGCACGCCGAGGACGTCCTGCCAGATCTCGGCCACCGCCCGCTCGGTAGGTGTCTGCGGCGCGTCGTCGTCGCCCGTGGCGGCGGCGTCGGGTGGGGGCAGCGCGGCGACGTCCACCTTGCCGTTGCGGTTGAGCGGCAGCCGCGGCAGCACCACGAACACGGCCGGCACCAGGTGGTCGGGCAGTTGCTCGCGGGCCCGTTCCCGGATCGCCTCGACGCGCGCCCCGTCGTCGGGCACGACGTACGCGACAAGCCTCGCGTCACCTGCGGCGTCACGGTCGGCCCGCACGATCGCGTCGCGCAGCAGCCCGCCACCGCGCAGCGCCTCGGTCACCTCGCCCGGCTCGACCCGGTACCCGCGGATCTTGACCTGGTGGTCGGAGCGGCCGACGAACTCGATCAACCCGTCCGAGCGTTGCCGGACCACGTCGCCGGTGCGGTAGAGCCGACCCCCGGTGCGCGGTCCGAACGGATCGGGCACGAACCTCTCGGCTGTCGCGTCGGGACGACCGAGGTAGCCGCGGGCCACCCCGTCCCCGCCGATGAACAGCTCACCGAGCACGCCGGGCGGCACCGGTTGCAGGAGCCGGTCCAGCACGTACACCCGGGTGTTGGCGACCGGGCCGCCGATCGGCACGATCGGGTCCGCGGCGGTGAGGCGGGCGCAGTCGTACGTGGTGGTGTAGGTGGTGGCCTCGGTCGGGCCGTACCCGTTGACGAGCGTCGTGTCCGGGCAGGCCGCCCGGAGCCGGTCCACGGCCGTCCGGTCGGCCTGCTCGCCGCCGAACGTCAGGTAGCGCAACGCGGCCAGGGCGTCCGGCGCGTCGGCCGCCACCTGGCGAGCCACCGAGGTGGCCAGGAACATCATCGTGACGCCTGTGTCGCGCAGCCGGGCGCGCAGCCGGTCCGGCACGAGCACGTCGTTGATGTCCAGGTCCGCCAGGCAGGCGCCGTTGAGCAGGGCGCCCCAGATCTCCAGGGTCGCCGCGTCGAACGACATGGTCGCGGCCTGGCCCATCACGTCGTCGGGACGTACGTCGACGAAGTTGGTGTCGCGGACCAGCCGGACGATGTTGCGGTGGCTGACGCCGGTGCCCTTGGGGCGGCCGGTGGAGCCCGACGTGTACATGACGTACGCGAGCTGGTCGGGGTGGATGGTCACCGCCGGCGGGTCCGCCGGGCCGTCGTCGGCCGGGAGCCGGTCCACGACGAGCCGGGGCGTGTCGTCGGCCGGGAGCCGGTCGGCAAGCGCGGCGGTGTGCACGATCGCCCCCGGTGTGGCGTCGCGGCACATCAGCGCCAGCCGCTCCGGCGGGTATCCGGGGTCCAGCGGCAGGTACGCGGCTCCGACCTTGAGCGTCGCCAGCGCGGCGATCACCCAGTCGGTGGTGTCGGCGAGGCAGATACCGACGAGCGTCTCGGCGCCGATGCCCAGCCCACGCAGGCGCACCGCCAGGTGGTTGGCGCGCCGGTCCACCTCCCGGTAGGCGAGGACCCGGTCGCGGGCGCGCAGCGCGGGCGCGTCCGGGGTCTGCCGAACCCACGTGGCGAACAGGTCCGGCACCGACTTTCCGCGCGGATAGTCGGTGTCGGTGGCGTTCCAGTCGACAAGCACCAGCCGCTCGAACTCCGGGTCGAGCAGCGGCAGGTCGGACAGGCGCGCCTGCGGGCTCTCCCGCGCCCGGGCGAGGAGTACGCCGAGCGCCGCCGCGATCGCCGTCGCGTGCGGGTGGTGGCTCACCGTGGCCGCGGGCCGTTCGCTCGCGTCGTCGATCAGCAGCCGCACCGCACCCCGATAACCGGGAAGTGCAGGATCGGGACTGATCGATACCACTGGCCGATAGTGGGGAACCGTTTCGGGCAATTCCGCGTCGTGCTCCCGGGCCTCGCGCAGAGCCGTTCGGACCAGGTCCCGCAGCTCGGTCCACGTGGGATCGTCGGGCATCCGGACCCGCACGGGCAGCCAGCGCCCCGAGCCGACCGGCGCGGCCGGTGTCTCGGCGAGCAGGTCCCGGCCGCCGGTCCAGCGGCGCAGCAGCGCGAACAGGCCGGCCAACGCGCTGACCTGCGGCTCCACCGAGTCGCCCGGCAGCTCGACACGGGCGTCGACGGCCGGGTCGGTCGTCGGCGCGAAGGGCAGGTCCGGCGGCTCCGGAGGGGCCGCGAGCTGTCGTTCCCAGAAGGCGGAAAGGCCAGGGAAAACTGTCTGTTCGGTCATCGGATCTCAGCTCCGATCGGCGGGTGACACGCAATGCCGGGAAGTCTGGACCGCGCCCGTGCCAGTTGCTTGTAGGGGCCGTTCGGGTGCCGTTGCGGCGGTCTGAGGGAAACCTGAGTGCGCCTTTATGCCGATAGCGCATTGCAGTCAGTAAGTACACCGACTCTTTTGGTTATGGCGATGCCGCTCGATGAAGACAATGATCGTGCCCGGGGGGAAGCCACGCCGGGGGCGACGACTCGTAGTGCCCGGTTGTCTCTTCGCTCGCCTGAGCCTCCACGAGAGAACACAGGAGCGGTGCATGTCCGGAGACAATGTCAACCATGCCTGGCGCCCGTCGACGCCGGCTCGCAGCGAAGGTGGAGGCGAGGCATCGTTCGCAGAACAACACCGTACGGGTGGTGACCCGGGGCGGGCGCTGCGTCACCTCGCCACCGCCGGTGACCGCGCGGCCGCACACCTGTGGCTCGCCACCCAGCCCGACCTGTTCGCCGCGACACCCGACCCGGCCGACGCCCCGGTCGCGGAGATCTGGCGCGCGGCGCTGCGGCACCACCTCGCCGGGGAACCGCACCTGGCCGCGGCCCGTCTGGCGACCGCACCGATCGGCGCGACCGGCCCGCACGCCGTGCAGATGTACTGCCACGCGGCGGTACACCACCTGCTCGACGACGACATCGAGCGGGCCAGCGCCGACGTCGAGGAGGCCGCGCGTGCCGCCCACGCGTGCGGCGTCCCGTCGGCCCACCAGGCGTACGCCCGGATGGTCGTGCTGCTCGCCGCCGCCACCGGCGACCCGGCGGCGACCCTCGGGCGTGCGGAGGCGACCGACGGGCTGCGTCGCGCGGATGCCGGCCTGTTCCGGTTGATGGTCCACCTGGATCTGGCCGGCCATCTGCTGTGGGCCGGCGACGCCGCCGACGCGCTACGGCACGCCGAGGCGGCCGTTCGACTGACCGAGGTGGCAGGCGACACCGGCTACGAGCCGTACGCGCTGACCCTCGCCGCCGTGGCGAAGTGTCAGCTCGGCCGGTTGGAGGAGGCGCTCGCCGACGGTGCCGCCGGTCAACGCCTGCGGGAACTGGCGGGAGTCGCCGCCGACGAGGCGATCTCGCTGGCCGCCCTCGGGATGGTGCACCGCCGCCGGCGGGAGCCGCGGCAGGCCCGGCAGGCGCTGGAGAGCGCCCTGGCCGCGGTGGGCAGCGGTCAGCCCCGCATCGTCTCATCGGCCTGGGTACTGGCGGAGCTGGCGCGGATCCGCGCCGCCGACGACCTGTGCGCCGCGCAGGAACTGGCCGAGCGGGCGGTCACCATGGCCCGGGAGCCCGAACGGCCGTACGCCCTGCTGGCTCGCGGCTGGGTGGCGCTGCTGCGGGGTGACACCGCCGCCGCCCACTTCGACGCCGCCGAGGCCCGCACCGGCGCGACCGTCGGGCGGCGACGCGCCACCCTCGTCGAGGCGCTCCAGCTCACCGTGCTCGCGGCCGACGACCCGCGCGCGTCCGCCGGGCTGCTCGACGACGCCGCCGCGCTCTGCCGGGAACTGGGCGACCCGGCCGAGGAGGCCACCGTCGCGCTCATCGCCGCGCGGTTGCAGGGGCGGCAGGCCCGCCGCGGCGCCGAGGGCGCGGAGCAGAAGCTACGCCGCTGCGGGGTACGCCTGGACCCGGGCGTCGCCGACGGGCTCACCGCGATCACGCTGCGCGTACCGGCGGTGGTCATCCACACCCTCGGCGACTTCCGGGTGTTCCGGGCCGGCGTCGTCGTCCCGTACGGGGAGTGGCAGTCCAAGAAGGCCCGGGACCTGCTGAAGATCCTCGTCGCGCACCGGGGACGTGCCGTGCCCCGTGCCCGGCTGATGGAGCTGCTCTGGCCCGACGAGTCGCCGTCGCGTACCGCGAACCGGCTGTCGGTGCTGCTGTCCACGTTGCGCCGGGTGCTGGGCACCGGCCGCCGCACCAGCGGTCGGGGGGCGGTGCTGGCCGACCGGGGATCGGTGGCGATCGACCTGGACGTGATCGACGTGGACGTCGAGACGTTCCTGACCGCCGCCGAGGAGGCGCAGGTCGCCCTGCGGGGCGGCCACCCGGACACGGCACGTGCGCTGGTCCGCGCCGACGAGCTGTACGGCGGGGACTTCCTCGCCGACGACCCGTACGAGGACTGGGCGCAGCCGCTGCGAGAGGAGGCGCAGGTCGCCCACACCAGCGTGCTGCGGGCCCTGGCCCAGCACGCCTCGGACACCGACCAGAAGCTGGTCTACCTGATGCGGCTGGTGCACCGGGACCCGTACGACGAGGACGCCCACCTGGAGTTGGTGCAGGTGCTGCGCGCGGCCGGACGGCACGGCGAGGCGCAGCGGCGCTACCGCACGTACGTCGAGCGGATGCGGGAGTTGGGCATCGCGCCGGCCGGCGGCGAGGCGAGCGAGGCGCAGGCCGCCGGGTCCGGCGCCGGGAAGCCTGGCGAGCCGGGGGCACGGGTGGCCCGGTGGCGGGCACCTGCCGCGCAGACCCGACCGTGGACGACTGAGTTGGGCGCCGCCCACCACCCGGGCGGCGTCCCGGCGCAGCGCGGCGGGCACCCGAGGAGGCTCATTGAGCATCCGGCCTGACCGGGCTGCCCGACTGTCGCCGGCCATGGCGAGGAACGCCCGTCGGTGTGGGGGTTCAGCCCTCCAGCGACTGCCGGACGTGCCGGCGGGCGTGATGGATCCGCGACTTGAGGGTGCCGACCGGGATGCCCAACTGACCGGCGATCTCCTGATAGTCCAGTTGGCACAGATCGCGGAGCACCAGTGCCGTCACCAACTCCGGTCGGTGCGCCTCCAGTCGGTCCAGCGCGTCGAGCAGGTCCAGACGGGAGCCGGCGATGACACTTGTCGTGCGGGGATCGGGAACCTCGACGGGCAGCAGCTCGCTGGGCTGCTCGGCGGCGCGCCGCCGCAGCGAGCGGTACGTCTGCCGGGCACAGTTGGCGACCACCGCGTACAACCAGGTCGAGAAGAGCGACCGGCCCTCGAACCGCTCGATGTGCCTCGCGACCTGCACCAGCGCGTCCTGGGCCGCCTCCTCCGCGTCCTGCCGGCACGGCAGGAACCGACCGCACTGCTCCAACACCCGTGGCCCGATCGCCTGCAGCAGTTGGTCGAGCGCCGCCGCGTCGCCGGACGCGGCCCGGAGTGCCAGTTCCTCGGTGCCCGATCCGTCCGTCACCGACGCCCCCCAGCCGTGCGCGTTGTCGCTGGATAATACGGCCGTGTCCATCCCGCCGCAGATCGGCCGATACCGCGTCGCGCACTCCGTCGGCACCGGTGCGTTCGCCACCGTCTGGCTGGCGTACGACGACGAGCTGCGCTCACCCGTCGCCGTCAAGGTGCTCGCCGACAACTGGTCACAGCGCGCCGACATCCGGGCGCGCTTCCGCCAGGAGGCCCGGTTCATGCGGCAGGTCGACTCCGACCACCTCGTCCGGGTGCTGGACGTCGGCGAGCTGCCCGACGGCCGGCCGTACCTGGTGATGACGTACGCCGGTGGCGGCACGCTCGCCGACCGTCTCGCCGACGGCCCGCTGCCGGTCGATGAGGCGCTGCGCATCGCCGTCGACATCGCCCGCGCCGTGGCGGTCCTGCACGACAACGGTGTGCTGCACCGCGACCTCAAGCCCTCGAACGTCCTCTTCGACAGCGCCCGACGTGGCAGTCGGGTGCTGGTCGCCGACCTGGGGTTGGCGAAGACACTCGCGCACGCCTCCGGCTTCACGCTTGTCGCCGGCACGCCTGGTTACATGGCGCCCGAGCAGCGCGTCGGCGGTGGTGGCCTGGACGCACGGGCCGACGTGTACGGGATCGGCGCCCTGACGCACCACATGCTGACCGGGTCGCCGCCGGGTCAGACCGCCACGGTGGCGCGTCGCACGCCCGCCGCGGTCGAGCGCGTGGTGCGCCGGGCCCTGCACCGCGATCCAGGCCGCCGCTGGCCGTCCGCGACCGCGTACGCCTCGGCGCTGGAGGGTCTGCTCGCTGGCCGACCGGCCGTGGCCCGCCCGACGCTGCGGCGGGTACGCCGGTTCGTCACCGCCGTCGGCACCGCGGCGGTGACGCTTGTCGTGGCGGGTTCGTCGCCAGTCGCGGCCGCACCACTCGGCTGGACGCGGGTGGACGACGCGACTGGGGCGCTGTCGGTCGCCGTACCCGACGGGTGGGCCCGACAGTTGCGCGACGGCGGCTGGAACCCCGGCGTGATCGGCCTGCCCGGCGGCCGTGGCCCGGGTCTGCTCGTCGGGCCGGATCTCGTGCTCTGGCCCGACGTGGACAGCCGGACGTCCGGGGTCTTCGTCGGAACGAGCCGGTCGCTCGCCGGGACCGCGGGCACAGCAGGCACTGCCGGCACGCCGACGTTGCCCGACCACAGCGGCTGCACGCGTGAGCCCGACCGCACGGTCACGGTCGGTGCCCTGCGCGGCAGCGTCGGCCGTTGGACGCGATGCGGCGGGGCCACGACGTCCTTCAGCGAGGTCACCCTGGTCGCCCCCGAGGGCTCCTTCGGCGTGTACGTCCAGGTCAAGCAGACGGACGGGCCCGACCGTACCGATCAGATCCTCGACACGCTGCGCGTGGACGGGGCGGTGATCGCGCAAGGCTAGACCCGCTCCCAGTTGCCGTCGAAGTCGACCTTGCGCCACCGCCGGGTCTCGGTGCCGCCGTCGAGCCTACGGACGGTGGCCTCCACGTCCTGCCCCACCACCCGGTACGAGGTGAACGTCATGACCTTGCCACCGGAGGGGGCGTCTCCCCGGATGACCGGCCGCGCGTACCGGTCCCGGCCGTTGTACGAGAGCTGAACGGGCACCAGGGCCTGCCGTCGCCACGCGCCGGGGTTGCCCAGCTCCACCAGCACGAGCGCGTCCTCGGTCGAGGGCGCGATCGCCGGCTCCTCGACCACGAACTCGGCGTACACCGGCTGGGCGCCCCTCGGCAGGATCGTGCACGGCACGTCGAGGCCGTTCGACCCGTTGCGGAACCGGACGGTGTCGGACTCCCCGCAGAAGGCCAGGCCGCTGATGACCACGTTGCGCCAGTCGGTCCCCCGGATCCCGGTCGGTGGAGCGCCCGATCCGCGGGCACGGGTGGCCGACGCGGTCGGCCGGGCGGTTCCGTTGGCGGATTCGCTTGGCGCCGGGCTTCCGGTCACCGCAACGCTCGACGCGGAGGGGACGGGGCTGGCGCTCGCAGAGGGGGAGCCGGCCGGCGCGGCGTCTCCGCCGATCCGGTCGGTCGACGGGGTACAGCCGGCGACGAGTGTGAGGCCGAGCGCCGCACCGATGAGGATCCTGTCGCGCATGGACTGTCCTTTCCCCCGCGAAGTCGTTCTGTCACAGGGTTGGATGCACCGATTGCGGCAGTGGTTCACGCGCTCCGGAGACGAATCGCCCCGCAGCGGTGAGGATCCTCGGATGACGACGGGACGGGACGGCCCCGCGAGCGCGCCCAGGCAGCTCACGGGGCCGATCTCGGGTCGGGCGTCCGGGTCAGTGACGCGGCTGGTAGCTCTTCGGCAGCCGCATGCCGCGCTCGGCCATGATCGCCCGGACCCGGTTGGGGTAGTTGGTGATGATCCCGTCGACGCCCATGTCCATGAGCGCGGAAACTGTGGCCGGGTCGTCGCAGGTCCACGGGATGACCTTCAGGCCCCGGGCGTGCGCCTCGGCCACCATTGTCGCGTCCGGGTAGAAGCGGAAGTTCGGGTCGCTGATGGTGCCGTTCTGCGGGAACCCGTAGTTCGGCGACAGGGCGGTGACGCCGGGGATGGCGGCGGCGGCCTTCACGAAGTCACCATCGTAGTCGTCGGCGTCGATCCCGCCCAGCCAGGGGGACGCGCCGGGCTTGCCGACCTGGAGGAAGTCGTAGTTCGTCAGGGCCACCAGCGGCCACTTCGGCGCGAGCCGGTGCATCTCCTTCAGCGCGCCCCAGTCGAACGACTGGATGGTGACCTGCTTCTCGATGCCGGAGGCGTGGATCTCCTCGAAGACCCGCCGGACGAACAGCTCACGGGGCGCGGTCTGCTCGGGCGCGCCCGCCTCGACCTTGGTCTCGATGTTCAGGGTGAGCTGCTTGGCCTTGTAGCTCTTGACGAGGCCGAGGACGTCCTTCAGCTCGACCATGCGGAAGCCCTTGACCTGCTCCTGCTCGGGGAAGCCCGGAAGCTGCTGGTAGCCGCAGTCCATGGTCTTGAGCTGGGCGAGGGTGAGGTCCTTGATGTACTTGCCGACGTACGGGTACATCGGGTCACCGGCCTTGACCGGCGCGGTGTCGGCGCACTTCTGGGCGCTGACCTGGCGGTCGTGGTTGACGACGACCTTGCGGTCCTTGGTGATCTGGGTGTCCAGCTCCAGCGTGGTGACACCGAGGCGCATGGCCTTGCCGAAGCCCTCCAGCGACTCCTCGGTGGTCATGCCGATGCCGCCGCGGTGGGCCTGGAGGTCGAAGTGGGTCTTCTGGGGGTGCAGCGCGCCGGCGCTGTCGACCGTTGACGCGTGCGCGGCCACCGGGGCGGCGAGCGCGGGCAGAACGGCAAGGCCCGCCAGGACGTGACGCAGGGACATGGTGCAAACCTCAGCTCTTCAGGTGCAGATGCCCTGGTGAGGCTAGGTGAGAGGCCGTCCGGCACGATGACCTCGCCGCAAGCGGAGGGTAAACGCTCGCCGAACCTCAGAGGTGCACACACCACGGCGGCGCGTCGCCGCCGTGCCGGGGTTCGCCGACGGCCACCGCGACGATCCGGTGGCCGTCGGCGAACGACAGGCCCTAGTTGCCGAGGGTGACGTGCAGGATGCGTTCGTTGCTGTTGTTCGGGGTGCTGTCCTTGTCACCGGTGGTGGTAGTGGTGAGCCACAGTCCCCCGTCGGGCGCCGGCTCCACCGTCCGCAGCCGGCCGTACGTGCCGCTGAAGTACGTCTGCACGTTCGTCAGGCTGCTGCCGCTGATCACGGCGCGGTACATCCGCGTACCGCGGGCGCAGGCGACGTAGAGCGCGTCGCGCACGATCGCGATGCCGGAGCAGGAGCCCTCGGCGGTCGGGTAGGTGCGCGCCGGTGCGATGTAGCCGGCAGTGCCGCACGTACCGCTGGTGCCCTCGCAGGCCGGCCAGCCGTAGTTGCCGCCGCGCGTGATCAGGTTCGTCTCGTCCATGATCGAGTTGCCGAACTCCTGCTCCCAGAGACGCCCCTGCGAGTCGAACGCGAGCCCTTGCGGATTGCGGTGGCCGTAGCTCCACACGTAGTTGCCGAACGGGTTGTCCGACGGGACGCTGCCGTCCGGGTTGAGGCGCAGGATCTTGCCCTCCAGGGTGGAGCGGTCCTGGGCGTAGGCGCCGTTCTGCGCGTCGCCGGTGCTGGCGTACAGCTTGCCGTCCGGGCCGAACCGCAGGCGACCGCCGTCGTGGAACTTGTTGCGCCGGATCCCGCTGAGCAGGACCTGCTCACTGGAGGTGGTGAGCCTGTCGTTCTCCATCTTGATCCGCACGATCCGGTTGTCGCTTGGCGACGTGTGCATGATGTAGAGCCACCTGTCGCTGGCGAAGCTCGACGAGATCGCCAGACCCAGCAGGCCGCCCTCACCGTCGGTGCTCTGCACGTTCGGCACGGTGCCCACCGTGGTCTTCGCCCCGGTGGCGGGGTTGAGGTGGATGATGTCGTGCGCGTCGCGGCGGTTGTAGAGGACGGTGCCGTCCGGCAGCGTCGCCAGCCCCCACGGGATGTCCGTGTCGGTGGTGACCTGCCGCACCGTGCACACCGGGTTGGCGCAGCTGGCGCCGGTGCTCACCGCGACGGTGGAGCTGCGCGCCGAGGCGTTGTCCTGGCCGTCGCGAGCGACCACCTGGTACTGGTACGTGGTGTTCGCCGCCAGGCCGCTGTCGGTGAAGGTGGTGACCGGCGGGGCGCCCGTGACGGTGCCGATCTTCACGCCACCGCGGTAGACGTCGTACGCCCGGACTCCGACGTTGTCGCTCGACGCGGCCCAGCGCAGGGTCACAGTCGTCCCCGAAGCGGTGCCCGTGAGCTGCGTCGGCGTGCTCGGCGGCACCGTGTCGGCCTGGCACTGCGGCGGCGTGATCGTCACGGTCGAGCTGGCCTGCGACACGTTTCCGGCGGCGTCTCGCGCGTTGACGTACAGCCCCCAACTGGCTCCGGGGACGACTGTGAGGCCGGCGGACAGGGTGCTGCCGCTCACCGAGGTCATCAGCTGGCCGTCGTGGTAGATGTCGTAGAACGCCACTGCGACGTTGTCCGTCGAGGCGTTCCACGCGAACGTCACCGAGTTGCAGGTCAACCCGCTCACCCGGGGGTTGCCGGGCGGCGTGGGTGGCTGACTGTCGGTGCTGCCCAGCGACGACGTCCAGCGCTGGTTGGCCTGCCCGTTGCACGTCCAGAGGCCGACGGTGGTGCTGTTTGCGGTGCCTCCGCCGTTGACGTCCAGGCAGAGGCCGGACTGGACACCGACGATGCTCCCGTCGGCGTTGATCCGCCAGCGCTGGTTGGCGCCGCCGGTGCAGCCGTAGACCTGTAGCGCGGCCGGCGCGCTGGTGTCCTGGCCGACCACGTCCAGGCACATCGTCGCGTCGTACACCCGCAACTCGCCGGCCGAGGTGAACGTCCACGCCTGGTTGGCCTGACCGACGCAGTCGTAGATGTTGATGCCGGTGCCCGGTGTCCGCGAGTTGCCCACCACGTCCAGGCAGCGGCCGGACGCCACACCGACGACTGTCGACGGGCCCGCCGCCGACGCCGGCACGCCGACCGTCACCGCCAGCAGCACCGCCACGGCAAGCGCCGACAGCAGACGTCGTGGTCTGACTCGGGCGAGATTTCGCATCAGTCCTCCAGGGTCGGGGCATCGGACGGCCCGACCCCCGCGCCGGACGACGCAGCGTCCGACCGGACCGACGAGGAAGCAACATCGACCATCAAAGATCGCGTCGCGGCACCTGTCAACGATCTCACTCCATCAAGGACAAAACCCATCATCGGGGTCACCGTCCGAGGTCGGAACAGGACGCGCCGCCACCGCACGCCGAGTCCACGGTGATCCCCCGCCGGCCGGACCGCCGTGCGGGGCGGTCCGGCCGGCGGTCGGCTCGCCCTGCGGAACACCGTCGGCCAGGGGTCCGGCCGCCCGCCGTCGCCGCCCGGCAGGCCAGGTCGCCGCGAGCGACCCGAATCGACATCCGTCCCGGTCTGTCGATGGCGACAGTATTGGGAGAACCTCGGGACACTGTCAACGTTTACCGGAAAAGCTACGGATCGACTTGCCGGTGCTGCCCCGGCGTGCGGCCTGTCGACCCTGGTCACGACCGTGATCTTTTGTTCGACAAAGGATTCCTCTAGGACGCCGTCCATCTACCGATCGACTTCGGGCCGATAGTTTCGGCAGGTTTCCGGATCATGGCCGCACAGTTGACCCCGATCGGGGGGCGGCTGACCTCTGCGGCGGAGGACTAGGGCATCATCGTGGCTGCTCCGCGTCGGGCCGGGCATACGGGCGACCGCCGATCGCCATCGCCGGGGGTTCCGGAAATTGTTGACGCCTCGGAATTCCCGCTGTAATACTCCGATCCATTCCGGTCGATGCGATATCCGCTTCCGGCGGGTTCGATTGATCTCCCCCACCCACCACCCACACGTCCGGACCGGGCCGGCTGCCCTCGCACACCGGGGCGCCTCCGGGCCGGTAGAAGGAGCACAGATGAGCACTGTCTCCGCTGGCACGCTCGTACGGTCGAGGCGACTCCGAGCGGTGCTGTCCATCCTCGCCACCGCCGTCGCCACGTGCGGCGTCGTCGTCGTGGCAACGGCGACTCCGTCGAGCGCCGCCACCTGCAACGGCTACGTCGGCCTCACCTTCGACGACGGTCCGACCGGCAGCACCAGCGCGCTGCTGAACGTGCTACGCGCCAACGGCGTACGGGCCACGATGTTCAACATCGGGCAGAACGCGCAGAACAACAGGTCGGCGGCGCAGGCACAGGTGGCCGCCGGCATGTGGGTCGGCAACCACAGCTGGAGCCACGCCCACATGACGTCGATGAGTCAGTCGCAGATGCAGTCCGACCTGTCCCAGACGAGTTCGGCGATCCAGTCGGCGACCGGCAGCCGTCCGCAGCTGTTCCGGCCGCCGTACGGGGAGACGAACACCACCCTCCAGTCGGTCGCCTCGTCGCTCGGGATGCGGCAGGTGATCTGGGATGTCGACTCGCAGGACTGGAACGGCGCGAGCGTCAGCCAGATCGTGTCGAACGCCAGCCGCCTCCAGGCCGGCCAGGTGATCCTGATGCACGACGGGATCCAGAACACCCGGGACGCCATCGGCCAGATCGTGGCCAACCTGACCAGCCGCAACCTCTGCCCCGGCATGATCTCGCCGTCCACCGGTCGCGCGGTCGCACCCGACGGCACGACCCCGCCACCCACCGGCACCACTCCACCGCCCACCGGCACGACCCCGCCGCCGTCCGGCGGCAGCTGCACCGCCACGGCGACGACGCCGAACGTCTGGGGTGACCGGTACAACACCTCGGTCACCGTCAGCGGGACCAGCACCTGGACCGTGGTCGTCGCCCTCACCGCGCCGCAGAAGGTCTCCACCATCTGGAACGGCAGCGCCAGCTGGGACAGCAGCGGCTACGTCATGACCGTGCGCCCCAACGGCGGCGGCAACACGTTCGGCTTCACCACGATGTTCAACGGCAACAGCGGCGCCCGACCGCAGATCCGCTCCTGTACGGCCGGCTGACACCGCGGCCGTCCTGCGTGGCGTCGGCCCGGACGCCACGCAGGACGGGAGCGGGGCGGACCGGCGCGGAAGGCCGGCGACCGCCTACGCCGTCAGGTGGGGACGCAGCTTCGCGAGCGCCTTGGACAGGGTACGACTGACGTGCATCTGCGAGATGCCGGTGCGCGCGGCGATCTGGGTCTGGGTGAGGTTGCCGTAGAAGCGAAGGCTGATGACCCTCTGTTCGCGTTCGGTGAGGGCGGCTAGTGCCGGCCCGAGCGCGAGGTGCAGTTCCACCCGCTCGTACTCGTCGTCGAGCTGGCCGAGGGTGTCACCCAGTTCGGTGTCCTGGTTGGCGGCGGTCGGGGTGGACAGTGAGACCGCGTGGTAGGCACGGGCGCCCTCCAGAGCCTCCAGCACCTCCTCCTCGCTGATGTCCAGCTCGACGGCGAGTTCGGCCACCGTCGGCGACCGTTCGAGCCGGTGGGTGAGGAACTGCGTGGCGCGGGTCAGCGCGCTCCGACGTTCCTGCACCTTGCGCGGGACCCGAAGCGCCCAGGTGCGATCACGGAAGTGCCGTTTGATCTCACCGGTGATGGTGGGGACCGCGTAGCCCACGAAGTCGATCCCGAAGCCGCTGTCGAAGCGGTCCACCGCGTTGATGAGCCCGATGGTCGCCGTCTGGACCAGATCGTCGAGCGGCTCACCCCTGCCGTGGTAGCGCAGGGCGAGGTTGCGGGCCAGCGGCAGGAAGGCCCGGATCACCTCCGTGCGGAGTTCCTGACGCCGTGACGTGTCGACCTCGGTGCGGACGTACTCGGCCAGCAGAGCGGCGGCGTCGTCGTCGGCGGCCCGCCTGACCTGTTCGCCCCGCGTCGGCGCAACATCCATAATCACGATTCACTCGATCCTTCGAAAGATGTCGGAACCCCCGGCCCGCGGCGCAGCCGGCCGTCCGGCGCCTCCACGGGTCCGTCGAGGGTGGCGAACAGGTGCTCCACCTGGGTGATCCGCAGTACACGTCTGGTGATGCCGGCGGCACCTCTGATCGAGAAGCGGGAGCCGCCCCGCTTGGCCCGGTCGCCGGCCAGGAGGAGGACGTGCACTCCCGCGGCGCTGAAGAAGTCGACAGCCGCGAGGTCACAACAGACGTCGGGGTGGCTGTCCAGGGCGTTGTGGAGCGCCGCTGCAAGCAGCGGGGCAGTGTCCATGTCGACGTAGCCCGCCGGGGCGACGATCAGCCGGTCGGCGGAGAAGGCCGCGGACGAGTCGGTGGGCTCGGTGTAGCGGCGCACGGAGAACGGCTGCTCCGGAACGGCCGGGGCCCAGAACCCGCCCGGGTGGCGACGGGCGGATCGGGTGGGTGTCGCGTGCGGAGGCTGGACAGCCATCTCTACGCGGTCGGTCATGGGCACACGCCTCCTGTTGGAGATCCGTAACAGGATGGGCGCGTGACTTGACCCAATGACACCGTAATAAGGATTTCCGCTGGCCGCCAGTCGACTCGTCGGCGGGCCGTACGTTCATGGCAGCTGACCGGAAACACCGCGGTCGCGTCGCGGGCTCGCGGGACGGGCAGCTCGTTCCACCAGACTGGCGGCCACGTCGCGCAGCTTCCGGTTGGAGTCCTGGGAGACCTTCGCGAGGATGGCGAAGGCCTCGTCGGCGGTGCATCGCCGCTCGCCCATGATGATGCCCTTCGCCTGTTCGATGACGGCCCGGCTCTGCATCGCCGACTGCATCTGCGCGGCAAGGGTGACGGTGCTGTCGTACAGGTGCGCGTTGGCCAGGGCGATGGAGGCGTACCCGGCGAAGGTTCGGGCCAGGGTGAGCGCGTCGTCGTCGAAGGCGGCGGGCGTGTCGCCGTAGATGTTCAGCGCGCCGAGCACCGACTCCCGGATCGGCAGGCCGATCGACAGTGAGCTGCCGGCCCCGGCCAGGACAGCTCGCGGCGCCCAGCGTGGCCAGCGTTCCTCGACGGACATGTCCGGAACGGACACGACAACGGACTCCCTCGCCGCGTCCAGACACGGGCCCTGGTCGTACTCGTACTGCAGTTCGTCGAGTCGCAGCGCCATCTCGCCGCTGAACGCGGCGGTGTGCGCCCCCCTCCTGCCGCATGAGCGTCACCGACACCTCCTCGGCGCCGGGGATCGTCCGTTGCGCCAGCTCGGACACCCGGGTCAGCACTCCGGACAGGTCGGTCTCGCCGAGCTTGATCCGGCCAAGCTCGAAGAACGCCTCGGCGGGATCAACCGGTTGCTGTGCCATGACGTCAAGATCCCTCGGAGCCCGGGGCGCGTACCGGTTGCGAGGTGGCGTCGGCAGCGCGCGTGGTGATGGCGCACCGCGGACACGGGGCGCCACGCCGAACTCGTCGGTCGAGTCCGGCCGCGCCGCTGCTGGACGCTTACTCGCCGACGCACCGGGCGTCGGCTGCGTGGTCACTACACGACGACGTCCGGCGCGGCCCGGAACGGCGCAGGTGGATCAGCTGGCAGGGCGGAAGCGGACGGCGCCGGCCGAGCGTCCGACGGCGCGGCCCGGAGGTTACGTCCATGGTGGAGTGGGACCGGCCCGGTCGGCACCGTCGGTCGGGCGTGGGTGGTTTCGTCGAGCACAGGTGGGTACGTGATCGGTGCAGCAAGCCGACGAAGGGACATCCGATGAGGGCCGTCACGTGGCACGGCGTCGGGGACATCCGGTTCTCCGACGTGCCCGATCCGAAGATCCAGGATCCGACCGACGCGATCGTGAAGATCACTACCAGCGCGATCTGTGGCACCGACCTGCACATGATCCGGGGCACGATGCCCGGCCTGCGCCCCGGCGTCGTCCTCGGCCACGAGGCCGTCGGCGAGGTCGTCGAGGTGGGGCCCGGGGTCCGCAACCTCTCCCCCGGCGACCGGGTCATCGTGCCGTCGACGATCGCCTGCGGCTACTGCTCGTACTGCCGTGCCGGGTACTTCGCCCAGTGCGACAACGCCAACCCCGGTGGCAAGCGCGCCGGCACCGCGTTCTTCGGTGGACCCGAGGCCGCCGGTGGGTTCGACGGCCTGCAGGCCGAGTACGCCCGGGTGCCCTACGCCAACGTCGGCCTGGTGCCGATCCCCGACGAGGTCGGCGACGAGCAGGCGATCATGCTGTCGGACATCTGGCCCACCGCCTGGTTCGGGGCCCGCCTCGCCGACGTCCGCCCCGGCGAGACCGTAGCCGTGTTCGGCGCGGGACCGGTCGGCCAGCTCGCCGTCCTGTCGGCGTACCTGCAGGGCGCCGGACGGGTCATCGCCGTGGACGGGCTGGAGGACCGCCTGGCCATGGCCCGCGCCCAGCACGCCGAGGTGGTGAACTTCAACGCCGAGGACCCGGTACAGACCATTCTCGAGATGACCGGCGGCATCGGCGTCGACAAGGTCATCGACGCGGTGGGCGTGGACGCCGAACGTCCCGCGGAGGGCCCCGCCACCGAGCAGACCGACGAGCAGGCCCAGCAGCTCGACAGCGAGGTCCAGCAGATCGCTCCGGAGACCGACCCGGCGTGGGCGCCGGGTGACGCGCCGAGCCTCGCCGCCCGGTGGGCCGTGCAGGCCGTGGCGAAGGCGGGCACGCTCGGCGTGATCGGCGTCTACCCGCAGACCGTCACGACCTGGCCGTTCGGCGAGGCGATGATGAAGAACCTGACGATCCGCAGCGGCAACTGCCACCACCGCCGGTACATCCCGGAGCTGCTGCAACTGGTCACCAACGGCACCGTCGACCCGGCGCGGCTGTTGACGAAGCACGAACCCATCGGTGACGTGCTGGAGGCGTACCGCCAGTTCCAGGACCGCGACCCGGGCTGGCTGAAGGTCGCCCTCACGGTCTGAGCCACCGACCACGCCGCGCGGCGCCGGCCCCGTCGGGGGCCGGCGCCGCCTGCCGTTCTCAGCTCATGGCGGCCAACAGGTCCCGGCAGGCCCGCTCGCAGGCGCGGCACGCGTCGGCGCAGACCCGGCAGTGTTCGTGCATGTCGGCGTGCCGGGCGCACTCGTCCCCGCACGACAGGCACGCGGTGGCGCACGCCTCCAGCAGGCTGCGGGTCAGGTTCGCGTCGTAGCCGGTGTGCCGGGACAGCACCCGTGCCGTGGTCGTGCAGATGTCGGCGCAGTCCAGGTCCGTGCGTATGCACGTGGTCAGGTCGGCGACCATGTCCTCGCTGAGGCAGGCGTCGGCGCACGCGGTGCAGGCCTGGGCGCAGTCGGTGAGGGCGTCGATCGTCGCCGCCAGCTTCGCCCGGTCCAGGTTGATCGACTTCGGGTACGTCTCCAGCATCGGCATCGTGGTGGTCGGCATCCGGAAGGTCCCTTCTCTCGGTTGCCTGGGCCCTACCCGGGATGTCCCGATACACACCTGTTATCGGTCACTGACGCCCTTCACTGCGCCCGGTCAGGAGGGGACCTGCGCCTCGGCTGCCCGGTCGACCAGGGCCTGAGCCACGTCGCGCACCGTGCGGTTGGAGTCCTGCGACGCCCTCGCCAGGACCGCGAACGCGTCGGCGGGTGTGCACCGCCGCTCGGCCATCACGACGCCCTTGGCCTGCTCGATGACCGCACGACTGGTCATCGCGTCCCGCATCTGCCGGGCGAGGCTGGCGGTGCTGTCGTAGAGCTGGGCGTGGGCCAGGGCGACCGCCGCGTACGCCGCGAACGTCTCCAGGATCACCACCGTGTCCTCGTCGAAGGCGTGCGGGGCACGGGCGTAGGCGTTGAGCGCGCCGACGACGGCTTCCTGGATCGGCAGGCCGATCGACAACGAGCTGCCGAACCCGGCTCGCACTCCCGCTTCGGCCCACTCCGGCCACCGATCCTCGGCCCGGAGGTCGGGTACGGGCAGGATGTGGCCGCTGGCGGCGGCGTCCAGACACGGGCCGCGCCCCTGGGCGTACTGCCGCTCGTCCAGATCCCGGGCCAGTTCGTCGGTGGACGCCGCGGTGTGCCCGGCGCCGTTGCGGGCCAGCGTGACCGACACCTCCACCGGTATGGGCAGGACGCGCTTGGCGAGTTCGGCGACGCGTTGCAGGACATCGTCGAGACCGACCTCACCGAGATTGATGCGGCCGAGTTCGGTGAAGGCGTCGGCAGGGTCCGACATCGGGTGGGTCACTACGGCAGGTCCTCACGGCGGGTGCGCGCCCCTGCGATACAGCAACAGCCCGGCAGACGCGCGAATGGCAGCTCGCCTTGGCGGGCCGCTGCACGACGCCCGCCGTGGCGGAGCCGGGACCCACGCCGTTTCTTGACGCCGGTTCGCCACGCCGATACCTCGAACGTGGACTACAGGTCTCCTACCGTACTCGCCCGGCCCGCCGAACGCCCCCTGAGCAGCGACCCGATCAGTCCGCCACGACACGCGCGTGTGGCGCCGCGACCGTCATGCCCGTCCTCGGCCACCCCGGGCGCGAGGTCCACATGCGGGCGACAGCGACCCCCGTCCCGGTCGATGGCCGGCCGGCCGCCTGGCTCACTCGACCGGGTTTTCGGACAAAAAGGCTCATCTCCGAATATCTCTCCCGTAATACCGTGAGTTGCGTGCCACCGAACCAGAGTCACTCTGGTCGATCGCTGGCGTCACCCACTTCGAGAGGATCGGACCATGCGCGACCTATCTCGTCGCGAAGTACTCAAGGCGACGGCGGCCGTCGGCGCGGGAGCCGCGGTTTTCCCCGGCATCGTGGCCGCCGGCACCCCCGGATTCGCGGCCGACGGCGGCCCGGGGCCCTCCTCCACCGCCGAGTGCCCGCCGGCGGAGCTGACCGGGCGCATCGTCCGCCCCCAGGATCCCGGGTACGCGAACGCGAGCCTCGGCTGGGACGAATTGTTCGTCCGCTACCCGCTTGTCATCGTCTTCGCGCAGAACACCCAGGACGTGGTCAACGCCCTGACCTGGGCGCGGCAGAACGACGTAGCGCTGCGGGTGCGCAGCGGCCGGCACAGCCTCGAGGGCTGGTCGAACGTCGACAACGGCATCGTGATCGACGTGAGCGAGCTGAAGTCGACACACATCGACTACGCGAGCCGTACCGCACGGGTGGGCGCCGGGCTCAACCAACTGGAGGCGGTCACCGCGCTCGGCGAGCACGACCTCGCGGTGACGACCGGAACAGAGGGAAGCGTGGGCCTGTCCGGCGCGACCCTCGGCGGCGGTCTCGGGTTCCTCACCCGCTACCTCGGCATGGCCTGCGACAGCCTGATCGGGGCGGAGATCGTCGTCGCGTGGGGCAGCAACGGCGCGAAGGCCATCGAGGTGGACCTGCACAACCACGAGGACCTGCTCTGGGCCCTACGCGGCGCGGGCAACGGCAACTTCGGGATCGTCACCTCGCTCACCTACCGGGTGGCGCCGCTGCGCAGCGTCGCCTACGTCCAGGCGACCTGGGACAGCCTCGCCGACCTGGAGGAGATCTTCGATACCTGGCAGCGCATCGCTCCGTTCACCGACTACCGCCTGGGGACCCAGGTCGAGATCCACAAGTCCGCGATCCTGCTGTTCGCGGTGCTCGCCGACGGTCCGGAGGCGGAGGCGAGGAAGCTGTTGGAGCCGATCCTGTCGATCGGTAACCCCGAGGTCACCGTGCAGACCGGAGGCTGGGGCGAGATCTACAACGGCTTCCAGATCCCGACCGAGGACGAGCCCGCGAACTGGAAGTTCTTCTCGCAGTTCTCCAACCAGCCGTTCCCGAAGAAGGCGATAGGCGTGGTCCGCGCCTTCATGGAGGACGCGCCCACGGACGACAGCAACTTCTTCCTCCAGGCGTTCGGCCGGGGGAAGCAGGCGCACGAACCGCGTGGCGGCTCCGCGTTCCCGCATCGTGACGCGCTCTTCTACTCCGAGCCCGGCGTCGGCTGGGGCACGCGCGGGGAGCCGGACAGCGGCGAGGCTCTCACGCCTGTCGCCCAGGCCTGGATCGCCGAGTTCAGCCAGGCCCTGCGGCCGTACGTCGACGGCGCCTACGTGAACGTGCCGAACATCGGGATGGCGGAGTGGGAGTCGGCCTACTGGGGGTCCAACTTCTACCGACTGCGCAAGATCAAGGCGAAGTACGACCCGCACAACGTCTTCCAGTACGAGCAGAGCATCCCACCCGCGACCTGCTGAGCGACGACCCCGGGCCACGCGTCGGTGTGGCCCGGGGTCGAGGCCGCGGCAACGGTCGTGGCCTCTCGCGGCATCGGCCGTGCGCAGCGTTGCCAACTTTCGCCGTTCAGGAAAAAAGATCAGCTTCTTGTGAAGAAAGCCTCACCCCGGTGAGGATATTCAGATGCGTCGTCTCCCCCAGAGTTTCGGCCGGCCGGTCGCGGGCCTGCTCGCGCTCGTCCTCGCCACGGCGGTCACCCTCCTCGCGTCCGCCCAGCCCGCCGCAGCGCACGGGACGCTCGCGATGTCCACCCCGGAGAGCGGCGCCACGCTGCGGGCACCGTTGACGTCGGTGGCGCTCTACTTCACGGAGAAGGTCGGCGCCAACGCGTACTTCACTGTCACCGCGCCTAACGGCGTCCGTGTCGACAACGGCTGGACGTACGGGGAGCCGAAGGCGCTGACCAAGCCCGTGCGGGAGTACTTCCTGGTCGACGGCCAGTTCCAGCCTCGTGAGTACACGACGGGCTTTCCGGCGGTGGTGTCTGTCGCGCACCTGCCGGCGGCCGGCCAGTACTCGGTGAGCTACCTGTCGGTGGCCTCCGACGGTGACGCGGTGCGCGGCACGATGACGTTCCGCTACACCGGCCGGGCGACCAAGGCGCCGCAGGGGTGGCGACCGCCGACCCAGCAGCCCGACCCCGCGCTGCTGGCCGCCATCGACCAGCACGCGTCCTCGGGGCAGCAGCCGGTGGCCTCGGCCGCACCCGCCGGGTCGCCCGGCACACCGCAGGCGGCGCCCGCCGGGTCGCCTGGCACACCGCAGGCGGCCCCCGCCGTGCCCTCGGATGAGGGAAGCGGCCCGGGCGCGGTGGTCTGGATCGGCGGGGCGATCGCGGCCCTGGCGGCGGTGGCGGGGCTCGTCGTCTGGCGTCGTCGCACGCCCCCCGCCGGCCGACCGTCCGGCCGGGCACGCGCGTCGAAGGCCCCGGCCGGCCGGGGTGGTCGCGGAGCACCGTCGGCACGCAAGTCCGCCGCCGGCAGGACCGCAGCGACCACCCGCAAGAGCCCGGCGACCACCGGCGGCAGTCGCGCGGCGGGCGGTCCCGGTGGCCGGCAGCGAGGCGCCGTCGTACCCGCGGCACGTGGGAGCGGCGCGCTCGCCGGCGCCCGGAGTTCGGTCGCGGTCGAGTCCGCGCCACGGCCGGCGGCTACCGCGCAGGCCCTGGCCACACCGGAGGACGCGTCGCCCGCCGAGCGGTCGCAGCCCGACACGCAGGACACCACAGCGGTACGCGGGTCACGGCTGACCAATACCCACCTGGCGCTGCTCGTCGGTGGGTTGGTGCTGGCCCTGCTGGCCGGCTTCGGGCTCGCCCGCATCGGCACCGGCGACACGTCGCCCAGCGGTGACGCGCGCCGACCCGCGGCCCCCGGCGGCGTGCCGAGCGGCTCCGGGGAGGCCCTGTCGGCCGGAACCGGGCACGACCATGCGCCCGGAACCGGGCCGCACTCGCATCCTGGCGACGTGAGCGCGGGTGAGACCCTGGCGACCGGGACGACGGTGAGCGCCGGTGGCTACACGTTGCAGCCTCTGGAGCGGACGCAGCCGCCCGGCGTACGCGCGGACTACCGGTTCCGGATCGTCGGGACGGACAGGCAGCCGGCGACGCGTTTCGCAGTCGTGCACGAGAAGCAGTTGCACCTCATCGTGGTGGGTCGCGACCTGGGCGGCTACCAACACCTGCACCCGACGATGGCGCCCGACGGCACCTGGAGCGTTCCGCTGACCCTGGCCCGACCGGGCGGCTACCGCGTCTTCGCCGACTTCTCCGTCGCCGCTCCCGACGGTCGACAGGTGCCCCTCGTGCTGGGCGTCGACCACCAGGTCCCGGGCGCGTACGCCCCGGCCGCCCTGCCACCGGCCCAGCCGCAGGCGACGGTCGGGCCGTTCACCGTGTCGATGACCGGAACGCCCACGGCCGGCGTGACGGCGCCGGTGCGCTTCCAGCTCACGCGCACCGGCGCCGCCGGGCCGGTTCAGCCGCAGCGGTACCTCGGCGCGTACGGGCACCTGGTCGTGGTCCGCGAGGGTGACCTCGGGTACGTGCACGTCCACCCGGAGCAGGACCTCGTCGACGGGACTGTCGCGTTCTGGCTGACCGTCCCCAGCTCCGGCCGGTACCGGGCGTTCTTCGACTTCCAGGTCGACGGGAAGGTCCACACCGCCGAGTACACGATCAACCTGCCCTGAGACAGCTCTCCCCCGGGAGCTGTTCGCTGGCACGTGAGCCGCCCCGAGCCGCTGGTGTTGCGGAGAGCACATCATCGGCTCGGGGATTTGTCCGGTTCCGCTGCTCTTTTCCGCAAGTAGGTGGAACGATGGCTGTCGTGGGAACTGCCGAGACTGCCATGCCTGCCATCTCACCCCTCGCCGGTGAGCCGATCAAACGCGCGGATGCCGAGCGGCTCGCGGGGGTGCTGAAGGCGTTCGCCGATCCGGCCCGACTGCGACTGCTCAGCCTGATCCAGGCCGCCCCGGAGGGCGAGGCCTCGGTCACCGACCTCACCGCGCCACTCAACCTCTCTCAGCCGACCGTGAGCCATCACCTGCGGATTCTCACCGAGGCCGGGCTGATCGAGCGCGAGAAGCGCGGCGTCTGGGCGTATTACCGCATCGTGCCGTCGGCGATCGCGGCGATTGCCGACCTGCTGACGCCGCCGCGCAAACGGCCGACGAAGAAGACCCGCTGAGCGACAGTCGCACCGGCTTCGGTGGCGGTCGTCGTCACCGGACCCGGGCGACGGCGGCGTTGAACGACACGTCCTGCACGGACGGTCGCGGCTGCGGCGCGTCGTCGGCGTGCCACCGCGCCACCGACACGATGCCGGGCTCGACGAGCTCCAACCCGTCGAGGAGCGCCGCGAACTGCTCGGTGCTCCGGGCCTGGAACCGGCCGTCGCGGTTGTTGGCTTCGAGCTGGGCGGTGACGGCGGGCGGCAGGTATTCCCAGGTCACGTGCGAGGCGACCACGTAGCTGCCGGACGGCAGCGCCGTGATGAGCCGATCGAGGATGCCCCTGGGGTCCTCGTCGTCGCGGATGAAGTGCAGGATGGCAACCAGCATCAGCGCGACGGGCTGGGTCAGGTCCAGTGTCCTGCGCAGATCGGGGTGGGCGAGGATCGTGTCCGGCTCCCGCAGGTCGGCGTCGAGGTAGGCCGTCCGCCCCTCGGGGGTGCTGGACAACAGCGCGCGGGCGTGGGCCAGGACGATCGGGTCGTTGTCGACGTAGACCACCCGTGCGGACGGGTCGATGGCCTGGGCGACCTCGTGGGTGTTGTCGGCGGTAGGGATGCCGGTCCCGATGTCCAGGAACTGCCGGACGCCGTGCTGCGCCAGGAAGCGCACCGCGCGTTGCAGGAACATCCGGTTCTCCACTGCGGAGAGCCGGATGGTGGGCATCGCGGCCGCGAGCGCGTCGCCCGACTCCCGGTCGGCGGCGAAGTTGTCCTTGCCACCCAACAGGTAGTTGTACCTGCGGGCCGGGTGCGCGACGGAGGTGTCGATCCGGTCGGCCGCCGAGGGGTTCGCACCATGTAACGTCATCCGGCCTCCCAGCGCTGCGCGTTCTCCACAAGGTACACACCCCGCCGCCGGTGGGCAGACCCCGGCGGCCCCCGATCAGGTCGCGCAGCTCTCGACAGTCGCCGACGCACCGCCCGGCTCCGGAGGCGGTTCCGCATCGCGTACGCCGGCGAGGAGGTCGGCTGTGGTGTGCGCCTGGATGCCGGGCTGCGCGCCGTCGGCGAACCGCGCGACGACCGACCGGACGTGGCGCGCGGCGGGTTCGGCGAGGCCGTCGTAGACGGCCTCGAACAGTTCCCGTGCCGGCTGTCGGAGCCATCCGGCCGGCAGCAGGTCCAGCGGCAACCGGGGGTCGAGGGTGGGGAACCGCCGGAAGGTGTCCATCACCTCGGTACGCGCCCGCACCGCCGCCGCGCCGTCGACGCCCCCGGATCGCAGCTTCGGCACCAGGGGCGTCCACCGGCGCAGGAACTCCTCGTAGTGCCCACCGATCGCCTCGATGTCCCAGGCGTCGATCGGAGCGCGCTGGCCGATCAGGTCGAGTGCGGCCTGTGGCCCGCGAAACACCGTGACGGCGCCGGGGGTGAAGCGGGCGAGCTGCGCCCTGCCCAGCGCGCTCAGGTCGTACGGCGAGATCCACAACCCGTCGTACAGCGGCGCGTACCCGAGCCAGCGGAGTTGGCCACGCAGGGCCCGCCGCTGGGTGCTGCGCTCCTGGGGCAGCGAGAAGGCGACGATCGTCCAGCAGCCGTCCCACGCCGACACCTCGGTGGTGGCGGCCAGGATCCAGCTGCCTCCGCTGGACAGGTTCGCGGCGGCGGCGCGGCTGAGCCGATAGGAGCTGCGCCGCCCCTCCCGGCTGCCCTCCAGCACACCGCGACGGGTCAGGCGACTGATCGCGGCACGCGCGCCGGCCGTACTCACCCCGGACTCGGCGAGCAGCGCGACGAGGGCGGCGGACGGGATCCGCACGCGGTGGCGCAGGGTGTAGTCGGCCAGCAGGGTCACTGCGAAATCCTGCGGCGAGCTGCCGGCCTGTCGCCGGGGCAGCCGCGGCGCGTCGCCCCCGTCGTCGGGATAGATCTCCTCGATGGTGAAGGGGCTTGCCACGGGCGCTCCCGGCTCGGCTCAGGGACGGTCCACCGACTGTAGACGGACCGCCGGGCCGCCGGGTCCGCCGCGGCAGCCACGACCACGCGCTCAATTGAGGTACGTCGATTGACACTTCGGCGACCGCGAGGAACACTATCTGCTATACGACGCCGTACGGAGCCGGGAACAGGGCACACACACGTAGTGGGCGAAGCGCGATCACCACGGGCAGTCGGGCACACCCGTGAGCGCCGCGCGACCACACGTACCCCCGCACAGGTGATCGAAGGAGTCGTCCCCGTGAAGATCAGAAGGAAACTGCTGCTCGGCCTGGTCACGTCGCTCGCGGCGGCCGGCCTGGTGGCACCCACGCTCCAGCCCGCGTACGCCGCGTCGCTCACCGAGGTGACCGCCTTCGGCGACAACCCGGGGCGGATGCGCATGCACGTCTACGTGCCCGACACCCGCCCGGCCAGGCCCGCCGTGGTGGTGGCCATGCACGGCTGCGGAGGGTCGGGGCCCGGCTTCTACTCCGGCAGCGAGTTCGCCGCACAGGCCGACAGGTACGGATTCATCGTGATCTACCCGAGCGCGACCCAGCAGGCCGGATTCGGCAACTGCTTCGACACCTGGTCGGACGCCGCCAAGCGCCGCGGCGGCGGCAGCGACCCGGTGTCGATCATCTCGATGGTCCGCTACGCCCAGCAGCAGTACGGTGCCGATCCCGACCGGGTCTACGCCACCGGCAGCTCGTCCGGCGGCATGATGACCAACCACATGCTGGCCCTCTACCCCGACGTGTTCAAAGCCGGCGCGGCGTTCATGGGAGTCCCCTACAACTGCTTCGCCAACGCGGCCGACTACCCACCCGGGAGCAGCCAGTGCACCGGCGGCAACATGAACCGGACCCCGCAGCAGTGGGGTGACGCCGTCCGTCAGGCCTACCCCGGCTACTCCGGCCCCCGCCCGCGCGTGCAGTTGTGGCACGGCACCAGCGACAACCTCGTGCCGTACTCGCTGCTGCAGGAGACGATCGAGCAGTGGACAAACGTGTTCGGGCTCAGCCAGACACCCACCTCCACCGACACGCCGCAGACTAACTGGAACCGACGGCGGTACGCCGACGCCAACGGGACGGTCCAGGTCGAGGCGTACAGCATCCAGGGCGCCGGGCACAGCCTGCCCGCTGGCGGCATGGCCGCCGCCGCCATCGCCTTCTTCGGCCTGACCGCGCCGCCCGCGACCTCCAGCCCGACGGCGACGCCCAGCCCGACCACGACACCCAGCCCGACCGTGACGCCCACGCCGCCGCCGGGGTCCGGCGCGTGCCGGGTGAGCGCCGCCGTCAACGCCTGGAACACCGGCCTGACCGAGAACCTCACCATCACCAACACCGGTTCCGGCGCCGTCAACGGTTGGTCGCTCGTCTTCACCCTGCCGGGTGGGCAGAGCATCACCTCGGGCTGGAACGCCTCCTACTCCCCCGCGTCCGGACAGGTGACGGCCAGGAACGTCGCCTACAACGCCGGCATCGGACCGAACGGATCGGTAACCATCGGCTTCCAGGCCACGCACACCGGCGACACCGCACGGCCGGGTTCGTTCACCCTCAACGGGGCGGCCTGCACGATCGCCTGACCGCGACCGGCCGGCGACAGCATCCGCCTGGTGGGCCGGACCAGATCGAGCCGGCCTCGTCGCGCGGCGGCGGCGAGGCCGGCTCCGGCCAGGCGCCCGGTGGGGTGTTCAAGACGGGGCTGGGGTTGCGGCTGCCCGCCGTGTCGATGTGCTGTTGAGCGGTATACCGCAGAGGTATGAATATGACTCTGAGGTATACCGCTCACGACCGTATCCGCCCCCACGGAGGTTACCGACGGTCACCGCCCCAGCCAGGGTCAGGAATTGCTCGTCTAGCTGCCCGCGGGCACCTGCTCCTTGACGTCGTCGTAGCCGGCCGCGCGGGGCGCGTCGGTCGGCGCGTAGATCACGCGGAGCACGCCCGTCGGGAACGCCTCGGTCGCCGTCACCCGCAGGTGGTACGGCGTGTCGCCATCGTCGAACAGCCGGCGGCCCTTACGCGCCGCCACCGGGTGCACCAGCAGGCGCAGTTCGTCGACAAGCCCGGCGGCCAGGAGCTGCTGCACCACGGAGATCGACCCGGGGATGAGGATCCCCTTGATGCCGGCGTCGGCCTTGAGCGCGGCGACGGCAGCCGGGAGGTCGCCGTCGATGATCTCCGAGTTGCGCCAGGAGAACTCCAGCGGCTGACGGGAGACGACCACCTTGCGTACGTCACCGAGCTGCTTGGCGAACCCGGCGTCCTCACCACCCGCCGCCTCCCGGTCGGGCCACGCCCCGGCGAAGCTGTCGTAGGTCACCCGGCCGATGAGCAGCACGTCGGAGGTGTCGTAGTCCTCGGTGACGGCGCGGCCCATGTTGTCGTCGAAGTACGGGAAGTGCCAATCGGGATCGATCTCGGCCACGCCGTCGGCCGAGATGAACAGCGTGGAGATGACCTTCGCCATCGCGGTGTGCTCCTTCACGTCAGGTGCTGTCGGCAGATAGACGGCCACAGCATCCCAAACTCGTCCGACACTCACCGGCCTCTCGCACCGCGCGCCGCCGACGGAACGCAACCGAACACGGCAGAGCGCGGACGAGCCCCGGTCGATCGCGAACGGATCGGCCGGGGCTCGTCGGTGTGCGCAGGATCAGGCGATGTCGAACCGGTCGAGCTCCATGACCTTCGTCCAGGCCGCGACGAAGTCGTGCACGAACTTGTCGCGCGCGTCCTGGCTGGCGTAGACCTCGGCGAGGGCGCGCAGCTGGGAGTTGGAGCCGAAGATGAGGTCGACCGCGGTGGCGGTCCACTTCACCTCGTCGGTGGCCAGGTCCCGGATCTCGTACACGTGCTCGTCGGACTTCGACGCGCTCCACCGGGTGCCCGGGGAGAGCAGATTGGCGAAGAAGTCGTTGGTGAGCACACCGGGCCGGTCGGTGAGAACGCCGTGCCGGCTGCCGCCGGTGTTGGCGCCGAGCGACCGCAGACCGCCGACGAGCACTGTCATCTCGGGAGCGGTCAGGTTCAGCATGTACGCACGGTCGACGAGGAGCACCTCCGGCTGGGTCTTCTCGCCGGCGCGCAGGTAGTTGCGGAACCCGTCCGCGCGCGGCTCGAGGACCCGGAAGGACTCGACGTCGGTCTGCTCCTGGGTGGCGTCGGTGCGGCCCGGCCGGAACGCCACTGTCACCTCGACACCCGCGTCGCGGGCCGCCTTCTCGACAGCGGCCGAGCCGGCCAGCACGATCAGGTCGGCGAGCGAGATCTTCGCACCACCAGCGGCGTTGAACTCCTGCTGGATGCCCTCCAGGGTGCTCAGCACCGACGCGAGCTGCTCGGGCTGGTTGACCTCCCAGTTGCGCTGCGGCTCCAGGCGGATCCGGGCGCCGTTGGCGCCACCGCGCTTGTCGGTGTGCCGGAAGCTCGCCGCGGACGCCCAGGCGGTGGAGACCAGCTGGTCGGTCGGGATGCCGGAGTTCAGGATCGTCGACTTGAGCGCGGCGATGTCGGCGTCACCCACCAGCTCGTGGTCGACGGCCGGCACCGGGTCCTGCCAGAGCTGCGGCTCGGCCACCCACGGCCCGAGGAACCGCTCGATCGGGCCCATGTCGCGGTGCAGCAGCTTGTACCACGCCTTGGCGAAGGCCAGCGCGAACTGGTCGGGGTTCTCCAGGAAGCGGCGGGAGATCTTCTCGTACGCCGGGTCGACGCGCAGCGACAGGTCGGTCGTGAGCATCGTCGGCCGGTGCTTCTTCGCCGGGTCGAACGGGTCCGGGATGATCGAATCGGCGTCCTTGGCGACCCACTGCTTCGCGCCGCCCGGGCTGGTGGTCAGCTCCCACTCGTAGCCGAAGAGGATCTCGAAGAAGCGGTTGCTCCACTGCGTCGGTACGTCGGTCCACGTCACCTCGAGACCACTGGTGATCGTGTCGCCGCCCTTGCCGCTGCCGTGGGTGCTCAGCCAGCCGAGGCCCTGCGCCTCGATCGGGGCGCCCTCGGGCTCCGGGCCCACGTGGCTGTCGGCCACGGCGGCGCCGTGGGTCTTGCCGAAGGTGTGACCACCGGCGATGAGGGCGACGGTCTCCTCGTCGTTCATCGCCATCCGGCCGAAGGTCTCCCGGATGAAGTGCGCCGCCGCCGCCGGGTCCGCGTTACCGCGCGGGCCCTCCGGGTTGACGTAGATCAGACCCATCTCGGTCGAGCCGACGCCGGCCGCCATCTCCTTCTCGGAGGCGTACCGCTCGTCGCCGAGCCAGGTGTCCTCCGGGCCCCAGAAGATCTCCTCGGGCTCCCACACGTCCTCGCGGCCGAAGCCGAAGCCGAAGGTCTTGAAGCCCATCGACTCCAGGGCGACGTTGCCGGCGAGCACGAGCAGGTCGGCCCAGGAGATCTGCTGGCCGTACTTCTGCTTGACCGGCCACAGCAGCCGGCGGGCCTTGTCCAGGTTGGCGTTGTCCGGCCAGCTGTTGAGCGGGGCGAACCGCTGACCGCCGTCGCCGGCGCCACCGCGGCCGTCCTCGATGCGGTACGTGCCGGCGGCGTGCCAGCTCATCCGGATCATCAGGCCGCCGTAGTGGCCGAAGTCGGCCGGCCACCAGTCCTGCGAGGTGGTGAGGACCTCGGTGATGTCGCGCTTGAGGGCCTCGACGTCGAGCTTGGCGAACTCCCTGGCGTAGCTGAAGTCCGCACCCAGTGGGTTGCCCTTCGACGAGTGGGCGTGCAACACCGAGAGGTCGAGCTGGTTGGGCCACCAGTCCCGGTTGGTGCGCGGACGACCGCCGGTCTTCGGGGTCGGCGAGTCGATCGCCGGGTTCTCGCTCTCGCTGCCGTGCGCGGTCACCGAGTCGTGCGCGACCGGGCAGCCGGCAGCGGCCTTCTGGTCCACGCCCTGCGCGCTGGTGGGACCGTTGTCCTGGGTGTCGCTCATGTACTTCCTTCCGAACTGGCGGATCACTGGGAGATGCTGGCGGCCGCGCAACCGGGACAGGTGCCCCAGTAGACGACCTCCGCCTCGTCGACCACGAACCCGTGGTCGTTCGAGGCGGTGAGACAGGGGGCGTGACCGACGGCGCACTCGACGTCGGCGATGGCGCCGCAGGAGCGGCACACGACATGGTGGTGGTTGTCCGCGACGCGGGACTCGTAGCGGGCGGTGGCGCCGGCCGGCTGGATGCGGCGGACCAGACCGGCGTCGGTGAGCACCCGCAGCACGTCGTACACCGCCTGGTGGGACACCGTGGGATGTTCGGCCCGCACCAGCGCGATCACCGCGTCGGTCCCGACGTGGGGGTGATCGCGCAGGGCCGCGAGCACCGCCAGTCGGGGCCGGGTCACGCGCAGCGAGGCGGCTCGCAGCTGCGCCTCGAGGTCGGACGTCACGGGACGACAGTAGTCCGCTCTTTTGGAATAAATCAAGTTTACGGTTGGCGTCGTCCACGGCCGGAGGCCACCGACCACCCAGGCTATGACACGGGCCACACGGCCGGGCACGAACAGCGGAAACTGTGACGTCAGCCGCGCCTGGTGCGGCCCATGCCTGAACCGGGATGGGCCGCACCAACGGAACGCGGGTCCTACTCCTTTATCCCGATGTTGTCGATCGGCGGGATTCGGAGCAGCCGCCGGACGGGCCACACAGTGGTCGCCAGCGCGAGCAGCGTCGCGCCGCCGAGCACCACCACCCAGCCGAGCGGCGGGACGTACGGGATCGGGCTGCCGGTCAGCGCGTTGACGACCGCGCCCAGGGTGAGCGCCGCGATCGTCGCGCCGATCAGCACCGAGGTGCCCAGCAGCCCAGCCTGTTCGACGTGGACCATCCTCCGGATCTGCCGGCGGGTGAGCCCGACCAGTCGCAGCAGCGCCAGTTCACGACGACGGGCCAGCGCCGCCAGCACCATCGTGGTCGCGGCCGCCAGCGCCGCGTACCCCACCAGTACGCCGATCAGCAGCCGGTTCAGCCAGGCGCCGATCGCCAGGTCGATGCCGATCAGCCGGGTACGGGTGGCCGCGTCGAGCACGGCGCTGCCCGGATGCGCTGCCGACCAGGCCGCCAGCGCGGCGTCGGCGTCCGGTCCGGCGCGGACGAGGATCTCGTCGTCGGTGGCGCCGGCGGTGTGCCCGGCGACCGTCTCCGCGGCCAGTGTGACGTCGGCGAAGCCGAGGCCGCGACCGTAGACCGCGATGACCCTCAGCGTGCTCGGCGTTCCGTCACCCAGCCAGAGTTCGGCCTGGTCGCCGACGTGCCAGCCGGACGCGGACGCCTGCGTCGCGGACAGCGCGACAGTGCCCGCACCCAGGTCGGCGAGGTTACCCTCGCGCACGTCGAGGTCCATTGTGGCGGTGATCCCCAGCGGGTCGACGGCCTGCGCGGCGACCGGTTCGATCCCGTCGAACGACCGCACCACCACCTGCGTACGCCGCACACCGGTGGCCGCCCGCACCCCGGCCAGTTCGCGGACCTCCCCCGCCGCGTTGGCTGGCAGCCCGCCCGGCGCGGTAAGCACACGCTCGGCGAGCGTTCCCGTGCTGCTCTGCCCGATGGTCTGCCGCTCCAGGTTGTTCTGCAGGAACCAGACCGAGCCGCCGAACCCGACCGACAGGACGAGCGCGGTCAACACGGTCGCCATGCCCTGCGCGTTGGCCCGCAGGTTGGCCGCGGCCAGGTAGCCGCTGACCCCCCAGATCCGGGGCAGCACCCGGGTGAGCAGTCGCGCCGCCTGCGCGTTGATCCTCGGCGCGAGCAGCGCCACCGCGATGACGAACAGGTAGAGCATGCCGACCGCGCCGGCCAGCGCCGCTGTCGAACCGGTGCCGCCGAGCGTGAACACCCCCGAGGTCCCGGCCGCCACGAGCGTCAGCACCCCGGCGACGAGCCGCACCCGCCCGCTGCGCCGAGGCTCCACGGCGATCTCACCCAGCGCCTCGACCGGCTTGATCCCGGCCACCCGGCGCCCGGCGAGCAGCGCGGCGAGCACCGCCACGAGCAGGGCCGTACCCACCGCGGCCGGCACCGCGAACAGGCCACCGGTCATCGGGAAGTCCGCCGGGACGAAGCCGCGCCCGACCAGCTCACCGTGCACCCAGCGGGCGGCCAGCAGGCCGGCCGGCGCGCCGACCACGGCGGCGACCAGGCCGAGCAGCGCGGCCTCGCCGACCAGCAGGCGGCGGATCTGGCCCGGGGTGGCCGCTATGGCGCGCAGCAGCGCCAGATCGCGGCGGCGGTGCCGGACGGACAGTCCGATCGTGCCGGCCACCACGAAGACGATCAACAGGATGACGTACCCGCCGAACGCCGACCCGACCTCGATCAGCAGCGAGCGGGCCGCCAGGTTCGCGGACTGCTCGGCCTCGCCGCGATCCGCTCCGGCGTACGTCGTGACGTCGGCCGCCGAGGCGAGCCGGCCGACCGCGTCGCGGACCGCCCCGCGGTCGGCGCCGGGGGCCACCCGCACTCCGATCGCGTCCACCCGGCCGGGGTGCGCGGACAGTCGCGCGGCCTGGGCGTCGGTGAAGAACACGGCGGCCGTGCCGGTCGCGGCGGTCCCGCTCACGCGGTACGACCGGCTGGTTCCGCCGACGACCAGGTCGATGCTGTCACCCGGGGCCGTGCCGAGTCGGACGTCGACCACCACCTCGTCGTCGGCTCGCGGCGGGACCCCGGCGGTGATCGGACGACCGGCGAAGGTGTACGTGCCCCAGCCGTGCCCCACGGCGGCCGGCGAGCCGATCAGCACCCGGTCGTCGCCGCTCACGGCGGCGACCCCGGGCAGCCGCCGGATCTCCTCCACCACTGCCGCGTCCACAGTGCCGCCCTCGGGCAGCGCGACGGCGCTGGTCGTGGTGCCGCCGTCGAACTCCTTGATCGTGTGGCTGACCGTGCGGTGGGCGACGACCAGATCCGCCGTCACCCAGAGCCGGGGCTCCGGGCGGAAGCGCAGCCCGGACTCGACGAGCGTGCCCATGGCGACCAGGATCAGCACCCCGGCGATCAGGGCGAGCAGCGTGGCGGCGGCCGGGCCGGTGCGGTGCCGCAGCAGCCGAGCGGCGAGCCCCGTCATCGGACGACCCGCCGGTCCAGCGACGCCAGGTGCTCGGCGATGCCAGCCGCACCGATCTGCGGCAGGTCGGCGACGATCCGGCCGTCGGCCAACACGAGGACCCGGTCCGCGTACGACGCGGCGACCGGATCGTGGGTCACCATCACCACGGTCAGCCCGTGTTCGTCGACGACCGCCCGCAGCAGTGTCAGCACCTCCCCCGCGGTCTGCGTGTCGAGCGCCCCGGTGGGCTCGTCGCAGAAGATCACCTCGGGGCGGGTGGCCAGCGCCCGAGCGATCGCCACCCGTTGCTGCTGGCCGCCGGAGAGCGCGGCAGGCCTGTGGTGCAGCCGGTCGGCGAGGCCGACCCGGTCGACCACCCGGTTCAGCCAGGCGCGGTCCGGACGGACCGCGGCCAGGCGCAGCGGCAGCACGATGTTCTCCTCGACGGTGAGCGCGCCGATCAGGTTGAACGCCTGGAAGACGAACCCGATCCGGGTGCGTCGCAGTTCGGTGAGGCGGGTCTCGGACAGCCGCGACAGGTCGGTGCCGCCGAGAACGACCCGGCCGGAGGTGGGCCGGTCGAGACCGGCGGCGGTCTGCAGCAGGGTGCTCTTGCCGGAGCCGGACGGACCCATCACCGCGGTGAAGGTCCCCCGGCCGAATTCGGCGTCGATCCCGGCCAGCGCGGTGACCCGCGTCTGGCCGGTCTCGTAGACCCGGGTGAGGTGTTCGACGCGTACTGCGGCGTCGGTGGTCGGTCCCGGATACTCGGGCATTCTGGTGGCCTCTCTCCGTGTCCTCAACAGGAACTGCGCGCACCAGAAACGCTATTGAGCGGGGAGAACGGCGACCATCCAGCGGACTGGCCGGTCCGGGTACAGCAGGCGCTACTTGTGCACCGCGCCGTCGGTGACGAACAGCCGCTCGGCGATCGCCGTGTTGCCGAGCCCTTCGGCCATCAGCCCCAGCACCTCACGCTCGCGCGGCGACAACTCGCCCAGCGCCGTGTCCGGCCGGCGGTTGCGGGCGAGCAACTGCGCCACCACCTCCGGGTCGATCACGCTGCCGCCGTCCGCCACGCGACGCAGGGCGGCGAGGAACTCCTCGACCCGGCCCACCCGCTCCTTCAACAGGTAACCGAGCCCGGAGGCGCCGACCGAGAACAGCTCGGTGGCGAACGCCTGCTCCACGTACGCCGACAGGACCAGGGTCCGCCATGGAAAGTACAGCCTGCTGTACGGCGATCGTCGAGCTGGCGGGATCGTCTCCGCCGTGCCGGCGGCCTAGCGTCGATGGTGTCGTGAAGCGTCGCCGAGGGAGGCAGTCATGTCAGATCCGTATCGCATCGCCGAGACCCCGGTCGCCGCCCCGGAGAAGCCGGGCGGCGCGCTCCGTCCGCTGCTGTGGCTGGTGCTGTTCGTCAGCGCGGCGGCCAACGCGGTGTTGTCGACAGCTGTGGACAACCCGTGGGTCGGCTCGGCGTTCGGCCTGGTGGCGGTGCTCTGCGCGGTGGCGCTTATCGTCCACCACCGCCGCAACCGCTGACCGCTGCCGGATCGCGTCACCCCGGAGGAATCATCGGTCCGGAAAGTCTCCGGAAATTTCGGTGTCGACAATGCGGCCTGCGATCAGTACGGCACGCCGTCGATGCGCGATGCCTGGCCGGTGACCGATCATTGACCAGGCGGTAATGCCTTCGCGGGGGTGAGTGGCGACAGGCGCAAGGTTGCCGCATTGTTTCCGGAAAGTGTTGACAGGACGACAACTGGGTCAATACGGTGCCCATCGACGGCTCTCTATTACCGTCAATGGCATTCACCCCGACCCACTCCTCCGATCGTCGTACGGGACGACCGGCCACCACCAGGAGGAACACGTCCATGACCGACACCGACCACACCCCCACCAGACCAGGGAGACGCGGCCGCCTGCGGCTGCTCCTCGGCACCGCGTGCGCGGCCGTACTCGCCGTCACGGGCACGATGACCGCCACCAACGCGTACGCCGAGGCCGACCGGACGCTCACCTCGAGCCTGACCGGCACCCACAACGGCTACTACTTCTCCTTCTGGAAGGACGGCGGCAACGCCAGCATGACGCTGCGCGCCGACGGCCGGTACTCCAGCAGCTGGGACCGCAGCACCAACAACTGGGTCGGCGGCAAGGGCTGGGCCACCGGCTCGCGGCGGACGGTCAGCTACTCGGCCACCTACAACCCGGGCAACAACAACACCTACCTCGCCCTGTACGGATGGACGCGCAACCCGCTCATCGAGTACTACGTGGTGGAGAACTTCGGCAGCTACAACCCGAGCAGCGGCGCCCAGCGGATGGGCACGGTGACCACTGACGGCGGCACCTACGACATCCTGCGCAGCCAGCGGGTCAACGCCCCGTCGATCGACGGCAACCAGACGTTCTACCAGTACTGGAGCGTCCGCCAGCAGAAGCGTTCGAGTGGCACCATCACCACCGCCAACCACTTCGACGCCTGGGCCCGCGCCGGCCTGAACCTCGGCACCAACCACGCGTACCAGATCATGGCCACCGAGGGCTATCAGAGCAGCGGCAGCTCCGACGTCACCGTCCGCGAGGGCAGCGGCGGCAACCCGACCTCCGGGCCCACCTCCGGGCCCACCACCGGCAACCCCGGGAACGGCAACTGCAACGCGACGATCTCCGCCGGTCAGCAGTGGGGCGACCGCTTCAACCTCAACGTCGCGGTCAGTGGCACCAACAACTGGGTCGTCAGCCTCGGCCTCGGCGGCGGCCAGAGCATTCAGAACAGCTGGAACGCCTCCGTCAGCGGCACCAGCGGCACCGTCACCGCTCGACCCAACGGCAACGGCAACAACTTCGGGATAACGGTCATGGCCAACGGCAACTGGAACTGGCCGACGGTCACCTGCACCACCGGCTGATCCCGACCGACCCCGCGCACCGACACCCGGCCCCGCCGCCACGCGACGGGGCCGGGTGCCGCGCACGCCCATGCGGGGCGCGCCCGCCAGGGCCGGGCCGAGACCGGGGACGGCGCGGGAGATCACGAGTACATCAGGTGCAGCGTCATCCCGGCGTCGGCGTGCCCCAGGTTGTGGCAGTGGTTGGCCCACATCCCCGGGTTGTCGGCCCGGAACGCCACCTCCCACACCTCCCCCGGCCGGACGTCGAACGAGTCCAGCCACAACGGACTGCCGACCGCCGCCTTCCGGGTGCGGGACAGCACGAGGACGTGGTGGCCGTGCAGGTGCCACGGGTGCACGGTCTGCGACCGGTTGACGATCGTGAACCGGACGACGTCGCCTCGGCGCACGACCTGCGGCGGGATGTCCGGATCGGCCGCGCCGTTCACCGTGTGGGCGTAGCGCGGAAGCAGCCCGTGCAGGTCGAGGCCACGATCGAGGACGAGGGTGAACTCCCTGTCGAACCGGGTCCACGGCGCCGGCGCCGGCGCGCCGTAGGTGAGCGGGTCCAGGACGGGCCACCCGCCGGTCGCCGTCGACACCTCCCCGGTGGAGTAGACCGCCCGCCCGTCGACGAACAGGGCCACCGGGGTGGCGGGCGCGGTGAACGTCAGGTCGTAGCGGCCCCCCGCCGGGATCAGCACGGCGGTGTCCGCGAGCGGCGTCGGACCCGTCAGATCGAAGCCGTCGATCGCGGCGACCCGGAAAGCGGTCCCGGCCAGGGCGTAGCGATGCGTCGTGTTGTCGGTGTTGATCAGGCGCAGCCGGACCGGCACGCCGGCCTCGACGCGCTCCACTCTCGCCGCCGGCAGCGGACGACCCGCCAGGGTGTGCACCGGCACGGTGACGTCGAGACCGGTCGGTGGCCCCGGACGCACCACCAGGACGCCGTAGAGGCCCATCCGCACACCGACGTCGGACACCGCGTGGGTGTGGTACCAGTACGTCCCGGCCTGGTCGGCACGGAACCGGTAGACGAACTCCTGGCCGGGCCGCACGGCCGCCTGCGTCACCCCGGGTACGCCGTCCTGGCTGTTCGGCACGTCGTACCCGTGCCAGTGCAGGGTGACGCCCCGCCCGATGTCCCGGTTGCGCAACGTCACCTCGACGACGTCGCCGACGGTGGCGGTCAGCTCCGGCCCGGGCACCTGCGCGTTGAACGCCCACGCGGCGACGTCGCGACCGCCCACGCGCACCGTGGCGGTCCCGGCCGTCAGGGTGAACCGCCGGGTGGGCTCGTCGGAGGTCCGGACCTGTGGATAGCCATGAGAATGCGGTACGGCGGGCGCGGCGCCCGGCGCGACGGCCAGCCCGGTTCCGGCCAGCAGCGCCGCGACCGTCCCCACGACTGCCACCCGGGACACGGTCCGGGACGGACGCGCGTCGAGGAAGCGCCACGAGACCGCCGTCGCCGTGCCGACCCCGGCGACCGCGAGCAGCCCCGCCGACGCCGACGCCGGATAGCCGTGCAGGATCGTCACGAGCAGGGCGCCGCTCATGGCGTACCCGGCGAAGAGGAGCGGGACCGCGACGGACCGGATGTCACCCGCGGCCCGCAGCAGCCGAGGCCCGGCGACGACCACCGCCGCGAGCGACAGGGGCGCGGCGACGAGGACCTTCTCGGCGGCGAACCACCAGCCGGCGCGGGCGAGCGCGACCACAGTGATCGCACGGCCGACCGTGGCGAGCAGCGCGACGGCGGCCAGCCCGAGTGCGAGCGGACGGCGTCGGGCGGCCGCCGCCGCGCCGCCGCCCAGCCATCCGCCGACGGCGAGGACCGCGAGCACCAGGTCCGCCACGAGCAGTGAGCCGGTGGTCATGCCGGCTCCCCCTCGCGGACGGCCTCGCGGGTGTCGCCCACCGGCAGCGGAACGCCCAGCCTCCGCGCGGCCCGCAGGACACCGACCACGACGTGCACCGCGACGATGCCGTTGAGCGCGTGCAACCCGCCGAGGGTCAGGCCGAACGCGGTGCTGACGCCCGCGGCGTCGGTGGAGGCGTTGGCGAGCATGGCGAGCAGCGCCTGCACGACGACGAGGCCGAGCGGCAGGACCGACCATGCGACGAGTCGGCCGGGCGCCTTCGCCAGCGCGGCGAACAGGACGGTGAGCACTGTGAGGACGGGGATGACGGCCATGCCGTTGACGCTGTGCAGGGCGTACGCGCCGTCGCCCCCTGGTTTCGTGAACGCGCCGACGGCGGCGAGGATGAACTGGATTGCGAACGCGACGAGCAGCAGGGCGGCACTGACGACGAATGCCTTACGCACGGTGACCCTCCTGGAGGTGCGCCGAGGCCAGGGCCTGGGCAACGTGGTCGGTGGCCGTCATCGCCCCGTAGGCGACCAGAGCGACGAGGTCGGCGTCGGCGGGGTGCGACAGTCGCCAGAGGGCGACGTCCCCCACGCTTACCGCGCTGGGCGCGAACGCCGCCAGCAACGCGATCCGGGTGCCGATGCGATCCCTGCCGGGCACATCCCGGACCAGGTCGACGGCCCAGTCCGCGGGCCGGGCCGGGAACCGCCCGTCCTCCCAGCGCACGGTGGCCGTCACGGTCTGGCGGGCCACGTCGCCCAGCAGGTCCCCGCCCCGGGTGGCGGCCGAACGCAGCGACGCGTAGGCCACACCGACCGGGCTGTCCCCCGCCCAGGCCGGCGGCGGCGTCGAACCGGCATCCAGGAGCGGGAGACTGCGTCCGGGTTCCTTGCGCTCCCGGGCGGCCCTGGCGTACAACCGGCCGCCGACCGAACGCACCAGCGGGGAGCGTTGCAGGCCGCCAGGGAGCAGGTCGGGATCGAGCAGCGCCGAGACGATCCGGTTGACGAAGTGGAAGGCGAGCAGGGTGCCGGTGACCTCCGGGGCGTACGCGCTGCTCCAGTCGGCGGCGCGGGGGCTGCGGCTGGCCTGGGCCCAGCGGACGAGTTCGGCGTACCTCGGGTCGGATGGTGTCCCGCCCCGAGCGACGACCTCGGCCAGCCCGTGCTCGCCCAGGGCGTGCAGCAGCAACACGTGCGCGTCTACGCAGAACTGGCAGCGGTTGGCCCGGGACACGGCCGCCGCGACGAGTTCACGCTCGACCCGGGACGTGTCCCCGGCGAGCAGGGCCTCGCGCAGCAGCGACCAGGTCGCGGCCAGCACCTCGGGTACGGCCGAGAGCACCTGGAAGGTGGGCAGCGGCCCGAGGAAGTCGTCCCGCGACTGCTGGTAGACCTCAGCGGTGCGCCCGGTGGCCGCCTTCGGGGGGACGGGGGTGAAGAAGCGGTATGTCATGGGTTCGATGCTTGCCGTGGCGGGCTGGGAAAACGTCGTGCCGCCGCAGACACTTGCCCCGGCGCGATACCACGCCCGTGGTACGCCTGATCTACCGCGCGCGCGGGATGCTCCACCAACGACTGCCGTTCTACAGTGCGACCATGCGCCGCGACCTGCCGTACGCCCTCAGTGGCCTCGCCCTCGGCGGCCTCCTGCTCGGCAACGCCGCGCTCGCGCCGGACGCCGCGCCCGTCGGGGCCCTCGACGTCGCCCTCGTCCTCGCCATGGCCGCGGCCCTGGCGGTGTGCCGGCGGTACCCGGTGGTCGCGCTGGGCGTGGTGACCGCCACCATGCTGGCCCTGCACGTCCGGGTGCACTCAGGGGTGTCCGCCGCGTTTCCCGTCCTCGGCGTGGTCTACCTCGCCGCCTGGCGGGGTCGCCGAGCGGCCGCCGCCGTGGCCAGCCTCGCCTTTCTCGGTGGCTTCCTGGCCCGCGACATCTCGGTGGCGGCGGTCGACCGGCCCAACCAGCTGATCGTCGAGCGGACGGCCCTGCTACTGGGCTGGTTCGTGGCGGCCAACGTCGCCGGGCTGGTCGGCCGGCAACGCCGGGCGTACCTGGAGCAGGTCGAACAGCGGGCCATCGAGGCCGAACGCACCCGCGAGGAGATGGCGTTGCGACGTGCCGGGGAGGAGCGTCTGCGCATCGCCCGCGACCTGCACGACTCCCTCACCCACAGCATCTCGGTGATCAAGGTGCAGGCCGGGATCGCCGTGCACCTGGCCCGCAAACACGGCGAGGAACCGTCGGCCACGCTGCTGGCGATCCAGGAGGCCAGCGGCGCCGCGATGAGGGAACTACGCACCACCCTCGACGTCCTGCGCGCACCCGACGACGACCGCGTCGGACTGGCCCGGGTGGACGAGCTCGCCGAGCGGACCCGGGCGGTCGGCGTGCCGGTCCAGGTCACCGTCACCGGCCGGCCCCGGCACCTGCCCGACGAGGTCGACCAGGCCGGCTACCGGGTCATCCAGGAGGCCCTGACAAACGTGGCCCGCCATGCCGGCTCCGCGAGCGCGCACGTCCACGTCGAGTACGCCCCGGCCGGGCTGACCGTCGCGGTCACCGACGACGGGCAGGCGTCGCCGGCGCGGCCGCCGACACCGGGGGTGGGACTGCGCGGTATGCGGGAACGGGTCACCGGACTGGGCGGCACGCTGCACGCTGCCGCCCACGACGACCACGGGTTCGGGGTGCGGGCCACGTTCCCCCTGAACGAGTCGGCATGATCCGGGTTCTGCTCGCCGACGACCAGGCGCTGATGCGCGCCGGGTTCCGGGCGCTGCTGGAGGCCGAGGACGACCTGGAGGTCGTCGGCGAGGCCACCGACGGCGCGTCGGCCGTGCAGCTCGCGCGACGCCTGCGCCCCGACGTCGTGCTGATGGACGTGCAGATGCCGGGGCTCGACGGCATCGAGGCGACGCGGCACATCGCCGCGGACCCCGACCTCGCTGCGATCCGGATCCTCATCCTCACGAACTACGGGCTCGACTCGTACGTCTTCGCCGCCCTCCGAGCGGGCGCCAGCGGTTTCCTCCTCAAGGACGCCGACCCCACCGACCTGTTGCAGGCCGTCGCCGTCGTGGCACGCGGCGACGCGCTGCTCGCGCCGGCCGTCACCCGTACGCTCATCAGCGAGTTCGTGGCCGGCCCACCACCGGCCGTGCCGGCGGCGGGCCGTGACGTGCTGACCGCCCGCGAACAGGAGATCGTCGCGCTCGTCGCCCGGGGGCTGACCAACGACGAGATCGCCCTGCGCATGGTGATCAGTCCGTTGACCGCCAAGACGCACGTGAACCGGGCGATGACGAAGCTGCACTGCCGTGACCGTGCCCAGCTCGTCGTGTGGGCGTACGAGTCGGGGCTGGTCGCGCCACGCCGCCGGTGAGCACTGTCGACGGCGCTCAGGGAGGTGCTGGCTCGCCGGGACGAACAGCGGTGCCAACTCAGCCACACGACACGACAACTGTGCGCAACCGCTTGCCCACCCGCCGAAAGCCGCCCGACCATGTGCTCATGGGGCCGGAGCGTCGTGTCATCCTCGGGGTCGACGTGGGCACCACCGCCGTGCGGGCGGGCGCGTTCGCGCTGGACGGCACCGCCCGACACGTCCGGACACGCGCGTACCCGCTGCTCCAACCGCTGCCCGGCTGGCAGGTACAGGACCCCGACGTACTGGTGGCGGCCACCCTGGCGGCGGTGTCCGCGTGTGTCGCCGACACCGCCGGGGCGGAGGTCGTCGCCCTCGCGGTCAGCTCTCCCAGGTACGGCGTGATCGGGCTGGACGCGACACTCAGCCCGGTGACGCCGCTGCTGACCGAGCGTGACACACGGTCCGCGGAGGTGGCCCGCGACCTGCGGGCCTCCGGCCAGAGCCAGGAGCTGCACCGGGTTACCGGCACGCCCGTGCACCCCCGAAGCCCGCTCTGCAAGCTCATCTGGTTCGCCCGGCACGAGCCGTACCTCTGCACCTCGACGCGGTGGTGGATCGGCCTGAAGGACTACCTGGTCCATCGGTTGACCGGGACGTTGGTGACCGAGCTGTCATCGGCGTCGGGCACCGGCATGTTCGACATCCACCGGCGGGTGTGGAGCGCGGGCGTACTCGACCTCGTCGGGGTTTCCGGCAACCAACTGCCCCCGGTCCTGCCCACGACGGGCGTGCTGCGGCTCTCCTCGGCGGCGGGACAGGCGGTCGGCCTGCCGTCCGGCACACCTGTCGTCGTCGGCGCGGGTGACGGCCCGTCGAGCAGCCTGGGCGTGGCGGCGATCGACAGCACCGTCGCCGCTCTGACGCTCGCGGCAACCGGGGCCCTGCGGACGGTCGTCGCGGCTCCACTCGTCGACCCGGCGGAGACCTTCTCCAGCGCCGCTCTGACCGAGGACGCGTGGGTGGTCGGCGAGACGGTCGACAACGGCGGCAACGTCGTGCGGTGGGCCGGTAACGCCCTCGAACCCGGCAGGCGTCCGGCGTCCGACGACCCTCTCGCCGCGCCCGAGCTCCTGGCTCTCGCCGAACGTACTCCCCCAGGCAGCGACGGCCTCGTGATGCTGCCCTACCTGCTGGCCGACCCGGCGCCGGCTGCCGGTTCCGGCCCCCCGGGCGCGTATCTGGGTTTGCGGAGCGAGCACTCCCGAGGTCACCTGGTGCGCGCCGCGCTGGAGGGTGTGTGCCTGCACCTCGGCGGCGTCCGTGACCGCCTGGCCGAGCTGACGCCGATCAGCAGCGTTCGGCTGACCGGCGGCGCCTTTCGTCATCCACTGTGGCGTGCGGTGATGGCCGCGGTCCTGGACTGTCCGACCCGGGTGGCGGGCGGGGACGACGACGCCGCCCTCGGCGCGGCCGCGCTCGGGCTCTTCGCGATCGGCCTCGCCGCCGATCTCAAGGGGGCCGTCACCCTGCTCGATCCCGAGGGCGCTCGCGCCGAGCCGGTCGCGGTCGACCCGGTCCTCGCCACGACCTATCGCGGGCTGCGCGCGAAGATGCCCGCACTCCGCACGGTCGTGGGCCGCGTGGGCGAAATCCTCGACGAGGTGGCGGCGGGGCCGGGCGTCGGCTGGCGGGCCACCACGGGGTCCCGGGACGTGGTGGGCGGTTGACCGGGCCGGTCGCCGGGCCTCAGTGCTCGGGGTCCTCCTTGACCTGGGCCACGAGCTGGGTCGGATTGACGTAGCGCAGCGCGACGACCAGCAGGATCAGCATCATCGAGGTGTAGATGACCGCCATGGCGTCCACCGACTGCTGCGCCCTGATCCCGGACGCGGACATCGAGTAGTAGAGCGCCACCACCAGGGTCTGCGAGTCGGGTCCCGCGGTCAGGAAGGTCAGCTCGAACATGCCGACGGTCCGGACGAGGACGAGGATCGCGGAGGCGAGGATGCCCGGCACGAGCAACGGCGTGAGGACCCGGAGGAACACCGTGCGCAGACCCGCGCCGCACATGCGCGCGGCGCTCTCGATGCGCGGGTCGATCTGCTCGATGAACGGGGTCATGGTCAGAATGACGAAGGGCACCGACGGTACGAGGTTGGCGAGCACGACCCCTGACATGTTCCCGGCCAACCCGAACTTGTAGAGGACTGTCGCCAGCGGGATGCCGTACGTGATCGGGGGCATGAGGATGGGCAGCAGGAACACGAGGAAGATCAGCCGCTTGCCGGGGAAGGACCGCCGTGCGAGGACGTAGGCCGCCGGCACACCGATCAGCAGCGAGAGGCCCACGACGAGAACCGAGACCTCAAGCGTCACGACGATGACCTGCAGGAGCGCGAACTCCTCCCAGGCCCGGCCGTACCAGCTCGTGGTGTAGCCGTCCGGGAGCCAGGTGTCGAACCAGCGCTGGCCGAACGAGCTGACCAGCACCGACGCCACGACGCCCAGCAGGTTGAGGAAGAAGAAGATGACGACGCCCCACACAATCCAGGCGGCCGGCCGCGCGGTGACACGCCGACGCCTGTCGTCGGTGGCGGGGGGTCGCGCCGGTGGCGCCTGGGTGATCGAAGCCATCAGCCCTTGCCTCCGGTGGCGCCGGTGTAGAACCGGCTGCGGGCGGCCAGCACGACCGCGATGACGACCAGCTCGACGAAACCCATGATCATGGCGATCGCCGACGCGTACGGGTAGTCGTACTGCTCGTACGCCGCCTGGTAGGCAGCGAGGGAGATGACCCGTGTCTCACCGGCCGGGTTGCCGACCAGGACGGCCGACGGGAACACGCTGAACGCCAGCACGAACGTCAGGCAGAAGGTGATGGCCAGCCCCGGCATCAGCAGCGGAAGGGTGATCCGCGTGAACCGGCGACGCCAGTCCGCCCCCAACGTCGCGGCCGCCCGTTCCAGGGTGGGGTCGATCCCGGATAGGTAGGAGAGCACCAGCAGGAACGCGAACGGAAAGCCGGTGATCACCAGCGAGAAGAACACGCCCCAGTAGTTGTGGGTCAGTCGTACCGGCTCGTCGACGAGGTGCGTGGCGAGCAGGGTCCTGTTGAACCAACCGGTCGGGCCGAGGAAGTTCAGCAGCCCCTGGGCGGTGAGGACGGTGCCGAGGGTGATCGGCACGACCAGCAGCGTGGTGACCAACCGCTTGCCCCGGAACCGGCCGCGCATCCGGTACGCGATCGGGACGGCGGCGACGACGTTCAGGAGCGCGGCGGGCAGCGCGATCCGCAGCGTGATCCAGATCGTGCCCCGCTCGTAGGCGTCGGAGAAGAACCTGGCGTAGTCGCTGAACGGCCCGCCGTCGGTCGGCTGGAACGAGAGCGACAGTCCGTAGAAGAACGGGTAGAGGAACAGTGCGATGACGAAGACCAGCGCCGGGACCAGCAGGATGAGCTGACGGTCGATGCCCCGTTCGGCGAGTCGGTGTTGCCAGTGCGCCAACGGTCGACCGGGTCCGGCGGCGCTCACGGCGTCGCCACCGGGGTGCCCACGAGGCCGTCGGTCTCCGCCGTCGGGCCGGCGGGATAAACGAGCAGCCGCTGCGGGTCGATGGCGAGCTTGACCTGGTCACCGGGCGCGATCCGCTGCTCGGTACGCAGGTGCAGCGGCTGGCCCGTGTCGCTACGCGCCTCGGCCGCCAACTCGCGGCCCTGATATTCCACCACCTCGATGGTCGTCGACAGCGCGTTGGCGGTTTCCCCCGCCCCGTCGACGCGGATGTCCTCGGGGCGTACCGCGACCACCACGTCCTCGTGGTCGGCAAGGTCCCCGACGGCCTCGCCGAGCAGGCGTTGACCGGACGACTCGACGGTGGCCCGGGTGCCGTCGCGCCGCACCACCCGGCCCCGCCACAGGTTCCGGTAGCCCATGAAGTCGGCGACGTGCCAGTTCGCCGGGCGGGTGTGCAGCTCGCGCGGTGACCCGATCTGCTGCACCCGCCCCTCCCGCAGCACCACCAGCCGGTCGGCCAGGGAGAGCGCCTCCTCCTGGTCGTGCGTGACGTAGACGGTGGTGAGCCCCAGCGACTGGTGCAGCCGGCGAATCTCGGTCCGCATCTCCAGCCGCAGTTTGGCGTCGAGGTTGCTCAACGGCTCGTCCATCAGGACCAGCGACGGCTCGAACACGACGGCGCGGGCGATGGCGACGCGTTGCTGCTGACCACCGGACAGCTGACCGGGCAACTTGTCGACGTGGTCCTCGAGCCGCACCAGCCGCACCGCCTCCGCCGTACGCCGGCGCGTCTCCTCCTTCGGCAGTCGCCGCATGCGCAGTCCGAAGGCGATGTTCGCCCGCACCGTCAGGTGCGGGAAGAGGGCGTAGCTCTGGAACACCATGCCGAAGCCCCGGCGCTCCGGCGGCAGCGTGTCGATCCGCCGCTCGTCCTGCCAGATGCTCCCTCGGGTCAACGGCAGGAGCCCGGCCAGGCAGTTCAGGGCCGTCGACTTGCCGCAGCCGGACGGGCCGAGCAGAGCGATGAACTCGCCCGTCTCGATGGTGAGGTCCAGGTCGGTGAGCGCGTCCTGGCCGCCGAACCGACGGGACACCCCGTCCAACCGCAGCTGGGAGAAGGCGCTCATCCCTGCTTGACCTTCCCGCCGCCGATCTCGCGGTCCCAGCGGTTGAACGCGGCCACGAGGCTCTTCGCGTCGAGTGGCACCTCGGTCGGGTGCCCGGCGATCAGCGCCTCGTACTCGGGGCGGCCGAACTCCCGGATCGCGTCCTGGCTCTTCTGCGGCGCCGAGGCGAGCCCGACGTCCTTCACCGCCGGGCCCGGGTAGAAGTAGCCCTCGTCGTACGCCTTGGCCTGCTGCTCGGGAGTGAGCATGAACGCCAGCAGGGCCAGCACCGCCGCCTGGGTGTCGGTCGAGACGCCCTTGGGCAGCACGGCGTAGTGCGCGTCGGTGACCCAGTGGAAGCCGTCGAGCGGGGTGATCCTGGCTTCCTTCGGCACCGTGCCCAGCACCCGGGGGTTGATGTCCCAGCCGGTCGTGCTGACGATCAGGTGCGCCGTGCCGTTGGCGAGGTTCTTCATCGTCTCGGTGGTGCCGGACGGGTAGTAGTCCACGTACTGGCCCAGCTCCTTGAGGAAGGCCCAGGTCTTGTCCCACCCCGCGGTGGGGTCCTTGGGGTTGGTGTCGCCGAGGATGTAGGGCAGTCCCATCAGGAACGTCCGGCCGGGGCCGGAGTTGGCCGGCCGGGCGTACTGGAACTTCTTGGGATTGGCCCTGGCCCAGTCGAGCAGGGCCTGCGCGTTGGTCGGCGGCGTGGCAAGGCGGGCCGGCAGATATTCCAGCAGCGGGCCGGACGGGTAGTAGGTGACCGTGACGCCTGAGTTACCGGCGAGCTTCTGCATGGCGGCGGCCGGTTCGAGGTAGTCGCGCATGCCACCGAGGCGGTCCTGGAACCTCGGGAACAGGTCGAGCCAGAGCCCCTGTTCGATCCCCGCCGCCAGCCCGTCGACACCGGTCAGCACGAGGCCGATGTCCACCCGGTTCGCGCCCTGCTGAGCCTTGATCTTGCCGGCCAGCTCCGGCGCCGGCGCCTTCGAATAGGTCACCCGGGAGATCATGTCGCTGTTCTTGGCGACGAAGTCGTCGATCATCCCCTGGGTCAGCTGGAGGTTGCCGGCAACGTCGAGGACGTTGAGCGTCACGGCCCGGCCGGGCCGCTGCGGCACCTCGCCCGTGGTGTCGCCGGTGGATTTGCCGGGACCGTCCGGTGCCCCGCACCCGACCGCGCCCACGATGACCGACGATGCCGTGACCAGGAGAGCGCCGCGCCGCGTCAAACCCATGAGCAGTTCCCTCCGTCGGGTGTCGTCTCCGCTGATTGAGGCAGCCGACGTGACGCGACGGCAACGGGTTGCCATGTATTGCCTCGCGCGAATGCGTTCCCGGCACGGATTGTTGCGAGGGAATTGCCGAGTGCTCACCGCCGTCATACCATGATCACGGCGCGTAGCCGGGAGGAGCATGCAGATGCCCGACCACACCAGGCCGCCCGACAAGAGGGTCACGATCTACGACGTCGCGAGCGAAGCCGACGTCTCACCGTCCACGGTGTCCCGTGCCTTCTCCAGGCCGAGCCGCGTCAACTCCGAGACCGCAGAGCGGGTCCGGCGGGTCGCGGAGCGGCTGGGCTATCGGACCAGCCCGCTGGCACGCACCCTCGGCACGGCACGCACGCACATGATCGCGCTGGTCATCGCCGACATCACCAACCCGGTGTACGCCGAGATCGTGCGCGGCGCACAGGAGGCGGCTGCCGACGGCGAATACACCACAGTGCTGATCGACGCGCAGGAGTCCGACCGACGGGAACGGGCGGCGATCGAACGGACCATGTCGACCGTCGACGGCATCGTGCTGGCCAGCAGCCGGATGTCCGACTCGGCCATCCGGATGTTCGCCAAGCAGCGGCCGGTGGTGGTCCTCAACCGCGCCATCGCCGACGTGCCCTGCGTCGTGACGGACAACCCCCGGGGTGTACGGCGGGCCGTCGAACACCTCGGTGAGTTGGGCCACGACCACATCACGTACGTCGCCGGGCCGGAGGCCTCCTGGCCGAACGGCATCCGCTGGCGGTCACTGCTCGAGGCCGGCATGGAGCTGGAGATCAAGGTACGCCAGATCGGCCCCTTCAGCCCGACCATAGCGGGCGGCGAGCGGGCCGCCGAGGAGTTGTGCGCTCGGCCGGCGACCGCCGTCCTCGCCTTCAACGACCAGATGGCGATCGGCCTCATTCGCGGTCTCGGCCAGCGGGGCATCGACATCCCGGGCGACGTCAGCATCGTGGGTTTCGACAACATCGTCGCGGCCGACATCGTCACACCCGGGCTGACCACCGTCGCGGCACCCCTCTACGCGGAGGGCTCGGCCGCCGCCCGACACCTGCTCACGATGATCGAGGGGGCGCCCGGGCACACCGGGCGACCGATGGTCCTTCCGGTACGGCTCGTGGTCCGCCACTCCACGGCCGCCCGCAACCCGAGCCCGGGTCGAGCCCGCTCGACCTGGGTACGGAAACGGCCCGCGCCCAGCCCGACGGCGCACCTGTGGTGAGCGCGCGCGACAAGAAACGACAACTCCTTGCCCAGCCTGCGACAACCCGGACACGATCGGCGCACCTCTTATTGAGACACGTCACTGTGTTCGTGCGCCGTCCCGATCGACGTCCCCGTCGGACAACAGAGGAGAAGGCAATGAACCGAGGTTCGGTGCCCAGGCTGCGGCGAGTTCTCATCGTGCTCGGCACGGCGCTCGCCACCGTCGCGGCCACCCTCGCCGTCGCCACCACGCCCGCCACCGCGGCCCCGTCGCCGGACGACTACAGCGGCTCCGACCTGTGGTTGCGATACGTGCCGGTAAGCGACGCGAAGCTGCTGCGCGACTACCGCCGCACGGTCACGACGATCGTGGTCGAGAACGCCGACGCCAATCGGGTCCACCGGCACACGGCCGACCTCGCCATGGCGCCCGGCTCCACCGAGAAGCTGGCCGAGAGCACGCTCGGCGCGGCCCGGGACGAGCTGGTGCGCGGCCTGGGCGGGCTCCTCGACCGGACGGTGCCCGTGGCGACTGTCAGCGGCGACCGGATCCCCGATGGCGCGGTCGTGGTGGGCACGCCGGCAAGCTCGCCACTGGTGCGCCGCCTCCTCTCCACGGGCGACCTGGCCCGGGTCGGTGACGAGGGCTACCTCGTCCGCTCGCTGTCGCGCGGTAAGGACCGGTTCACCGTCATCGCCGGCAACACCGACCTCGGCGCGCTCTACGGGACCTACGCGTTCCTGCGGCTGCTGCAGACGCAGAAACCCATCGACCACCTCCGTCTCGCGGAGTCACCGAAGATCAAGCATCGCCTGCTGAACAACTGGGAGACCGAGCGGCTCTACGCCGGCAACAACCCCTCCGGTCTGGGCGGGTTGAACGGTGAGAGCGGGGCGATCTTCAACTTCGCGGCGACCGGGGCGAGCGCCGGCGCCAACCTGCCCGTCATCCTCGACCGCTACGTCGTCGTGGCACGCGCGTTGGCGTCGCTGGGCATCAACGGCATCACCATCAACAACGTCAACGCCGACAACGCGTACCTGACGAGCGCTCGGATCGCGCAGGAGGCCGCCCTCGCCGACGCGCTGCGTCCGTACGGGATCAAGCTGGGCCTGTCGATCCGCTACACCGCCCCCACGGACACCCGGTTCGCACCGGACACGCTCACCAACAGCCAACTCGACCCGTACGGCGCCGAATTCCGGGGCTGGTGGCACCGCCGGGCGCAGCAGATCCAGGCCGCCGTCCCGGACTTCATGGGCTTCACCGTGAAGGCCAACTCCGAGGGGCAGCCGGGGCCACAGGACTTCGGGTACGACCACGGCGACGGCGCCAACGCCATCGGCGCGGCGGTCGCGCCACTCGGGATGACGGTCCACTGGCGGACGTTCGTCTACAACGCCGAGGTGGACAACGACCGGCTCAAGCGGGCCTACCTGGAGTTCGGGCCGATCGACGACGAGGTCCAGCCGGACGGCAGCAGAGGTCGCTTCGCCGACAACGTGTTCCTGCAGACCAAAAACGGGCCGCTCGACTTCCAGGCCCGGGAGCCCATCCACCCGATGTTCGGCCGGATGGAGAACACCAACCAGGCCCTGGAACTCCAGATCACCCAGGAGTACACGGGCCAGAACTGGATGCTCACCTACCTCGGCCCGATGTACGAGGAGATCCTCAAGACCGACACGTACGCGACCGACGCGAACGGGAAGCTGCTGAAGAAGCGACTGGTCGGCAACATCGTCGACGGGACGGCTCAGCACCATCCGGACACCGCCATCGTGGGTGTCGCCAACCTCGGCAACGCCGACAACCTGACCGGGCACCACTTCGCCCAGGCCAACCTGTTCGCCTTCGGCCGCCAGGCGTGGGACTGGACGCTCGACTCGGCGGACATCGCGACGGACTGGGTCCGGATGACCTGGGGCAACGACAAGCGTGTCGTCGACACCATCCGCAAGATGATGATGGGCTCGTGGGAGGCGCTGGTGAGCTACCAGACGCCGCTGGGCATCGGCCACCAGTTCGCCGAGGGCGCCCACTACCGTCCCGACCCGGCCGACTGGGCGGGCCGCGACGACTGGAGCCCGGTCTACTACAACCAGGCGGACACCGTCGGCCTCGGCTACGACCGCTCCCCCACCGGCAGCAATCTCGCCGCCCAGTACTTCCCCCGGCTCCAGCGGCGCTACGGGGACATCGACTCGGTCCCGGAGAACCTGCTGATGTGGTTCCACCACGTGCCGTGGGGTCAGCGGATGGACAGCGGCCGACCGTTCTGGGACGAGCTGGTCTACCGCTACCAGATGGGCGCGCAGTACGTGACCTGGATGCGGGAGACCTGGGAGACGCTCCGGGCCGACATCGACGCGCGGCGGTTCGCGGAGGTACGCGCCAAGCTGGCCGTCCACGAGACGGACGCCGCCGACTGGCGGGACACGTCGGTGAACTACTGGAAGGAGTTCAGCGGGCGGGACATCCCGGTCGACGACGCGCCCCTCTCGGCGAAGATCGTGGTCAACGGTAGGGAGTTCGGCGGCTTCAACCTGTCCGACACGTCGTACACCATCCCGGTTCGCGCCGGAGGCTCACCCACCATCACGAAGGTGCGGACGGCCGACCGGAAGGCGCGCTACCAGATCGTCTCCCAGGCGGCGAGCGTTCCCGGGCAGGCGATCGTCAAGGTCACGACGGAGAGCTTCTTCGGCCCGCTCGTGAAGAACTACGTCTTCAACCTGGTGCCCGACACGACGCTGACGAGCCTGCGCGTCGACGGTGCGCCGTTGACCTCCTTCGCACCGTCGGTGCTGCACTACAACGCCCTCCTGCCGGCCGGCACCACGGCGGTGCCGACGGTCACCGCCGAGGCCGCCGACCCCGCCGCCTCCGTCGCGGTCGCGCAGGCGAGCAGTGCCACCGGGCAGGCCCGGGTCACCGTCACGAACGGCGCGGCGACGTCGGTCTACACCGTGGACCTGAACACGAGAAGCACGGGCAGCGACGAGTTCGGCTCGACCGCACTCGGCTCCCAGTGGCAGTGGGTACGACCGGACGAGAGCCGGTGGCGTCTGGCCGACGGGTCGCTCGTCATCACCGCGCAGCAGGGCGACCTGCAGGGCGGCACCAACACCGCGAAGAACCTCGCCCTGCAGGACGTCGACGGTGACTGGACGGCCGAGTCCAAGGTCGTCTTCTCCCGCCCGCTGGCCGCCAACAACGAACAGGGCGGTGTCATCGGGTACGCCGACGACGACAACTACGTGAAGCTCGCCTGGGAGATGGGCAGCGCGACCGCGGCCGTCAACAAGGTCCGGCTCGTCCTGCTGCGCGAGCAGAACGGCGTGACCTCCACTGTGGAGATCACCGGGGCGGACGCCCAGCGGATCGTCGGGGCCGACGGCGCCATCTGGCTCCGACTCACCAAGATCGGCGACAGCTACCGCGCCTACTACTCCCGCGACGGGAGCGTCTACCGCTACCTCGGCTCCACGACCTTGACCGTCGCGCCGACGAAGGCCGGGCTGCTGGCCTTCAACCGGGCCGGTACCTCCACTGACCTCGACGTCGCCTTCGACTACTTCCGGGTCGAGAGCCGAGGCGAGCGCATCCGCTAGCGCGAGTGTCGGCCGGATCCGGTGTTACGCCGGACCCGGCCGGTCTGCTCCCGGCGGTTCGGGAGCCGCAACACCGAAAGCCGCTACCGGGCCCGTCCCCGATGGGGACGGGCCCGGTAGCGCTCCCCCGAGCGGGATCCGTCGCCGTCAGCCCCCGATGGCGATGGCGAAGATGTGCATCGTCGACACGTTCGTCGCCGGCCGGGCGCTGATGTTGGGCAGCACGACCGAGGCGACCGCCTTGCTCTGCAACGTGACACCCACGTAGTAGACGCAGGCGGCGGTGTTCTGCCGCTGGTTGTTGGGCCGGTTCTGGTACGCGGACACGATGGCGGCTGTCGCACCGGACGCCGGGCCGCCGTACCAGTCGGGCGTGCTCAGCGTGAACGTCTGGCGGGTGCCGTCGGCGTAGACCACCGTGCCGGTGCCCGACGGGGCGCCGTAGGTGCCGGTCAGGAGGAAGCCGAGGGTCCTGCCCGTGCCGGTCACGCTTATCGTCTGACCCGAGGCGATGGCGTTGTCGGCCGCGCCCGAGCTGACGTTGGGCCACCTGAACGTGACCCCGTTGCGGCTCACCGTGCCGCCCGGACTGGCACCGGCAGCGGCCAGCGCCTGCGCCGAGAGCGACGCCCCGCCGCCGTCGAAGTTGCCGACGTTCGTGTTGCTGTCGCTGGTGATGCCGACGTTGCTGAAGCTCTGCTCCAGCGTCGGTAGGGCCACGCCCGTGCTGGTGATCCGGTAGGTGCGTCCGGCCTGCACGGCTACCTCGACGAGGTCGGACTCGATCCGGGTGACCCGGGGCGAGGTGCCGTCGGCGGTGTCGACGACGGTGACGGTGCCGGTGAGGATCCGGGCGCGCAGGCGGACGGCGCCGGCGCGGTCCGGTCGGACGAGCACCTCGGTCGCCTGACCGCTCGCCCAGGTGATGCCGACGGTGTGCCCACCGCGACCCCGCAGGCCTGTCACCCGCCCGCTCGGCCAGGCCGGCGGCAGCGCGGGCAGGATGTGCAGCTCCCCGATGTGGCTCTGCAGCAGCATCTCGGCGATGCCTGCGGTGGCGCCGAAGTTGCCGTCGATCTGGAAGGGCGGATGCAGGTCGAACATGTTGGGCGCGAGCCGGGCGGTGGTGGCGAGGTAGCGGATCAGGTCGTGGGCCCGCTTGCCCTCCTCCATCCGCGCCCAGAAGTTGATTTTCCAGGCCAGCGACCAGCCGGTGCCGTCGTCGCCGCGCAGCGCCAGCGTGCGGCGGGCGGCCTCGAACAGCTGCGGGGTGCCGCGCTTGGTGATCTGGTTGCTGGGGGCGAGCCCGTACAGGTGGGAGATGTGCCTGTGGTTGGGCTCGGTCTCCACCCAGTCGTACAGCCACTCCATGATGTTGCCCCGCGAGCCGACCTTCATGGGTGCGAGGCGGTCCCGGGTGGCGCGGACCTGGGCCCGGAAGGTGCTGTCCACATCGAGGATCTCGCTCGCGCGGGCGCACGCGTCGAACAGGTCGCGCAGGATCTGGTTGTCCATCGTGGGGCCGGCGCACACGCTGGCGTTCGCGTGGTGGCTGAGCTCAGGCGAGTTCGACGGGTTGGTCACCAGGTAGCCGAGGGTCGGCTCGGTCACCAGCGTGTTCAGGAAGAACTGCGCCGCGCCCTTCATGGCCGGGTAGTTCGCCCGCAGGAACTCGATGTCGCCGTTGAACAGGTAGTGGTCCCAGATCAGCGTGGACAGCCAGGCGCCGCCTGTCTGCCACATGCCCCAGAACGCGCCGTCCACCACCGCGGTGGCCCGCCAGGCGTCGGTGTTGTGGTGGGTGACCCAGCCGCTGGCAGCGCCGTACTGCACCTGGGCGGTCCGTGTCCCGGTGACGGCGAGGTCTCTGACCATGTCGAAGACGGGGTTGTGGCACTCGGCCAGGTTGGTCGTGTTGGCCGGCCAGTAGTTCATCGGCAGGTTGGCGTTGATCGTGTACTTCGAGTCCCAGGAGGGGGCCAGCGAGTCGTTCCAGATGCCCTGGAGGTTCGCCGGCTGGGTGCCGGGCCGCGACGACGAGATCAGCAGGTACCTGCCGAACTGGAACAGCAGCGCGGAGAACTGCGGGTCGTTGACGCTGTTGTGCTGCGCGATCCGGACGTCCGTCGTCTGGTCGGCCGCCGACGTGCGGCCCAGGTCGAGGGTGACCCGACCGAACAACGCCTGGTAGTCGGCCACGTGCCGGCTGCGCAGCTGGTCGTAGCTGCTGGCCCGGGCGGCGCTGAGGCGCTGTCGGGCGATGCCCCCGTAGTCGCCGCCGACGTTGCGGTAGTTGACATAGCTGGAGCCGATCGAGACGAGCACCGTCACGCTCGTCGCGTTGGTGACCCGCAGGGTGCCGCCGGAGCTGGACACCGTGCCCCCGCTGACGGTGGCATTGGCCAACGCGAGGAAGCGGACCTGCCCGGTGACACCCTCCATGCTGCCGGACACACCGTCGAGGCCGATCGTGGCACCGTCCGGGCTGGACACGGTCGTGCGCTGCGGGCTGTCGAAGGTGGCGGTGAAGCTGATCGAGTTGCTGCGGTCGGCGGTCAGTCGCATCGCGATGACCTGGTCCGGAGCGCTGGCGAAAACCTCACGCTGGTACCGGATCCCGTTGAGGACGTACGACGTGGTGGTCGTGGCGGTGGTGAGGTCGAGCGTCCGGTTGTGCTGGGACGCGCCGCTGGCGGATCCGAAGGCGAGCCGGAGGTTGCCGACGGTCTGGTAGGCCAACTGCCCGCCGGGGTTGCCCATCATGGTCTGGTTGATGAGGTCCTGAGCCTGCGTCCACTGGTTCGCGTTGACCAGCCGCCGGATTTCCGCCAGCGCCGCCGCGCCCCGGGTGTTGCTGGGGTCGTGTGGGCCGCCGGCCCACACGGTGTCCTCGTTGAGCTGAAGTCGTTCCGTGTCGACGTTGCCGAACACCATGGCGCCGAGCCGGCCGTTGCCGATCGGCAGCGCCCGGAGCCAGTCGGTGCCGGCGCCCTCGTCGTACCAGAGGGCGAGGTCACCGGCGGCCAGCACCTGCGGCGGCGCGACCGAGTCGGCTCGGGCGGTCGCCGTCCAGGGCAGGGGCAGCATGGCGCCACCCGCACCGGCTGCGCCGATCTTGAGGGCCTGCCGCCGGGTCAGGTCTGACATCGATCCTCCAAACGGTGACCGATCCGGCCACCCCAAGCGCGACAACGACGACCCCCGATAGTGGGTCCGCGCGGTGGCACCGACCTCGCTGCGCAGGCCGTTGGCAGACCCTCAGACGACCAAACGTCTGATGTGTTTCGGGAAGATTACTCCGGTGTCACGCAATAGGCAACGGTCGATCGCCGGGAGGCTTGCGGGCGGCGACCCGACGGTTGTCTTGAAAGAGTGGACTCAACCGGGACGGCTGCGGGGCCCGGCGGCCGTGGTGAACATCCGCACCACCATCACGCCTCGCCGATACATCTGACGATTTTCGGGCACCGGTGGCGGGCGCATGCCGTAGCACCGCCGCGCCGGGCTCGGCGGGCGGTGGGGTGGGGCCGGCACCGCTCACTCGGGCGGTGTGGCCCCCGACTGCTCGCTCACCAGGTACGTCGCGTACCAGTCGGGCCAGTTGTCATCCCGCTCGCCGGTACGCTCCTCGTGCTGGCCGTGAGCGGCGGCCGCGCGCCGCAGCGCGCTCGCCAGATCGCTCGCGGACCCGTACGACGTCACGCCGCCCTCGACGCGCCCCGGCAGCCGGGTCGTGATCTCCTGCATCAGCCAGGTGTTGCCGTCCGGGTCGCGGAACGTGGCGCGCGAGACGTAGCTGCGCCGCTGCGGGTCCGGGCCGTCGGCCGGCCCGTCCGGGGTGACATGGAAGACGCCGCCCACGTCGACGCCGGCGGAGACCAGCGCGTCGCGGGCCGCCTGGATGTCCGACACGACCAGGTACGCCGTTGCCGAACCCGGTGTCGCCGACGTGAGCTGCGCGCCGAACTGCACTGAGCACCCGGAACCATGCGGCGTGAACTGGACGATGCCCGGCGGCGTCTGGTCGAGTCGCCATCCGAGGCCCTGGTAGAACCGCTTTGCGTGCTCGACGTCCGACACCGGGATGACGATCACCTCGACCTTCACGTCGAGGCTGTCGACTCTCGGCGTGGCGCTCGTGTCGCCCTGCCCAGCCTTCGGGCTCATGGTGGCCTCCTGGATCGCGTGCGGCACTGCCGTCGGCGATCACCACGCTACGTGCCACTCCGGCGTCGGGTGCGGCGTTTCCGGCATCAGCGGGGTGCCGCCCTCGTCGCCCTGCGCACCCCGAACAGGGCGACGAGGGCGAGGAGGATGACGGCGACGGAGTACTCGTCGGCGGTGCGCGGCAGGCCGCCGGCGTAGACCACGAGGAAGCCGGCGATCACGGTGGGAAGGCCGAAGCCGACGTAGCAGACGACGTAGAGCAGCGACAGCACGCTCGCGCGTTCGTGCGCCTCGACCAGCGGCATGATCGTCTTGAGGCTGCCCTGGAATCCCCCGCCGAAACCGACTCCGCCGAGCGCGAGGCCGACGAAGAATCCGGGCACGGACTCGGCCATCACCGACACCACCGTGACGACCATGCCCAGGATGAGGGCGACGATCCCGGTCAGGATCACGGTCCGTGCCGCCGTGTTGCGCAGCACCAGGACGGCGACCGACCCGAAGAGGGCGAAGACGAAGAGGACCAGACCGGCGACCACGATCGACGTGTCCATGAGGCTGCGCACGAGCGCCGGGCCGAGCGCTCCGAAGAAGCCGGCCAGCGCCCAGACCGCGAACAGCACCGGAACGACGACAAGCACCGGCCCGCGTACGGAGCTGGGCAGCCTGACCTCCGGCCGCAGGCTCCGTCGGGCGCCCGCCATCGGCGTGACCGTCTCCGGCATCAGGGCGACCCCGACGGCCTGGATCAGCAGGATCACGATGAGGACGACGTACACCAGCCTCGTCGGCGCTGGCAGGTATCGGATGAGCAACGCCGAGAGCAGCGCGCCGCTGCCGGTGCCGAGACCGGGGGCGATCGAGTTCGCCAGGGTGCCGCGCGCACGGTCGATGTCGAGCATGGCCGCGCCGACGGCACCCGTGGCGGCACCGGCCGCGAGCCCCTGCACGAGGCGGGCGGCCAGCAACGCGGGTACGCCGTTGGCGAGGACGAAGACCACAAGCGCGAGGATCTGTACGGCGATGGCGACAGCCAGGACCGGACGCCTGCCGACATGGTCGGACAACCTGCCGAAGATGAGCAGCGAGGCCAGCACCGCGAGCGCGTAGACCGCGAACACCAGGGTGGTCGTGACAGGCGAGAAGTTCCAGCGCTCCTGGTAGATCCCGTAGAGCGGGGTCGGCGCCGCCGACGCGGCCAGGAACGACACGAGGATCGACGCGAGCAGCACCAGGGAGACGGTCGGTGGCAGTCGTGTCCGCCCCGCGATCGACATGTCGGTGCTCCTCGGGTGCGCGGCTGGCGTGTGGCGCCGCAGCCGCGTACCCGCTGTGCCGCGTCGCATGCCGACCCGGCCTACTCCTCCGGGCGCGGTCCGAGGTGCTTGCGCAGGGCCGCCGCGATGTCGCCGGCCGCGCGGAGCTGATCCGGTGCGAGGGCGTCGACGAACAGCTCGCGGATGGCGCGCAGGTGCGGATAGGTCGCCTGCGCGAACGACTCCGCCCCGCTCGGCGTGAGGTGCACCTCCGCCCCACGGGGCACTGTCGCGCACTCCTCGCGACGAATGAGCCCGCGCCGCTCCATCCGCCCCAGGTGGTGCGAGAGCCGGCTCCGTTCCCAGCCGATGTGTGCGGCCAGGGCGGACGAGCGCATCCGCTGGCCCGGCGCCTCGGTGAGGGCGAGCAGGACGGCGTAGTCCCCCGACGAGAGGGAAGAGTCGAGCTGGAGGCGTGCCGCGACCCGGGAGGTGAGCACCTCCGTCGTCTCGACGAAGTCCCGCCAGATCCGCAGTTCCTCCGCAGTCGGCAACTGGCGGCCCCTCCGCCGCTCGGGTGTGGCGCTCGCCATGCGATTCTCCCGGGAATTGACGCGTCAATCAGCAGGTTAGCATGATTGACACGTCAACCGAGCTTCCGAGTGGTTGACGGCGAGGATCGCCGAGGAGGAGAGATGACGGCGGAAGGCTTCGAACTGGGGCTCAACTCGTTCGGCGAGGTGGCCACCCAGGGCGACCGGGCGCTGAGCGACGCCGAGACCGTACGACTGCTCGTGGACGAGGCCCGGCTCGCGGAGTCGGTCGGGCTCGACGTGTTCAGCCTGGGCGAGCACTACCGGGAGGGCCACAACGACTCGGCCACACCCGTCCTGCTCGCGGCGATCGCGACGGCGACCGAGCGGATCCGCCTCGGCACCTCGGTCACGGTGCTCAGCACGAACGATCCGGTACGGCTCTACCACGAGTTCGCCACCCTCGACGCGGTGAGCAACGGCCGCGCCCAACTGGTCCTCGGTCGGGCATCGGCCACCGAGTCGTTCCCGCTGTTCGGCTACGACCTGGCGGACTACGAGCGGTTGTTCGAGGAGAAGCTGGACCTTTTCCTACGGCTCCAGCGCGAGGAGACGGTCACCTGGTCCGGAACGACCCGCAGTCCCCTGGTCGCCCAGCGACTGCATCCACGAATGCGGCCGGGCGGAATTCCGACCTGGATCGGCGTCGGCGGGAGCCCCAACTCGGTGGTCCGCGCCGCCCGTTACGGGCTACCCCTCATGCTCGCGATCATCGGGGGGCGTCCCCAGCGGTTCGCCGGCCACGTCGACCTCTACCACCAGGCGCTCGAACAGTTCGGGCAGCCGACGCAACCGGTCGGTCAGCACTCGCTCGGGCTCGTCGCGGACACCGACGAGGAGGCGGTGGAGACCTGGTGGCGGTACTGGCAGCCGACCGTGGCGCGGCTCGCCGAGGAGCGCGGCTTCTACAAACCGGACCGCGCGCGCTACGAGGCCGAAATCGACCACGGGGCGCTGTTCGTCGGCTCACCGGAGACGGTCGCCCGCAAGATCGCCAAGATGGCCCGCGACCTGCGGCTGAATCGGTTCGACCTGAAGTACGACATCATGCACCTGCCTCGCGAGGCACGGGCGCGCACCATCGAGCTGCTGGGCAGCGAGGTCGCGCCGCGGGTCCGGGAGCTGTTGGCGAAGGAGCCCACCAATGTCTGATCTCGTGTTCGGCCTCGACACCTTCGGTGACGTGCCGGAGGACGACTCCGGCAAGCCCGTGTCGCACGCCGCCGCGATTCGGCAGGTCGTCGACGAGGCGGTACTGGCCGACGACCTCGGCGTCGACGTCATCGCCCTCGGCGAGCACCACCGTCCGGAGTACTCGGTGTCGACGCCGGAGACGGTGCTGGCGGGCATCGCCACCCGCACCTCGCGGATCCGACTGTCCTCCGGCGTGACGGTGCTGAGCTCGGACGACCCGATCCGGGTGTTCCAGCGTTTCGCCACTGTCGACGCCCTGTCACACGGCCGGGCCGAGGTCATCCTCGGCCGGGGCTCGTTCACCGAGTCCTTCCCCCTGTTCGGCTACGACCTGGCCGACTACGACGTGCTGTTCGAGGAGCGGATCGAGCTGTTCGCGAAGCTGCTCGACGAGCAGCCGGTCACCTGGAGCGGCACCACCCGCGCGCCGCTCAAGGACGCCGACGTCTTCCCCAAGACGGAGTCGGGGCACCTCACCACCTGGGTGGGCGTGGGCGGCTCACCTCAGTCGGTGGTGCGCACCGCCCGGTACGGCCTGCCGCTCATGCTCGCCATCATCGGCGGCGCTCCCGAGCGTTTCGCGCCCTACATCGACCTCTACCGCCGGGCGGCCGACCAGCTCGGCACCACCGCGCACCCCGTCGGGATGCACTCACCCGGCTTCGTCGCCGACACCGACGAGGAGGCCAAGGAGCTGTTCTGGCCGCACTACCGGGTCATGCGAGACCGGATCGGCGCGCTGCGGGGCTGGCCACCGATCCGCCGTACGGAGTTCGACTCCGAGGTCGAACACGGCTCGCTCTACATCGGCTCGCCCGAGACGGTCGCCCGCCGGATCGCGGAGGCCATCCGCAGCGTGGACGTCGGCCGGTTCGACCTCATCTACACCGCCGGCGCGCAGCCGGTGAGCGCCCGGATGCGCGCCGTGGAGCTGTACGGCTCCCGGGTGATCCCCATGGTCCGTGACATCCTGGCCGGCTGACCCGCCGGCCGCCACACTGGAAAGGACGACATGTTCGACAGCGCCACCGACCCACCCCGGACCCTCGCCATCCTCGGCGCCGGCAAGGTGGGCACCGTACTCGCCCGGCTCGCGCTCGCCGCCGGCTACCGGGTGTTCGTCGCCGGCTCCGGTGACCCGGCGAAGATCGCGCTGACCATCGAGGTGCTCACGCCCGGGGCGGTGGCGACCACCGCCACCGACGCCGTGGCCGACGCCGACATCGTCATCCTCGCCCTCCCGCTGGGCAAGTACCGGGCGCTCCCCGCCGAGGCGCTGCGCGGCAAGCTCGTCGTCGACGCGATGAACTACTGGTGGGAGGTGGACGGCATCCGCGACGACCTGACCGACCCGCGCACCTCGTCCAGTGAGATCGTCCAGGCGTTCCTGTCCGGCTCGCGGGTCGTCAAGGCGTTCAACCACATGGGTTACCACGACCTTGAGGACGAGGCGCGGCCGTCCGGCGCGGCCGGCCGCAAGGCCATCGCGATCGCCGGTGACGACGAGACGGACCTCGCCCCGGTCGCGTCCCTGGTGGACGCCCTCGGCTTCGACCCGGTCGTCGCCGGCCCCCTGGCCGAGGGGGTACGACTCGAACCGGGCAGCGAATTGTTCGGCGCGAATGTGAGCGCCGACGAGGTGCGGGCGATGCTCGACCGCTTTCCCGCATCGGAGCGGGGCCGAGCCGTCGCCGCCGCGCGTGCCGGCACGAGCGATTAGGGCGTGTATCAAAGTCGGCTCAGTGATGAAGTCTCGGCGCGTTGTTGATCGATAGACGGCGAGGTCTCCGGTAGATGGTCTGTCGACCAAGACGAATCATCAGCACGGAGACCTCGTGGCCATGGCCACTGTAGCGGTGACGAGGCGGCACGACCTGACCGACGCACAGTGGGCGGTGCTGGAGCCGCTGCTGCCCACCGTGAGCAGGCCGGATCGGCCGCCGTCGTGGACGAAGCGGCAGCTCATTGATGGGATCCGGTGGCGGGTGCGGGCCGGCGCACCGTGGCGGGACATCCCGGACTGTTATGGCTCGTGGGCGGCGTATGCGTTGTTTCGCCGCTGCAGCGGGATGGGACCTGGGCGCGGATCCTGACCACGTTGCAGGGCCTGGCTCTCGTGGCGGGCTGACCACCAAGCTGCACCTGGGGTGTGAACAGGCCCAGAAACCGCTGTCCGTTGTACTGACCGCCGGGCATCGTGGGGACAGTCCGCAGTTCACGGCCGTGCTGGACGGTATCCGGGTGCCCCGGCCCGGTGGTGGCCGGCCCCGCACCCGCCCCGACCGGGTCTTGGCCGACAAGGCGTACACGTCGAAAGCCAACCGCCGCTACCTACGCCGACGCGGGATCAACCGGCGCAAACGTAACCGCTCCGTCGCAACTCGGTTCGACAAACTCGCCGTGCGCTACGAAGCCACCGTCCAAATCGCCGCCATCAACGAATGGCTGTAACCGGCTCTGATAGAGATCCTAGCCGGTCAGCTCGAGCAGGAACTGCAGGCTGGGGCGCTCGCCCAACGTGGTCTCGCCGAGGAGTCTGAAACCGTTGCGCAGCAGCACCTTGCGGGAGGTGTGGTTATCCACGGCGGTGCCGGCTCGTAGGCGCTTGAGGCCGTACACGGCGCCTGCCAGCACACAGACGCGCCCGACGGCTTCGGTGGCCAGGCCACGCCCGGCGAAGTCGCGGCCGACGCGGTAGCCGATCTCCGCCTCGCCATCGCTGATGCAGACAAGGTTGACCCGGCCGGCGACTGTCCCATCGTCGGTCAGCAGGAGGTGGAACAGATCGGTGCCCTCGGCCTGCATCCGCAGCAGCGCAGTGTGACGGGCGGGGTAGTCGGCGAAGAAGCCGTCGCCCCGGTCGGGGATCACCGCCGCGAAGTACTCGCGGTTGACTGTTTCGAATTCGAGGACAGCATCCAGATGCGCGGCGGTCAACTGCTGCAGGTGCACGCCCCAACCCTAGCCGGCCCTCACCGGCCCTGGCCCGCGCCGACCGCCGGAACGAAGTGATGCCGCCGCGACCAGGGCCGCGAAGAACACGGTGAAGGAAGCGACGAGCCCTCGATCGCCGTTGGCTGCCGGCATGTCGATGTGCTGTTGAGCGGTATACCGCAGAGGTATGAATATGACTCTGAGGTATACCGCTCACAACAGCATCCGCCCCCCGCGGAGGTCACCGACGGTCACCGCCGGCCGCCCGCCACTGCACCCCTGACCGGATGTCTCAGTCGTCGAACGCCGTACGGGGATCGAGACGCTGGCCCCGCTCGTGCTCGCTCGCGAAACCGGCCGAACCGAGCGCCTCGGTCGCGGCGTCCCGCACGGCGGCCAGGTCGGCCGCGTCGTCCGGGTCCGGCACCTGACCGAGCGCCGCGAACGCCGCGTCGGCGAGGCCGACCATGCGCGCCGCCCGCGCGTGATCACTCTCGGCCGAGGCGACGGCCGCGCCGGCCACACAGACGTACGGCACGAAATCGTCCCAGCCCTGGAGGAACACCCGGGCACGGCTGACCCCGAACAACCTCCTCGCCTCGGCGAGGTTGCCGAGACCCAGCTCGCAGAAGGCCAGGTTGTGCGTCTCCGAGTTGACGATCTCCGGTTGGCCCAGAGCCTCGTTCAGCGCGATGCTCTCCCGGTACAGGTCCCGCGCCCGCACCAGGTCACCGGCCATCCGCGCCACCGCGGCCAACACGTGCCTCGGCCGTTCCTCCAACGCGCGATCACCGGAGCGCACCGCGACGTCGAGTGCCTCCCGGGCCCGCGTCTCACCGAGCGGCAGATCGCCCCCACGAATCGCCACCCGGGCCAGGCTGTACCGGGCCTCCACCTCGCCCGCCGCATCCCCGACCGTCCGGGCCCGCTCGATCTCGGCAGTGCTCATCCGCACCACCGTGTCGGTCTCACCACGCCGGAAGGCCGAACGGACGTCGTCACTGAAGCTCACGGCCGCCCCCGCCCCCGCCCACCGTCAGGCATGGAAGGCGGTCCAGTTCTCCAGGAGGCGGAAGCCCATCGACTCGTACAGCGGCCGGCCGAGCGCGCTGGACTGCAGGTACGCCGCGTCCGCGCCGGCCGCGACGCCGTCGCGCAGCACCTCCTCGGTGAGCACGCGACCCAGACCGCGACCCCGCGCACCCGGGACGACGGCGATGTTGAACACGCCGACCACACCACGCGTCCACATGCCGAGCCCGGTGCCGACCGGTTGACCGGCCTCCTCGCACAGGTAACCGACGATGCGCTCGGCGTCGAGCACATCGCCGCCCATCAGCGATCCGAACAGGCCGTCCGGGACCTCGAATCCGCTGGTGAGGACGTCCGTGTACCGATCACTCTCGGCCGCGCCGACCCGCCGCACCAGCTCACGCCGGGCCGGGTCGGCACGGAAGACCAACTCGTCCGCCGTGCAGCCCAGCAGCGGCAGCTCACTGCGTTCCCGGAGCCCGTACCGGCCGGCGAGATCGGCAACCGCGCCGTCCGCCGCTGCCCGGGTCATGACCGACCACACAGGCACCTGCCGGCCCACCTCGGCCGCCAGCTCGTCCAGCGACTCCAGATCCGGCTCCGGCGACAGGTCGTACGCGACGTTCAACGTCGCCGCGCCCGCGTGGGTCACCGCACCGCGGGCAGTGCCCCGCTTCGCGTACCAACCCTTCGGAGTCGCCCCGCACAGATCCTCGATGGCGTCGTCGTACGCCGCGGCCATCCGATCGGCGATGGTGTTCATGGTCCTCCCCCGGACGATCTCCACCGAAGCCAGAAAGATAGCCGCAGCGGCGTGACCTGCGCGAATCGAGGTCCGGCGGAGCGCCGGGTGGATCAGCGCGGATGGGCGTTCCGCCTGCGCCACCACAGCCCGTGGCGGAGGCCCTGACTGGTGGCACCGTGAAAAATGATCATCACGACCACGCCGATCAGGCCGAGCAGTGGGGTCACCAACCAGCCGAGCACCCCGGTCAGCCCGTAGAGGACCAGGCCGACGATCGGACGAGCCTCCTGCACCCGGACCTGCTCCTGGTCGACGGTGTCGGCACGCAACGCCGGGTGGCGGCGCACGTAGGCGAAGAGCACCCACCAGGGCGCGGACATCAGCGATGCGGCGAACGCGTACAGGACGACAGCCACGCGCAGGTCGTCGGTGTTGCCGTCGGCCAGCGCCGACGCCAGGACGGCAGTCGGGAACGGGATGATCACCACGCCGAAGAGGATGGCGAGATTGATCGAGCTGAAGGCGGGCGTGGTGCCCCGGACCAGCTGGAGCACCGCGTGATGGTTCAGCCAGAGGACGCCGACGTAGATGAACGAGACCACGAAGGCCAGATAGGACGGGCCCTCCCCGAGGAGCCCCTCGGCCAACCCACCCTCGTGGAACTCCGGGACCCGCAGATCCAACACCAGCAGCGTGATGACGATGGCGAACACACCGTCGCTGAATGCCGCCAGACGACCCGCGTCGGTCACCGCAGGACCGCCATCGCCCGCCTGGATACCCTCTTGAGCTGCGGACATTGCCGTACGCTAACAGCCGGCGAACCGCTCGCGAGCACGATTGCCGCGACCCGTGCGGGCGTCCTTCGTAGACCGACGCGTCGGGCGGGAGCGGCCCTCGCCGCCCCCGCCCATCCCGGTCGTCAGGAGGCGTACGTCTCGAACTCGCCGACCCGCGGCGCACCGCTCGAGCTGTTGATCTTGAAGGTGATCTTGCTCAGTGCCGTCGCGGAGAAGGTGATCGCGCCCGCGCCGCTGCCGGAGGCCAGGACGGCGCCCGTGTCATGGTTGACGAGCTGCCAGGAGCCGATGGAGCCCTGGGTCCCGGAGGGCTCCCGGATGATCACCCGGGACACTCGGGTGGCGGACCCCCACTTGATCGAGATGGACCCGGTCGACCCGACCGGTGACCACCAGGTGCTGTTGTCGCCGTCGCGCACGTTGCCGTAACTGGTCCCGCTGGCCTTGCTGGAGCCGTCGGCGCCGGCGCCCAGACTGAGGTTGGTCCCACTGGTCGGCGGAGGCGTGGTGGGTGGCGCGGTGGTCGCCGGCGGCGTGGTCGGCGACGGCGTCTGCGGCGAGCAACTGCCGTCGGACACCCGCAGGCCGGTGTTGGCGCCCGCCGTCTGACGAACGACGTCCGGCACGCAGCTCGCGGCGTCGAGGCGGTACGCGTACGGGGTGTTGACGGTGGTGGTGGACGTCGGGTTGGGGCCGGCGGGGTAGTTCTCGCTGCCGGCGCTGGACCAGGTGACGTTGTCGAACGTGTTGCCGCTGACCTGCCAGTACCCGCGCTCGTTGGTGTAGAAGGTGCCCAGGACGTCCTTCGAGTTACGGAAGTAGTTGTTCTCCACCTTGGCCCGTGCGCCGGCCCGGGAGTTGATACCGGACTCGTGCAGGCTCACGTAGTGGTTGTTGTAGATGTGGGCGACGCCGCCGCGCAGCAGGGGCGCGCGCGAGTCGATGTTCTCGTACAGGTTGTGGTGGAAGGTGACGAACCCGTTGGAGAGGTCGCTCTCGCTGGACCCGATGAGGCCGCCCCGCCCGGAGTTGCGCAGGATGCTGTACGACAGGGTCACGTACTGGGTGTTGTCCTTCATGTCGAAGAGGCCGTCGTAGCCCTCCGACTCCCCGCCGGACGCCTCCAGGGTGACGTGATCGACCCAGACGTTGCGCACCGTGCTCTCCATGCCGATGGCGTCTCCACCGTTGGAGGTCGGCGAACCCGACTTCTTGACGTTCCGGACCGTCACGTTCTGAATGATGATGTTGCTGGAGTCGCGGAGGTGGATGCCCAACTGGTCGAAGACCGCCCCGCTGCCGACCCCGATGATGGTGACGTTGCTGATCTGCTTGAGCTCGATCACGCCGTCGGCGGTGTTGCAGCTGGATCCGGACACCTTGCTGGTGTTGCCGTGGTTGATCGTCCCGGTGACCTCGATGGTGATCGGGGTGCTGCTGCTGGCGCGCCCGCAGAGCGCGGCGTGGATCGCGGTGCCCGTGCTGGCCCGTACCGTCGCCCCGCCCGCGCCGCCGGTTGTTCCGCCGTTCTGGGTGGCGTAGCCGGTGGCGGCGCCGGCCGCCGCCGACGCGTGCGGGGTGGACAGTGTCACCCCGATCGCGATCCCGACAGCGGCCGTGGCCACCGCCGCCTGAAGTCGCAGTGCGACTCGTCGTCTCATCTCGCGTCTCCTTCGTCATCGTTCTTCGATGTGCCGACGGCAGCGGCGATCGACGCGCCGACCGTCCTCGGGGATGCGAGTCGGTCGATCACTGCGCATTGACGGCAACCAATTGCCTGCTAATCGCCGAAACCTTCGTCGCCCTGGCGTGTGCGGCGAACCCGCTGGCCAAGCGGCACGTCCACCGGGGGCGTATCCCGACACGCGCCGCCCGGCTCGGGGGAAGAAACATCGACGTAACGCAATCGTAGGAAAGCGGTTTCCCTTTCGGCAAGGGTTAGCGTTTGCAGGTTTTTTGCAGACGTCGGCCACGCGAGGGGCCGCCGTTCCGGGTCAGCACACCGCCTCAACACGTTCACCCGGCCGCGAAGCCAGCCGAACCGGTGCCGCCGACGACGTGCCGCGCATCGTCCGAGCGGTCGGGCAACCCGCGAGGCATTGACAGGCACCACTCGACGAAATAAATTCCGGGCAACGAGAAACTGTTTCGTGCGCTCGCCGTGCGGCACTCACCCGCGAGCCTGCGAATGAGCAGCGAGGCCGGGCCGATCCATGGGCCGGCCGGCAGAGGAGGGTGCCGCAGTCCCGCCGGGCCCGTTCGCCGCACCATCGCCGTCATGCCGCCGCTCCCGCATCCGCGACCGGCGACACGCGGCTCGGTCCGGTGCCGACGTCCCGGTCGCCACACCGGCGCTCCCCCGGTGATCCCTCGCCCTTGATGAGGGCTGGCGGTCGACGGCCGCCACCACCACCACAGGAGAAGTCCGAATGAGAAAACGAAGAGTGACAAACGCCGCCCTGGTGTCGGCCGGCGCCGTCCTACTGGCATCGACGGCTGTCGCCCTGGCCGCACCGGCCGGAGCCGCCGCCGCGGGTTGTTCGGTGAACTACGCCGTGTCGTCGCAGTGGCAGGGTGGCTTCGGTGCGAACGTCACCATCACCAATCTCGGCGACGCGGTCAGCAACTGGACGCTCACCTGGTCCTACAGCGCCGGCCAGACGGTCACGCAGGCGTGGAACACGACACTGACCCAGAGCGGCGCCGCGGTCACCGCCAAGAACGTCAGCTACAACGGGGCCATCCCCACCAACGGCACGGCGTCGTTCGGGTTCAACGGCTCGTGGACGGGCAGCAACCCCGATCCGGCCAGCTTCGCGCTGAACGGTGTGACCTGCACCGGCGACACGACGCCGACCACGCCGCCGCCCACCACGCCGCCACCGACGACACCGCCACCGACGACGCCACCCCCGACCACGCCGCCCCCCACCACCCCGCCGCCCACCGGGCCGGCGGACATCACGGTGAACGGCGCCACCCGGTACCAGACGATCGACGGGTTCGGGGCCGCGCAGTCCATCTGGGGCAGCGCCTGGTCGACGACCGACACCCAGACGCTTGTCGGGATGGGCCCCAACCAGCTCGGTCTGTCCATCGTGCGCACCGGCCTCTCGCCGGTGTCCAGCGAATGGGCGACCCACGTGAGCTCGTTGCAGACGGCGAAGTCGTACGGGTCGAACGTCAAGATCCTCGCCTCGCCCTGGACGGCGCCGGCCGCGTGGAAGACCAACAACAGTCGAACCGGCGGCGGCAAGCTGAAGACCGACTACTACGACGACTACGCGAACCATCTGAACAGCTACGTCCAGTACATGCGCGGCCAGGGCGTCACCATCGACGTCACATCGGTGCAGAACGAGCCGGACTGGCACCCGGACTACGACTCGATGGACTGGAGCGGCACCGAGCTGCGCACCTTCGTCCGCGACCAGGGCACGAAGGTGCAGAACAGCAAGCTGATGGTCGCCGAGGCGGTCAACCTGAACTATGGCTACACCGACCCGACCCTGAACGACGCGACCGCCCGGAACAACATCGGCTACATCGGCGGCCACCTGTACGGCACCGAGGACTCGGGCCGGCTGAAGCCATACCCGTTGGCCCAGCAGTACAACAAGCCCGTGTGGATGACCGAGTGGAACTACCACGAGGCGGACGGCAGCGGCTCCAACATCTGGGGCAACCCCGCCAACCAGGCCGTCTGGAACGAGACGCTCGACGACATCATGCGTACGGTGCACAAGTCGATGGAGGCCAACTGGAGCGCCTACATCTGGTGGTACGGCAAGCGCTACTACTCCTTCATCGGCGACGGCGAGGCGGCCTACGGCACCACGGCGGGCGCTCCGCTCAAGCGCGGGTACGCGTTCTCGCAGTACGCGAAGTACGTGCGGCCCGGCTACCAGCGTGTCGCGCTGACCAAGAGTTCCAAGGCCTCGCCGCTGGAGGTGACCGCCTACCAGGGTGACGGGAAGATCACGCTGGTGATCCTCAACCGGTCGAACAGCGCGGTCAACAACGCCGTGATCCAGGCGCCGCAGAACGTCAGCAAGGCCGAGTACTACCTCACCTCCCAGAACGCCAACGCGGCCAGCCAGCCGACGAGCGTGAACGGAGGACAGGCCACCATCAACGTCGGCGCCCGCAGCATCTCCACAGTCGTTTTCACTCTCTGACCGTGTCGGCGGGGCGTGGGGGTGTGCGCGATCGTGCCCACCCCCACGCCTCACTCCCGTACGGCGGGACGGTCGGAGGATCAAGATCGATTGCCGCGGCTCCCTCCCGACGGGGAGCGACCTCCCCGACCGGAGGGGACCGCTCCCGCCCGGACCCCGCGAGGATCGGACGCATGACGATGCCTCCAGCGATCTCGCGCGACAACGGTCACGAGCTGACCTACGCCGTCCTCGGTTGGGCCGTGGTCTACGGCGGTCTACGTGTGGCGTGGACGGTCGGCGAGGCGCCGGACTTCCCGCCGCTCGGGTCCGACCTGCTCGGTTTCACCGGCTGGTGGTCGGTGGGCCTGTGCCTGGCCACCGGCGCGGCGGCGGTGGCGGTGGCCCGGGCGACAACCTGGCGGCCGGTACTGGCGGGATTCGCGTGGACCCTCGGCGGGGCGCTTGTCGCGGCGGCCGCGATCCTGCTGCCGGAACTGGTGAGCCTCCTGCTGTTCGCTCCCGGCCCGTCGTTCGACCCGGTGGCGTTCGCGAGCCGGCTCGGCTGCGTCACCGGAGCGGCCCTGCTCGGCCTGGCCACCGCCCGCTACCAGCGGCGCACCCGGGGCGACTGTCCGGACTGCTGCCGCACCATCCCACCCGGTCGACGGCGCTCGGTACCGGCGCCGTGGGCACGCTGGGCCGCGTACGTCGCGGTGGCCGGCCTCGTGACCCGGTTCGCGGCCCAGGTCGTGGTGGACCCCGACGGCCTCGCGGGGGACGCCTCGATGATCGGGTTGGAGATCGGACTCGTGCTGGCCGGAGCGCTGTTGCCGCTGGCGCTGGTGCGGCACTGGGGTGAGGTCTGGCCGGGGTGGGTGCCGCTGCTCGCCGGCCGCACGATCCCCCGACGGTTGTTGCTGGTGCCCGGCTTCGGGCTCGGGGCGGGCATCGTGGCCTACTTCGGCATGGGGCTGACGCAGGTGGCATCGGGATCGGAGAGCGAGTTCTCCGACGTGTTCCTCTGGGTGGCCATGTCGGCGTACCTCCTCCTGGGACTCGGCCTGCTCGCCGCGTCGGCCGACTACCACCTGCGCACCCGCGGCGCGTGCCGCTCCTGCGGTCGCTGACCGAGGCCACTATGGTCATCGCCCGACACCCGCCGGCCCGGTGTCAGCTCGGGTCGCGGTCGTTGACTCCTCGTCGGCGGGGCGCCGAGGGCCGGCGGAAGGGCTCCTCGCGGGCCGGTACCGTCCGCTGGCCCCGGACCGTCGCGCGCGGCGCGGGTGGGACCGGCAGCCGCGGCGACGCCTCGCCGGTCTCCGCGACCAGGTGCTCGGTCTCCTGCACCAGATAGTGCGGTCGCCGCTTGGTCTCGTAGTAGATCCGGCCGATGTACTCCCCGATCACACCCAGGATCGTCATCTGGATGCCGCCGAGCCCGATAACGCTGACGATGATTGTGGTGTAGCCGGGGACGTCGATGCCCTTCTCGACGGCGTCCGCGACCACCCAGGCCATGTAGACAAGTGCGATGAGGGTGAGGAACATTCCACCGTAGATCGCCAGGCGCAGTGGCCTGTTGTTGAACGACAGCAGGCCGTCGAACGCGTAGTTGAAGAGCTTGCCGAACGTCCACCTGCTCCGCCCCGACTGCCGGGTCTCGTTGGGGTGGGCCACCACCGCCGTCCGGAAGCCGATCCAGGAGAACAATCCCTTGGAGAACCGGTTGTATTCCGGCATCGCCAGGATCGCGTCCACGGCGAGGCGGGACAGCAGACGAAAGTCGCCCGCCCCGTCCTGCAGGCGCACGTCGATCCACCAATTGATCATGCGGTAGAAGGACCGCGAGGCGACCATCCGTACGAACCGGTCACCCCGCCGGTCCCGGCGGGCGATCACCTGGTCGAAGCCCTGCTGGTACAGCAGCACCATCTCGGGCAGCAGACGCGGCGGATGCTGCAGGTCGGCGTCCATGATGACGACCGCGTCGCCGGTGGCCCGCTGCAACCCGGCGAGCATCGCCGCCTCCTTGCCGAAGTTACGGCTCAGCGACGTGTAGCAGACGGTGGGGTCGGCGGCGGCGAGCCGGCGCAGCGCCGCGAGGGTGCCGTCCTCGCTGCCGTCGTCGACATACACCACCTCGACGTCCACGTCGGGCAGCTCGGCGAGGGCGGCGCACACGGTCTCGTGCAACCGCTCCACCGACTCTTCCTCGTTGAAGCAGGGCACCACGACTGACAATCGCACGGTCGTCACCCCACCCGCCCCGTACGCGGGCAGCCGCCGATGCCGGCCGACCCGGCGCCGGCGCGGTCAGAGGTGGTATACGAGCGTGCCATCGAGATCCTCCCGGGTGATGCCCAGCCCGTCGACGGGCCGGGCCGCGATGCCGTCCCACGGCGTCCCGGCTGCGCGGCTCGGCACGACCACCACCGACCGCACGCCTATCCCCCGCAGGTACGCCACGCTGCCCGCATCGGGGAACGACGCCACAGCCGTCCGCGTCTGCGCCTGGCTCACCGGCTCGAACCCGGCCAGACCGTTTGTCACCCGGGGGAACCCGTCGGTCGTCCACAACATGTACGTCAGATCGCCCAGGCCGCCGGCCGGCAGCACCAGGATCGGGTCCTGCACAGTGCTCATCGCGGCCGGTGGCTGCGGCACCGTCGGGTGGGGTGTCCGGTTGACGCCCTCCAGGGTGACCACTGTCAACGGCACCAGCAGGACCAACGGCGTGAGGATCCGCGTCCACTGGCGGGGTGTGGACTCGCGCAGCGATTCGGCCAACGCCGTCACCGCTCCGGCGGCCAGCACCGCCAGCAGCAGGCTCGTCCAGTGCATCATCCGCCCGGGGGTACGCAACGCGTCCCAACCCGGCAGGAGCGTGGACAGGGTCAGGTAGCCCGGGTCGCCGTCACCGCCGAGGGTGGCGCCCAGGCCCAGCAGCACCGTGCCGAGCACCCCGAGCCCCAGCGCGACGCGGTGCCGGACGGGATACGCCGAGAGGAACAGCCCCGCGGCGGCCAGCCCGATCAGCATCATGCCCGGCAGCAGCGCCATCTCCGGCGGCCAGGACAGCTGTTCGCGTGCGGCGGCGTGCCGCTCGCCCCACAACCACGAATCCCCAGGCGCGGTGACGAAGCCGATCAACGGAGGCGAGAACATCTTCGTCCAGTCCAACGTCCGCTCGGCCTGCGGGTTGAGGTCGACAACCCGCAGGTAGACCATGCCCAGCAGCAGCGTCACCGCGCCGAACGCGCCCCCACCGAGCAGGTCGGCCAGCAGCAGCCGCCGGCCGAACGGCGGGCGCTCCCGCCGTCGCCACCAGGACCAGCCGTAGCAGCCCGCCGCCACCAGGACAGCGGCCAGCAGGAAGTACACGAGCGGCAGGCCGATGCCGAAGCCGAGGCTGACCTGCCAGGCGGCGACCAGCCAACCGGCCAACGCCCAGCCGGGCCGTCGCAGCTCCGGCCGGTACCCGTGACGCAGCGACCAGCCGTGACCACGGGCCAGCATGGCCAGGGACAACGCGATTCCGGCGCTCGACAGGATGTTCAGGTGCCCGGAGTGCGCCAACCGCCAGGGCGCGTACGCCCACGCGATCCCGGCGACCGCGCTGCCCCACCGGTTCGCGCCGAGTTGCCGCGCCAGGGCGTACGCCCCGAGGGACGCCAACGCGTGCAGCAGCACGTAGAGCACGTTGTACCGGATCACAGCGGCCCCGAAGCCGGAGCCGAGCATCCCGATCGGCGCGTAGCCGAGCAGGGTGTCGCTGTAGGCGTAGGTGTACTTCTCGGGGTAGAACGTGTTGGAGTTCCAGAGGTCGGCCGGGCTGCTGAGCAGAGCGTGCCCCGACCAGGCGACCTGCCACGCCTGCAACAGCGGGTCACCCAGGTCGCCGGGGATCGTGCTCGCCGGATGCCGCAGTGTCGGCCAGGTCAGCACCGCCGCCACCAGCAGGCTCGCCAGCACCGCCACCGTCCATTCCGAACGGGCCCAGCGCCATCGACCCCAGTCGGCCGGTGGCCGGTCGTCGGAGGTCGGCTCGGGTGGCACGTTCTCCGTGGTCGGTGGCGGGGTGGCGGACCGGATAATCATGAAATAGATGCTCTCCAATAGTGCTGGTCTTGTCCATCCGCTGTCCGAAACGTGGAGGCGCAGGCACCGGGTTCAACGGCCGCGTACCAACGGGCGTCACGGTCAGCGGCGACGGTGGCGCGGACGAGGTGCGTCCGCGCCACCGCGCTGCCGGTCAGTGGGTCAGGAGGCTACCCGACACGGACCAGTTGCCACTGCTGGTTGGTGCCGCCCCAGTCGGCGTACTGCACGACGTTGCCGCCGTCGGCGGTGGACGAGCCCTGCACCTCGACGGCCTTGCCGCTGTTGCGGTTGAGCAGGCGCTGGTAGCCACCGGAGGACTCGGCGAGCCGGAACTGCTGGTTGGTGCCGTTGGCGTCGCTCCACTGCACGACCGGCGCGGAGTCGGCGGTGGAGCGGTTGGCGACGTCCAGCACCTTGCCGGAGTTGCGGGACTTCAGCCGGTAGTAGCCGCCGCCGGAGTCCACGAACTGCCACTGCTGCCACGCTCCGTCGTTACGGGCCCACTGGTCGATGCGCGCGCCGTCGGTGGTCGACCGCTCGTACACGTCGAGCGCCTTGCCGCTGTTGCGGTTCACCAGGACGTACCAGGCGGTGGTGTCCACCCCAGTGCCCGGCGGGGGCGTGGTGGGGTTGGTGCTGCCCCCGTTGAGGGCGTTGAGGACGGAGGTGTACGCCGCCTTCTTGTTGCCCGACCCATCGAACAGCAGGGCGTTGTCGCTACCGCGCCACGAGTCGCTGTCCCGGACGCCCCAGGTGGTGATGCCGGTGCAGCGTGCGACGGCCATGCAGGCCCGGGTGACCGCGCCGTAGATGTTGGCCTGGTTGGAGCCGGTCATCACGTCCAGTTCGGTGATCTGCACGTCGACGCCGAGGTCGGCGAAGCGCTGCAGGTTGGCCTGGTAGTCACCGGCCAACGTGGTGCCCAGGTGGGACTGGAAGCCGACGCAGTCGATCGGGACGCCGCGGGACTTGAAGTCGCGCACCATGTTGTAGATGCCCGTGGACTTCGCGTTGATCCCGTCGGTGTTGTAGTCGTTGTAGCAGAGCTTCGCGCCCGGGTCGGCGGCGCGGGCGGCGCGGAACGCCGCCTCGATCCAGTCGTTGCCGGTGCGCTGCAGGTTGGAGTCGCGACGTCCGCCGCTGCCACCGTCGGCGAACGCCTCGTTCACCACGTCCCAGGCGTAGATCTTGCCCCGGAAGTGGGTGGCGACCTGGGTGACGTGGTTGATCGCGGCGTTGCGCAGCGCCGTGCCGGACATGCCCTGCGCCCACGGCGGCTGCTGGGCATGCCACAACAGCGCGTGCCCCCGCACGCTCATGCCGTTGGCCTGCGCGTGACTGACAAGGCGGTCACCACCGGTGTAGCTGAACTGACCCTGGGACCGCTCGGTGGCGTCCCACTTCATCTCGTTCTCGGGGGTGACGCTGTTGAACTCGCTGTTGAGGATGCCGGTGTACTGGCTGTTGGAGAGCTTGCCCGTCGCGACGGCGGCACCGAAGTAGCGGCCCTTCTCGGCCGCCGACGCCCGCAACGTCGTTCCGGCGCTGGCCATGGGCGCCAGCGCCACAGTCATACCCGCGGTCAGTGCGACAGCGAGGGTCGCCGTCGCCAGCAGAGCTTTCTTGGGTCTCATGTCGTTCCTTTTCAGTGGTTGCATCGGTGGGGTGATGTGCCACGTCACTCAGGACGAACTGGCCCCGGCCGCTGGTGCCGGTGTGAGCCAAGGAATCCGGGACGGTCATCCTGGGCACCTCGCACCGGCACACGCGGCCTGGCCGGCGCTCGCCGGTAACCACGCGAGTCCTGAACGACGTCCGCTGCCCGGGGACGCCGTGCTTCTTCGAGGCGCGACCGCGGGACTCGCCCGGTGAGCCACCGACGCCGCCGACCTCTGCATCGAGAGTGAGCGATAACATGCTGTTCGTCAAGACGTAACGAGCCGGCCACATAGGCACCGGACCGAATCGGTTCGCGTTGCCCGGCTCATCGTTACCTGTCGACGTCCGCGCCGAAACGGGTCGATGATCCATCCCCTCTCGACGCGCTGAGCGCACCGGGCGGAGGTCTTGTTATCGCTCACAGTCCAGGTCACCTACCCCGCGTACCGCAGAGGGTGCGGAGCGGCGTCCAGCCGGGCCGACGTGCCGGCCCGCGACAGGTGTAGCGCGAGGTGCCCGGGGGCAACAGTCCGCGCATGGGTGGGAGCGCGTGAGGCGGCCGGAGCGGCGTCCGCCGCCGGTCGCGCTCAGCGCGGCGGCGTTCGGGGCGGCAGCGCTGGGTGCGGCGGCGCTCGGTGCCGCCCTGGGCGCGGAGCCCGCGTACGCCGGCCCGTCGCCGTCGCCGTCGCCGTCGACCGGCTCACCGACGGCCGACGCCACCGCACCGGGGATCGTCGGGTCGCTGCTGCACGACGTGGTCGAGAGGCCCCTGGGCGTCGACCTGCCCCTGCCGACCGCGATCCCCCTGCCGGTGCCGACGACCCTTCCGCTACCGCTGCCGACGGCAGTTCCCCTGCCCCTGCCCACGGCCACAGCCGCACCGAAGCCGTCGGCCGAACCATCGACAGCCGCGCCAACTCGGCCGCCCCGTGCGCGACAGTCGTCTCCGCGGCCCACCGCGCCCGTCCCGTCCACCGCGGACTCGCCGGCCGCACGCCCCACCTCGCCACCATCGCAGACCCAGCTGACGGCGAGGGCGTCCCGCGCCGGCCTCCCCGCCACCGGTCGCGCGCCGGCTCGAACGCCTGTCACGATGACCGCTCCGCCGCCGACGCCGCCCCCTCCCGCCGGGCCCCTCCCCGGTCGACCGGCGCTGGCGCCGGCACACGTGTCCGCCTCCGCCGGCGCCGGCGTCGGCGGGCTCGACCAGGCGTCGTCGGCGACCGACGGGCCACCGCGTGCCGCACCGCTGCACCGGGGGCGCGCCGTCGTCCCCTTCGACAGCCACGCCGCCAGTCGGCCCGTGGAGCGGGGTCCCCCGCCGCCACGGCAGCTCCTGATCTTTCATCCGCGTCCACTGCGTTGATCAGGAGAGAATCATGGAACTGGCCGTCATCTGGGTACCCGCCGACATCGAGCCGTCCGAGCACGCCATCGCGATGTGCCTTCACCACCTCCGCCGACATGACTACCGGTTGAACGGGATCATGCGGGCGTCGTGGGAGAGGGTCGAGCAGAAGATGGTCGACGGGGAGGTGGACGTCGTCGTGATCGCCGACCCCGCCCATCTTCCGCCGGACCGGTCGCCCCGGATCGAGGTGGCCGCACCGGAGTCGAACGCCGACGAGGCCCGACCGGTGCCCGGCACACAGCTCGGCTGAACCGACGAAGCGCCCCGTCCAGATCTGGACGGGGCGCTTCGTCGAGCCCGGCGGGCCCGCTCAGGCGGAGTCCGAGGATGGTTCGGAGACGTGGGCGGTGACTATCCTCCAGCCGACGGGCAGGCGTACCCAGGTCTGGGTCTGCCGCCCGGTGGCGGCGGTGCCGGCGTACCCGAATCGGGTCGTCACGACCGCGAGGTCCGCGCCGAACGTGCTGATCATCGGGTCGACGAGCCGGCGTCCGGCCGGCAGCGGTGGCTGCGCTGCCCGCCACTTGCGCTGCTCGTCCAACCCGTACTGGTGGTCGGCCAGGCCGAACCGCACGGTCCGGTCGGAGTCCCAGAAGTACCCGCAGACTCCCTCGGCGTCGCCGTCGGCCAGCGCCCGCTCGTAGCCGGCGAAAGCCGCCGCCACCTCGGCGACCACGTCGGTCCGATCGATCTCCATGCGGTACGTCCTCTCGATCCGTCGGGTCGGCGCTGGCGAGCCCGGTGGGAAGGCGGCGACATCCCCCACCGCGCCCGCCGGCTCAGCCGCTCAGCGCCGACGTCCTCTGCTCGTCAGCCAGTCGGTCGGGATCGGGGCCGGTGGGGGCGGCCGGACCGGGCGTCCGGTCCAGTTCGGCCTCCTCCGGGTCGGGTTCGCGCGGCGTGGGGCGACCGAGCGCGAAGATCACGCAGATCGCCGCGACGAAGAGATAACCGAGCGCCACCTGTCCGCTGGCGTTCCACTCGATCCGTTCGCCGTGGATCAGCCCGATGAACGAGAGCACCGCGCCGGTGCCGGCGAAGACCGCCGCCCGGACGAACCGCTTGTCGATGATGAAGACCACCACCGCGCCGAGCACCAGGCCGGCGAGGATGGCGCCCCGCCCGAGCACCAGCAGCCCGTCGTACACCACGCCGGCGCCGTTGAGAGCGTCGTCGCCGACGGCGGCGGCGCTGGTGCCGGCCGCCGCCAACGCGTTGTCGATCTGCCCTGTCGCCCAGGCCGCGATGTTGGGGATCAGCGCGGCGACCACTGCCGCGGCGTGCGCCCGTGGGGTCGCCTGGAACGCCTGTGCCCCGATCAGCAGACCGATGTAGAGCAGGATCGGCACGATGGCCGCCGTCGGGAAGATCGCCGCGAGCAGCCCGAACATGCCGAGGAAGCAGAGCACCGCGATCACCACGCCGGTCGCCATCGAGTAGCCGCTGCGGCCACCGGCGGCCTTCCAGCCGGGGTGGCCGACGTAGACGGCGGGCGGAAACGGCGAGCCGAGCGCCGCGCCGATCACGGCGCCCGCGCCGTCGGCCAGCAGCACACTGCGCAGGTTGTAGTTGTCCCCGGCGGTCGCGGCGCTCTCCACGTTTGTCATGCCCTCGGTGAAGTTGTAGACGCCCAGCGGAATCGCCGTCGCCAGCAACGGCGCCATGTCGGCCAGCCCGGTGAACAGCAGGTCCAGCTTGAACGAGGGTACGGCGAACGCGATGTCCCGTGCCGCGGCCGTGACGTCGGGCACCGACATCGCTCCGCCGGCCCAGCCGATCGCGGTGCCCACCAGCAGCGCCGCGAGCCCGATCGGGAAGTTGAACGGCAACTTCACGTCGGTGAGCAGACCGATCAGCAGCAACGCGAGGACCGGCAGGGCGACCCAGGCCATGCGCCACATCTGACCGGCCGGGTTCATCGAGATGAAGGTGATCGAGATCCCCGCGAGGGTGCCGAGCAGCGCGGCCCGGGGCGCGTACCGGCGGATGTAGGGCCCGACGAACGCGCCGATCAGCACGATCACGCCGATGATGAAGGCCCACGCCAGCCCGGCCTCCCAGGCCCGCACCGGATCCTGGGTGCGCAGGTAGATCGGCAGCATGATGACGAAGATGACGATGAACATGTGCGGCACGCTCGGCCCGTACGGCAGGGCCGTCACGTCGGAACGGTTCTCCCGGCGGGCGAGGCGGCGGGCCAGGTAGGTGTAGTAGACGTTTCCGGCGACCAGGGCGATGCCGAGCGCCGGCAGGATGGTGCCGAACACCTCCCCCTCGGGAAGGTTCACCACGGCGATGCAGAGCCCGGTCAGGGTGAGCACGTTGACCAGGACGTTGACGCCGAAACCGAAGAACGCGTTGGTGTCGCCGCGCACCCAGAACGGGAGCCCGACGACTGTGGACTTCGTGGAGACCATGGCTGCTCCCGGTCAGGAAGAGGGCTGCAACGCGGACGTGGTGGACAGCGCGACGCGTACCTGCGCCGAGTCGGCGACCCACCCGAAGATCCCGCCCTGGGCGGCGATCATGTCGAGCCCGACCCGCTGGAACTCCGGGAAGTAGGACCCGACGCAGTCGGCGAGCACGAGGCACTCGTACCCGCGGTCGTTGGCCTCCCGGACCGAGGTGTGCACGCACACCTCGGTGGTGACCCCGGTGACCAGGAGGCTGCGGATGCCCCGCTCGGCAAGCAGGGCGTCCAGGTCGGTGGCGTGGAAGGCACCCTTGCCGGGCTTGTCGATGACCGGCTCGCCGGGCAGCGGCGTCAGCTCGTCGACGATGTCGTGGCCGTACTCGCCGCGGATCAGGATCCGGCCCTTGGGGCCGGGATCACCGATGCGCATGCTCGGTGCACCCCGGTTGAGCTTGGCCGGCGGGCAGTCGGACAGGTCGGGCAGGTGCCCCTCGCGGGTGTGCAGGACGGTCAGACCGACGGCGCGGGCGTCGGCCAGCAACGCCGCGAGCGGCGCGATCGTCGCGCGTAGGTGGCTGACGTCGTTGCCCAGGCTCGCACCGAACCCGCCGGGCTCCAGGAAGTCGCGTTGCATGTCGATGAGGAGCAGCGCGGTGGTCGAGATGTCGAAGGAGTACGGGCCGGGCCTCGCCGCGATTGTCAACATGGGCGCACCTCACTTCGCCGTGGCGGCGATGACGTCGTCGGATGTGGTGACGCAGCCGAAGACGCCGCCCTGCATGGTCACCATGTGCAGCGCCGCGTCGTGGTTGGCCTTGTCGGTGGCGCCGGTGCAGTCGGAGAGGATCAGGCACTCGTACCCCCGGTCGTTCGCCTCGCGCATCGTGGTGTGTACGCAGACGTCGGTGGTGATGCCGGTGAGGATCAGGTGGGTGATGCCCCGGGTACGGAGCACCAGGTCGAGGTTTGTGGCGTAGAAGGCGCCCTTGCCCGGCTTGTCGATGATCACCTCACCGGCCACCGGGGCGACCTCGGGCACGATCTCCCAACCCGGCTCGCCCCGGACCAGGATCCGGCCGGCCGGACCGGCCGCTCCGATCTCGGCGCCGATGCGCGCCGAGCGCCACCGCTTGTTCGCCGGCAGGTCGGACAGTTGCGGATCGTGCCCCTCCCTGGTGTGCACGACAAGCATCCCGAGCGACCGGGCGTGCTCCAGCAGCCGGGCGGTGGCCGGCAGGCCGGCCCGGGTGAGGCCGATGTCGTAACCCATCGCGTCGACATAGCCGCCCGGTCCGCAGAAGTCGGTCTGCCAGTCGATGCAGAGCACTGCGGTACGCGCGGTGTCCGCGACGCCGTCGTACGGCCACGGGTAGGGGTTGGCCGGTACCGGCCCGATGCTGCCCATCCTCTCGCCTCCTGTCGTGATCGCTGGTGCCGCCCGCGTCAGCTCCGGGCGGCGGAACGCCGGTAGGCCCGCCACCCACCGCTGGCGCTGATGTCCTCGGCCGGCGGGCCGGCCGCGTACGCCTCGCAGAGGAAGCCGAGCACGTCCCGCCCGTCGTGCAGGCGGACCCAGCCGAGCGAGAGGGGTGCGGGCACGCCGGCCAGCAACCCACCGACCGCGGCGCTTGGCAACCGCCACAGCTCGACCTCGATGGGATGGCCCGACGGCCCGTCCGGGGCGATCCGGACCAGACCGGGCAGCCCCTCGCCATCGGGCGTGTCCATCCGGTAGAGCCGGTAGAGCGGCGCGGTGCGGGCGGCGCCGGCGAGGACCGCGCCGTGCCCGATCAGCTCGCCGTTGCGGGACTCGCCCGCCAGGTGCCGACCGACCACGGCGATCAGCACGTCCGCCGGTCGTTGGGCCGGCGGTGAGCTGGCCTCGACGGCCCCGGTCGGTGTGCCGCCCTCGGTGAGGGTGGCGGCCAGCGCGGCCAGGGTGGTGTCGCTGAACGCCGGGCCGAGCAGGGTCAGGCTCGCCGGTCGACCGGTGGCGGTGAATCCGTTGGGTACGGTCACCGCGGCCAGGTCGAGCAGGTTCGCGAACTGGGTGTAGCGGCCGAGCATGGCGTTGCGGCCGATCGGGTCCTCGGCGATCTCGTCGAGCGTGAACGTGGTGCCGACGGTGGGCACGACCAACACGTCGACGTCCTGCCAGAGCTGGTCCACCTGCGCGCGCAGCTCGCGCAGCCGGTGCTGGCCACGGAAGGCGTCGATCGCGTCGTAGCGCCACCCGGTCTCCAGCACGGCCCGGGTGACCGCGAGGACCGAGTCCGGGCGCGACCGCAGGAAACCGCCGAGCGCGACGAGCCGCTCGGCCACCCAGGGCCCCTGGTAGAGCAGGTCCCCCGCCGCGAAGAAGGGCCCGAGTGGCACCGACCGAGGGGACCCGACGAGGGTACGCAGCAGTTGCACACCGGCGGCGAACCGGGCTTCCTGCCCGGTGTCGCCGAAGAATTCGAGGTCTTCTGCCCGCGGCACCCCGAGGCGTAGCGTCCCTGGCATGCGGGGAACCACCCGCTCCGCCGGCAACGGACGGCCCCACGGGTCGGCCGAGGTGACGGCACGGGCGGCGTGCAGCACGTCGAGGGCGCCGGCCACGTCGGGGGCGAAGACCGACACGCAGTCGAGCGAGCGGCAGGCCGGCACCACGCCGGCCGTGCTGAGCAGACCGCGGGTGGGCTTGAGGCCGACGATCCCGTTGAGTGCCGCCGGCACCCGGCCGGAGCCGGCCGTGTCCGTACCCAGGGCGAAGCTGACCTGGCCGGCGGCGACCGCGACCGCGGAGCCGGAGCTGGAGCCGCCGGAGATGAGGCGGCCGCCGAAGACGCTCTGGCAACTGCCGTACGGCGAGCGGGCGCCCGTGAGACCGGTGGCGAACTGGTCCAGGTTGGTCTTGCCGACGAGCAGCGCGCCGGCGTCGAGCAGTCGGCGCACCACTGGCGCGTCCTCGCCCGCCAGGTATCCGAAGTCGGGGCAGCCGGCCGTGGTGACCATGCCGGCCACGTCGATGTTGTCCTTGACCGCGAACGGGATCCCGTACAGCGGCAGTGCCGGATCGCCGTGGCGGGTCAGCGACTCGGCCCGTTCGCGCAGGCGGTCGGCCGGGACGGTGCTGATCCAGACCGACTCGCCGTCGCGTTCGGCCAGGCCGTCCAGGATGCGCTCGGCCTGGTCGACAGGGGTGCGGCCACCCGCGTGGTACGCCGACCGAAGCTCCGAAATGGACTCCACTCGCTCTGGCATACTGTCGATTGTCGACCGTTCTGTTTCAGGGAATCACGCTCTCTGTAACGAGGGCATGACGGCACGCCTACCCGTCCGCCGTTCGCCGGTCAGTCGAGGTACGAGCGCGCGCCGTGCGCGGAGAGCACGGCGAGAACCTCCTCGGGATCTCCCCCGACGACCGCCTCGAACAGCCGCTCGTGCCGGTGCACCCCATCAAGTGGCTGCGCCACCTCAGCCTCGCGGCGCAGGTTGATGGCCATGTAGAGCTGCAACTTCACCAGGATCGAGCCATACACTGCGGAGAGCTGGCGGTTGCCGGCCAGCGCCACCAGCGCGACGTGGAACGCCCGGTGCGACTCCGCGACCGCCATCCGGTCGCCGGCCCGCGTCGCCTCCCGCATCTGGTCCAGCGTCGCCCGCAACCCCGTCAGGTCGCTCTCCCGGCCGACCGGGATCCCCGCCCGCACCGCGAAACGTTCCAGCACGTCACGCAGCTCGTACAACTCCCGCACGTCGCGGTCGGACAGGGTGGCCACCCGGACACCGCGTCGAGGCACGTGCTCGACCAGGCCCTGCTGGGCCAGCAACCGCAGCGCCTCCCGCAGCGGAGCCCGGCTGATCCCCAGTCGGCGGGTCAACTGCTCCTCAACGAGGCGTTCACCCGGGTCGCTCTTGCCGCTGAGGATTTCCCTGGTCAGCCGGGAGACGGCGAGGTCCACCAGACTGACGCTCTCCAGCTCGCCGTCCACGGTCGATGCGGCCATGTCGTTCACGCCGACGAGTCTGCCACCCGTCGCCGCACGGCCGGCGCGGGCGCGTCCCCTCGGCCCGGCGAACGGGCCGACCGCGCCGGGCGGTTGGCCGGCCAGCCGCGTGCCGCCCGCCGCGGGTGTGCGGCGGGCGGCACGGTCGACGCGCAACGTCAGGAGATGACCACGTCGCGGTAGTAGTAGCGCAGGATCGTCTGGTAGGTCTTGCCCGCGTTCGCCTGATCACGCGAGCCGTACTGCGACAGCCAGTCCCCGTCCACCCAGCCACCGCACGCCGTCGTGGTCGCGCAGTAGTGGGCCTGCAGGATGTTGCCGCTGCGGGTCATCCGGGTCGACCAGGTGCTGTCCACCGCGGCGGACGTCGACGCCTGCGCCGACGACGGCCGGTAGACCTGGTCGCCGGTGTCGTCCCGGACGTCGTAGCACTGGCCGCCGGGGGTCTTCCGGGTCGAGTGCAGCGCCCAGTACCAGCCGTAGCTCTTGACGGCCACGGCACCGGCCTCCAGCGAGGCCTTCGGCCAGCTCGTGATCCACTCGTTCGGCAGGACGTTCTTGACGTACGTCTTGAAGTCGACCCGGTCGACGCGACCGAGACCGACCCGGTAGACGAGGATGGTGCTCGGCAGCTTGGCGTTGGTGCCGTCGGTGCTGCAACCGGTCGATCCGCTCACCAGCTCGTGCGAGGCGTTGTTGTTCTTCAGCGTGGCGTTGAGGTTGCCCTTCGCCCCGGCCGCGAAGTCCTGGCTCGCTCCGGCGAAGTTGCTGTTGAAGTAGACCCGCACGGTCCTGCCGGTCCGGTTCCACACCGACGCCGCGTTGTTCTTCACGCACAGGCCCTTGCCGGCGCCCGTGCCCTTGAAGTCGTAGCAGGTCGGTTGGGTGGTGCCGTAGTCGTCCAGGGAGTCGGTGAAGTCGGAGACCGAGCCGGCCTGGTTGCTGTTGTAGTAGTAGCAGAACTCACCGCTGTCGCAGGTTCCGTCCCGTGTGGCCGCCGCTGCCGGTGAGGCGACACCCAGGATGGAGGTGGACATGGCGAGGACGGCGCCGACGATGGCGAGGCCCTTGCGAATATTCACGGTGTCCTACTTCTCGTTGTAGCCCTGGGAGTTCCAGAACGCGGTCGGGTCGGCGTTGTCCAGGGTGGGGTCGCCGACGCTTACTGCCGCGTGGGTCTGCCGGCCGGCCCGGACCTCGACGTGGGTGTGCGCGCCCGAGCTGGAGGACACCCCGTGCCACGACTCGTCGGCGATGATCTCGCCCTTGCTGATGGCGTCGCCCACGCTCACCCCGGACCTCGGGGCGGTGTGCAGGTAGATCACCGTCTTGTTGGACGAGGAGTTGTAGACGGAGATCGTGGACAGGCCGCCGCTGCCGGTGCTGCCCCGCGCGACGTAGGTGACAGTTCCGGAGACCAGCGCGTGCACGTCCGAGCCGACGCTGCGGGCGATGTCGATGCCCTCGTGCCGGCCGGGCGTGGTGGTGTAACCGTCGAAGCCGCACGTGACCGAGCCGCCGCTAGCCTGGTACAGGGCGTACGACAGGTTCGTGCGCGCCGACGGTGAGAACTGGTGCGAGGCGTTGTTGTTCTTCAGCGTGGCGTTGAGGTTGCCCTTCGCCCCGGCCGCGAAGTCCTGGTAAGAACCGGCGTAGCCGCTGTTGTAGTAGACGCGTACGGTCTTGGTGCTGCGGTTCCAGACCGAGGCGGCCTCGTTCTTGATGCACAGGCCCTTGCCGGCGCCAGCGCCCTTGAAGTCGTAGCACGAGGGCTGCTCGGTGCCGTAGTCGTCGAGCGAACCGGTGAAGTCCGAGATCGACCCCGCGTTGTCGCTGTTGTAGTAGTAGCAGAACTCGCCGCTGTCGCAAACGCCGTCGCGGGCCGCCGCCGACGCGGGCGATGCGACGCTGAGGATCGAGGTGCTCGCGGCCAGCACGACGCCGGCGGCGGCGAGACTCTTACGGATGTTCATGGTGTCCTTTCCGAAAACGGTGAGGGGTGCGGGTCACTGCCCGCGCTGGTACTGCTCCCAGGTCTGGATCGGGATCCGGGGGCCGTCGTCCGGGCCACGGTTGGCCAGGCCGTTCATGCCGAGGTAGTAGTCGCCGACCTGGTGCTGCGCCTGGCTGGACAGGTCGGTGTCGTTGATCGCCGTGGCGTGGATGTGCCACGGCCAGTCGCCCTGGCTCGGGTCACGGACCCAGGCGGCGAAGCCGACCTGGCGCAGAGCCTTGGCGACGGCGGTGCGCCGGGCCGCGGTCATGCCGGCGACCGCGATGTCCACCACACCCCCGCCGTCGTGCGTACCGGCCGAGGTCGGGTCACCCCCGGGGTTGTACGACCCCTGTTCGAGCAGCAGCGTGCGGCCGAGCAGACGCTGCGCCTCGGCCAGCATCGCCTGGGTACGGGCATTGACGACGTACCCGTCACGCGGGACCTTCGCGCCCGGTCCGATCGTGTTGCCGACGGTGTAGCGGTTCAGCCCGAGCTTCGTCAGCGACGTCGTGCCGGGCAGCCCGTTCGCGGCCAGGCCGGTGTAGCCGAGCGAGCGCTGATAGGCCGCGTACGCCGAGACGGTCACGGTGCCGAAGTAGCCGTCGACCCACTGCGCGTCCAGCAGATTCCTGGCCTGGAGCGCCTGCTCGACGGCGAGTACGGAACTCTTCGCACCCGGGGTCAGTGTGTTGTCCGCGCGGCGGGGGTCGATCTGGGCGGCCAGGACGGTGGCCTCCATGTTCACCACGGGCACCGCAGCCGTGGTGACCGCCCGCTGCTGCGCTGCGGCGCCGGATGTCCCGGCCCACGCATGGGTCGGAACCGCGACGCCCACGCAGAGCGCGACGAGCCCGACGGATAACCAGGGACGACGCAAGGTCGGTCCTCCTCGTTAGTGGTGAGTCGTGTTCGGAACAGACATCACCCTGCGAGAAGCACCCCGCTGTTCGGTACCCCCGTCGTCCTGTCAGATCCGTCAGGCCGTCACCGACCTCGATGAATGCGGTGTTGTCAGTTCAGGCGGCACCCGGGACTGACATCGGTCGTTCGCGCCCTGACACCGATCGGCGCGACCCTGGGCCGGACGATCGACAGGTGAACGTGACCGGAGCCGCCGTCAGGCGCGCTCAGGCCACGACGTTGACCATGAAGTACACCGGCCGGCGGGTGGGGAAGTACTCCCGCCCGGTCTCGTCGACCATCTTCCAACTGACCCAGCACTTGCCGGGGCGGCTCGGCGCGGTCACCCGAACGCGAATCATCACCTGCTCGCCGGGCGGTGTGTCACCGATCGGCACCCGATCCGGCGTCCGGCAACCGGCACCGTCGGCGGCGGGGTCCATTCGCGCCAGGAACCGGTTGTGCCAGTCGACCTTCCCCACGTTCGCGAGGGCCCACACCTTGTCGAACTGGGCGTTCAGCTTTACCTGCGTACCGTCGGGGATGGTGACGTCGGCGACGAATTTGCTCGCGTCCCCGGGGATCAGCGAGTCCGAGAACGCCGACGGCGACGCCGCCGACGACGGTGCCGCCACCGACGGTGCCGCCGACGGGGTGTCGGAGCCAGCCGGGGACGACCAACTGCGGACGGCCACGGCCAAGACGGCGACCATCGCCACCACAAGCACCACCGCGGCGGCGTTGAGCCACGGCAGCCGGCCCCGCCGCGCACTCTCGACATCATCCTCGGCCTGCGGATATTCCACTGTCGGCAGCGCGCCCTGATCCTTCGACGCGGACGCGTCGACGCCCGACACGACTGGCCTGTGGACCATCGGAGCGCCCAAGCCGCCGGACGCCTCGACTCCGGTCTCTGTGCCGTCGGCCGTGACTGAGCTGCCGGCCCCGATCGGGAAGTCGGCGACGGCCGGCGCGAGGCCGCCCTCCGGGGTGGCGTGGCTCCTCCCCGGGTGCTGCGCATCCTCCCATCGGCGTCGCCACTGGGCCTCGTCCGCCTCGCAGGCTCGGACGAACTCCCGCGTGGTCTCCCAGGACGGGAACCTGGTCCCGGCGGCTGCCTCGTGCAACGTCGTGTGCGAGATTCGGCCCGACCGCCCCGCCATCTTGCGGAATGACGGGTCTCCCGCGGCGCTCCGCAGTGCCCGCAACTGTTCGGCGAACCTCTCGGCCGCCCGTCCGTCCTGATTCGACACCGCGGCGGCACGCTGGTCCTTCATCCGTCCCCCATGTCAGACGACTTCGTCAGACGTTGTCAGAGCGTGTCAGAGGCTACCGAACGGGCCGCGGCGACCATCAATGTGGTGCACCGACGACACGGGGATCGACGGTCCCGGTGCATTCAAGGAGGTCACCGATGAAGAGCCTTTCCCGACGCGGCGTGCGCATCCTCGCGGCCGCCGGGCTGGCTGTGCCCGCGACGTTGGCATTCGCCGGACCCGCCCACGCCGAGACCAACCCGCGCTGCGCGGATTCGGTGCAGATCGGCGCGACGGCGTACGTGACCGTCGGTGGGCAGACCGCCGCATCGGTCAAGCAGTACAAGGGCTGTGGCAAGAACTACGCGTACACGTACGTGTGGCAGCAGTACCGGGCCAGCCACGGCTCGTACCAGGTCTGCACCTCGATCGTCACCGGCAGCACGCTGCGCGACCTGCAGTGTTCGAGCGGCCCCGACGTCTGGTCGCTGGGTGCCAACACGTTGACGGTGTGCACCCGGGCCCTCGGCGGAATCTCGGACGTGGCGCAGAAGGAGACCGAAGTGCGCTGCTGACCGGCGCTGTCGACGCCTGGCGCGGCGCTCAGGTGGTCACCCGAGCGGCCGGTGCGCCGCGGTGACGGTGGTGCGGCCCGTGCCGGCCGCACCACCATCGCCGGGTGCAGGGACGACTCAGGCGTGCAGGGTGGGTCGGTAGATGAACTCCTGGGTACGGCCGTCGAGCGTCCGGCTCTCGATCAGCTCCAGGTCGTAGTCGGCCGTCCCGTGGAAGATCGGCTCGGTTCCGGTCGCGCCGGTGACCACCGGGAAGAGCGTCACCTGGACGAAGTCGACCAGACCGGCGGCCAGCAGTGCCCGGTTCATCGAGAGGCTGCCGTGCGAGCGCAACGGCACCTTGGACTCCTCCTTGAGCCGGGCGACGACGTCGACGGCGTCACCGCGCACGACGGTCCCGTCCGGCCAGTCGAGGGGGCCCTCCACCGTGTTCGACACGACGGTCGCCGGAAGTTTGACCATGCGGTTGACCCAGGCGTCCCGGACGTCGGAGTCCTCGGTGCTGGCGGCCAGCATCCCCGCGAACATCCGGTACGTGCTGGCGCCGAAGACCATGCGGTGGTCCTCGCCGTACGTGGCAAGTCGGCGCTCCAGCAGCTCCGGGCCCTGTTTACCCCAGTAGCCGCCCCAGTTGCCAGTGCTGCTGCCGAAGCCGTCGAGGCTGGTGAAGACGTCGAAGGTGTAGGTGGCGGTCATGCTTGTCTCCCTCAGTGGGTGAGTGCGGTACGACGCGTCCGCAGGAAGGCGCGCTCGGTCTCGTTGCTGGTCAGTGCGATGGCCTGGTCGTAGGCGGCTCGGGCCTCTCCGTCGCGGCCGAGCCGGGCCAGCAGCTCGGCCCGGGTGGCGGGCAGCCTGTGGTAGCCCGGGAGGTCGACGTCCTCCAACACGGCGAGGGCCACCGCCGGCCCGTGCACCTCGGCGACCGCGACCGCCCGGTTGAGCGCGACGACAGAGGTTGGCGCGAGTGCGAGGAGCTGGTCGTACAGTGCCAGGACCTGCGGCCAGTCGGTGGCCGCGCCGTCGGTGTGCACCGCGCCGATCGCGGCCTGGATCTGGTACGGGCCGGGGCGGTTGCGCCGCAGGCAGCGCCGAACCAGGTCGTGGCCCTCGGCGATGAGCGCCCGGTTCCACAGTGACCGGTCCTGGTCGGGCAGGAGCACGAGTTCGCCGGTCGGGCCGAGCCGGGCCGGACGGCGTGCCTCGGTCAGCAGCAGCAGGGCGAGCAGGCCCAGGACCTCGGGTTCGTCGGGCATCAACGCGGCCAGCTCGCGGGCGAGCCGGATCGCCTCGGCGCACAGGTCCGTCCTGATCAGCGGCCCGGCGGTGGACGCGTAGCCCTCGTTGAACATCAGGTAGAGCACGGTCAGCACGGGCGGCAGCCGGTCCGGCAGCTCGTGTTCGGCGGGCACCCGGTACGGAATTCCGGCGTCCCGGATCTTCTTCTTCGCGCGCACGATCCGCTGCGCGATTGTCGCCTCCTGGACCAGGTACGCCCGGGCGATCTCCGGTACCTCCAGACCGCCGAGCAGACGGAGTGTGAGGGCCGTCCGCGCGTCCGGGGCCAGTGCCGGGTGACAGCAGGTGAAGATGAGTCGCAGTTGGTCGTCCTGCACCGGTCCCACCTCCTGGGGTTCGTCCTGTTGGCGAAGCAGCAGGGCTTGGGCGTGTCGGGCCTCGCGTGTCGACTCCCGGCGGAGCCGATCGATGGCCCGGTTGCGCGCGGTCGTCACGATCCAGGCCCCGGGGTTGGGCGGCAGGGTCTGCCACTTCTGCAGCGCTGTGGTGAAGGCGTCCTGGACGGCCTCCTCGGCGAGGTTGATGTCGCCGAGGAGGCGGGCCAGGGTGGCGACGCAGCGGCCGTACTCCGCGCGGTAGACGCTCGCCAGGTCCATGTCGGGTGATGACCTCCGCTCAGGCCTGCGAGAGGTCGTCGAAGGGGCGCACCTCGACCGGACCGCAAGCGGCCGCGCACCTCTCGGCCCAGGCCAGCGCCGCGTCCAGGTCGTCGCACTTGATCACCCAGAATCCGGCGATGTGTTCCTTCGTCTCGACGAACGGCCCGTCGCTCATCGAGGTGGCGCCGTTCTCGACCCGCACGACAGTGGCACTGTCGGGCGACGTGAGCCCTCCGGCGAAGACCCAGGCGCCCGCGGCCTGCATGTCGTCGATGATCCGACCGGTCTCCCGGAACATGATCTGGGTTTCCTCGTCGGACGGCGTCGGCGCACCCTCGACGGAGTGCACGGACAGCAGGTACTGCTTCATGGTGGTCCTTTCGACGAACTCGACGGTGGGATGGGAACGGGTCAGGCGGCCAGGCGACGCGCGACAGCCGGAATCACGATCGCGGCCGCGACCAGGTGGGTGAGCATCAGCAGCGCCCTGGTGGCCGTCCCGGCGTCGGCGAGCACGTCGGGCACCAGGGACAGGACCGTCAACACCACAGTCGTACGGACGAACGCGCGCCGCGGCCGCCGCACGAAGCGGGACAGCAGTACGGCGAGGAGCACGCCGATCGACGAGAAGACAGCGGTCAGCACGCCGAACCCCGGCACCGGAATCGGGGCGCCGCTCACGTCGAGGCTGATGCCCGCCGCACGACCGACGGCGGCGACGGCCATGGTGGCGGCGCTCGCGGCGACCGTGGCGAGCGCACCGGCCCCGATCAGCGCGCCGAAGGCCGACGTGGTGGTGCGGGTGGTCTGCGCGGTGGTGGTCATCGTGCCCTCCAGCGGGTGCGTGGCCCGTCTCGATGCCGGGCTCTCACCAGGGCTACGAAGAGAGCCGGCCCCGATCGACAACCACGCCCACATTATTTTGACGAATCTCCACGCGGTGCGCGCCGAGCCGGTCTCCGGGCCATCGGGTCCGGTTCAGCTCCGACGGCGGGTGGTCTCGCCGTCCTCGCCGTACTCACCGCGGATGGGCAGGTAGTAGGCGGGCAGGAAGGCCGCGATGATGGCCACGCCGGCGATCGGCACGAACGCGCCGACGAGGATGCCGCCGCCGATCCAGACCAGCGCGAACGCGTAGCGGCGGCCGATGGCCCGGACGCCGAAGGGGCCGAGACCGGGATCCAGGAGTTTCGCCCGGCGAAGGTGTGCCCAGATGACGTTGAACAGGGCCGCCGCCGCCCACAGTGTCGTGCCGTAGACGACTACCGCGATGCGCAGCCCCTGCTCCGCGCGGAGCGCGTCGGCGAGCAGCGACGTGGAGAACGGCAGGAACGCGATGACCATCAGGAGCAGCGTGTTGAGGAACAGGACCGGACGGTCGACGTGCCGGACCCGGTCGAACATGACGTGATGGTTCACCCACACCTGCCCGACGAGCAGGAAGCTCAGCGCGTACCCCAGGTACGACGGCCACAACGCCCCGAGGCCCGGCAGGAGGCGCCCGAAGTCCTTCGGCGGTTGGATCTCCAGCACGAGAAGCGTCACGGCGATGGCGAAGACACCGTCGCTGAAGGCGACCAGCCGCCCCGGCTGGCGCGTCAGCCGAGGAGTGCCCGGTCGGGACGACATGCCTCCCAGTATCCGATCGGAGCACGATTCGTTACCGCAAAATTCGTAATCAGCGAGGCCGGGCCGACTTCGGAGAGTTAAAACAAAATTAAGGCTGAGCGGTCGAAAAACTGTTATCCGGAGCGGGGACGCCGGCCACCAGGAGACCTGCTCACCACCCTCCTTAAATCTTTTTCCGCACGTTGCTGCGGGTTCTGGACGTGCACATACTTCATCCCGACCGGAGCGTTATCGCCAACTCGAAGGAAACCACTGGCAATGCGGACTCCCCCCGCGCATGTCGCACCGCCGGACCGGGCGCGAAAGCGCCGTCGCCTCACCCGCGCCACGCTCGCCGCCGCGGTCGTCGCCGCGCTGGGCGGCAGCGGCATCTACATCGCCGGCGCCCAGGCCGAAGAGGTAGCCGTGCCCGGCCGGGTCCAGGCGGAGGCATTCGCCGCCCAGTCCGGTGCGCAGACCGAGAGCACCGGCGACACCGACGGCGGCAAGAACGTCGGCTGGCTGGCCGACGGCGACTGGCTGCGATACGACAATGTGTCGATTACCGGTGCCGACCTGACGGCCCGGGTCGCCGCACAGAACACCACCGGCGGCATTGTCGAGTTGCACCTCGGCGCGCAGGACGGTCAACTGCTGGCCAGCTTCCCGATCGCCTCCACCGGCGGCTGGCAGAAGTGGACGACAGTCACCGCGAAGGCGTCACGTGTGCCAGCCGGCGCGCAGACCGTCTTCGCCGTCCTGAAGAGCATCGGCACGTCGGACTTCGTGAATCTGAACTGGTTCACGTTCGGTCCGGCGACGGCCACGACGCCGAGCGCCACTGCCGCACCGAGCTCCAGCCCGTCGGCGTCCCCCTCGACGTCCCCGTCGGGCGCTCCGGCCGGCGGCGGCTGGGTGCCTGTCGACCAGGCCAGGTGGAGCAAGGAACTGGCCGCCTTCAACGCGATCACGCCGAAGGCGGTGCCGCCGGGCACCACACGCGTCCCCGAGTTCCACACCGACTGCGAGGTCGCCAACTCCGCGCCGGACGACCCGATCGTCCTGCCCGGCCTGTCGGGCGCCTCGCACATGCACACGTTCTTCGGCCCCAAGGTCGACGCCTTCACCACTACCGACAAGCTGCTCTCCTCGACGACCACCTGCAACGCTCCCGGTGACCTGAGCGCCTACTGGGTCCCGGAGCTGCGCAAGGACGGCAAGCCCGTACCGATGAAGAGCTTCCGGGTCTACTACGGCTCGCGGGTCAAGGACCCGTCGACCGTCAAGCCCTTCCCGCCGGGTCTGCGGGTTGTCGAGGGCGACGCCAAGAAGCAGGTGGACACCCCGAAGAACGCCGGTAGCAATCAGTTCTGGTGCGCCGGCAGCGCCGAGATCGGCCGCAGCGCCGACGGCAACTGGCCGGTCTGCGCCCCCGGCGGCAACCTCATCTTCCAGCTGGTGTTCAAGGACTGCTGGGACGGCAAGAACATCGACTCGCCCGACCACAAGTCGCACATGGGCGACCCCGTGAACGGCGTCTGCACCGGCAAGTACCCGGTGGCGGTGCCCGACCTCTCCTTCATGGTCAACTACCAGTCGCTGGGCGGGGACGGTCTCAGCCTCGCCTCCGGCAAGCCGTCCTCGATGCACGGCGACTTCATGAACGCCTGGGAGCCCGATCACCTGGGCGCCCTGGTGAAGTCCTGCCTCAACCAGGACGCCAAGTGCGGGGTGGAACCGACGTTCGCCGGCGGCTGATCCCCGCATCCGCACTACTGGACGGCCCTCTCGCTCGGCGAGGGGGCCGTCCGTCATCACCTGTGGGTGGCCGACACCCGACACCCGCACGCGGCGCAGCCGACTGTGACCAATCCGTCACCAGGCGCACACTCCTTGCCGACACGTCCCTGTCGACTGGAGGAACAGATGCGTCTCCGATCGTTTGTCACCGCCGCGCTGGCCGCCGTCCTGGCCGTCGGCGCACTCACACCGCCGACGCCGGCCGCCGCGGCCACCGCCGACCGCTGGGGGTTCGCGTACGTGCAGGACCCCACGGTGCCGGTCTGGACCGTGCTGGACACCAGCCGGCAGTGGGGTAGCTGGAAGACCGCGTTCCCGGCGGCCTGGGCCACCGGCGTCAAGCTCGCGCCCGGCCGGTTCCAGGTCCGCTTCCCACAGGTGGGCGCCGCCTCGCGGGGCGTGCCGCACGTGACGCCTGTGAACCGGACCGGGCACTACTGCGAGGTGGTTCGCTGGTTCCAGTCCGGCGCCGACGAGATCGTCGACGTGCAGTGCCACAGGCCCGGCGGCACGCGCGAGGACACCCCGTTCACAGTGCTCTGGACGACCAGCTCCGGCGTACTGCCGGCCGGCACCTCCCACGCGTACGTGCAGTGGGGCAGCGGCGTGGTGGTGCAGTCGTACAACTCGACGGGCGTGGTGAACACGGCCGGGCCGCTGGGGGTCGGGCAGTACCTGGTGCGGCTGCCCGGGGTGGGGCTGGCCGGGGTGCTCGCCGGCAACGTGCAGGTCACCGCCGTGCAGCCGAACGCCGGTCCCCGCCGCTGCAAGGTCTACTCCTGGGCCGCGGTGGGCAGCGACGTGCAGGTGTACGTCTTCTGCTACGACCAGGCCGGCGCGTTCGTCAACACCGACTTCGCGCTGTCGTACCACCGTCGCCGGCCGGTGATCGGCTCCCTCGCGCCGCCGTCGCGCTTCGGGTATCTGGGCACCGCCGTCGGCGGGCCGACAAACGACAACTCCGTGCTCGGCGTCGGCGCGAACACTGTGGCGCCGCTGGCGCCGGCCGGCCGCTACCTGGCGACCTTCCCGCAGATCGGTCTCAAGGAGACCCACGTCCAGGTGGTGGCGCAGGGCACCGGCAGCAACTACTGCCACCTCACCCAACCGTGGACGTACACCACGAACGCCGACGTCGACGTGATCTGCTTCGACAACGCCGGTGTGGTCACCCCGCACCGCTTCCTGGCCACCTTCACCTCCCGGCTCTGACGCGACGACCGCGTCGGCGGTGGCCGCTCCCGGTCGCCTCCGGCAGGAAGAAGCCGCTCTGAACCGCGCATCCGGTCCCGCCACGGTCCGATCTGGTGATCGAGCCGGAGCGGGACCGGATGTCCCCGTACCGCTGTCGGTCGCGCTGGTTCGCTCGGCAAGCTGGCCGAGGCTTTGCTCAGCCGAAGCAGTTGGTCACGGGTGGTGCGCTGGGCGTGCAGTTGGTGGGCCGGTTGCCGCTGACGACCGACTTCTCGTCCACGGTGGCCTGGCCACCGTCGTTGAAGATCCCGCCAGGCGCCAGGACGGAGATGTTCTCCGTGACCCTGGATTCGGTCAGGGTGACGGTGCCCCCGTTGTAGATGCCGCCGGCCCGCGAGTCCGTGCCGAACGCCTTGTTGCGGTGGACCTGGGTGTGCCGCAGGACGACGACGCCGCTGCCGACGTAGACGCCGCCGCCGTTCTCTATGCTGCTGTTCGTGCTGGCGGCGTTCTCACTGATCTGGACGTCCTCGGCCACGAACTGACCGATCTGGTTGAAGATCCCGCCGCCGCGTTGGCCGGCGTTGTTGCGGCCGATCTTGCTGTGCTCCAGGTGGAAGACGCCGTCGCTGAAGATTCCGCCGCCCTCGCTGCCTGTCGCGTTCTCGGTGACCTCGATGTTCCGGGCCGTGGTGGTGGCGTTGATGCCGCTGCGGATGCCACCACCCCGGAAGCCGGCCGTGTTGTGGTGGACGCGGACGTCCTCGAGCACCGCGACGCTGGAGTTCGACAGGCCACCGCCCGTGCCACCGATGGGCAGGACGTTGAAGATCCCGACCGTGCTGTTGTCGCTGAGCCTGGTGTTCCGCACGGTGAGGTTGCCGTTGTTGTAGACGCCCCCGCCGTCAATCTGGGAACCGTTGTCGCTGATCCTGCTCTCGTCGTCCCCGTGCTTGTCGCCGTCCTTGCCGTCCCGGCCCTTGTCGTCCCCGCCCTTGTCGTTCCGGCCCTTGTCCGCGCCGTGATCGCTCCGGCCGAGGATGCTGGTGTTCCCGAAGTTGGCGATCCCGCCGCCCAGGCCGTTGGTGTGGTTGAAGACCACCTCGATGTTCTCGAGGGTGGCCCGGCCACCGATGTCGATCCGGATGCCGCCTCCACCGCCGCCGATCCCACTCCTGTCCTCGCCGCCCTTGATGGTGACGTCGCGCAGCTTCAGGTCTCCGCCCGCGCCCACCTCCAGGATCCGGAACGGTGTGGCGGTGGCCGCGCGGACGATCGTGGACCCGTTGCCGTCGATGGTGATCGGCTGAGTGACGATCGGCAGGCCGATGGGACCATGGGGCACGGGCGGCTGTGGCGCGGACGCGTTGAGCGTGTAGGTGCACCTCTCGGCGAGCTTGAGTTTCCCGCCGTGGCCGGCGTTCGCGCGGACGAGCGCCGCGATCAGCTCATTCGCGCCACAGGGTACGTCCCAGACGTCGCCGCCCGCGCCGCTCCACTGGTCGTCGCCCTTGTGGTCCTTGTCGTCGCGACCGCCGGAGTCATGCCCCGCCTTGTCGTCGTCCGCCGCCCGGCTGCTCCCGGTGAGTACCTGCTCTCCGACGTTCAGCAGGCTGCCGCCGCCCGTGGCGAACGCTGCGGTCACCCCTGCCGGTGCCGCGACGGCGGCCAGGCCGGCGACGCCGGTCAGGCCAGCCACCCCGGCGACGAGCCAGCGGGCCCGCCGCTTCCTCGGCGGACGAGGTTGATCTGCCGCTGTGTCGTTGTCGTTCGGGTGTCGATGGTCGGACATACCTGCCCCTTCTCCGTACACCATGTCTCTGCACGTCACACTCGGTGCAGACAGCGACAAATCGGTTGTCGCCCCCACGGGGAACGTAGCCGAGCGGAACTCGCATTAACCGGTCTTATACGAAGAAGTCCTACATTCGGTGCACCCTGCCACAGGTCACCCAACGCCGTCGGCACCCACTTGTCCGCGAGGCATCCAAGCGTTAGCTTCTAACATGTTAGTGGCTAACTCGAAGGGGTCCGGGGATGAGCACTCGCGTTGATCGCCGCTGGTGGATGCTTGTCGCCGTCTGCCTTGCCGTACTGGTGCTGAGTCTCGACTTCACCGTCCTGAACGTGGCCCTGCCCAGCATCTCGAGTTCGCTGGGCGCCAGCACCTCCGACCTGCAGTGGATCGTCGACGCGTATTCGCTGGCGATCGCCGGCGCGATGCTGCCCTCCGGCGCGATCGCCGACCGTATCGGCCGCAAGAAGGTCATGCTGGCAGGGTCGGCCTGTTCTTCGTCGCCTCGTTCGCCGCTGCGCTGTCGGAGACGGCGAGCCAGTTGATCGCGGCCCGCGCCGTGCTGGGTGTCGGATCCGCGATCATCCTGCCGTTGACCCCGGCGCTTGTCATCACGACCTTCTCCGGCCGGGAACGCACCCGGGCCATGGCCGTTTTCACGGCCGCGGTCGGCGCCGGGATGCCGTTCGGGCCGATCCTCGGCGGCGTCCTGCTCGAGCGCTACTCGTGGAGTTCGGTCTTTTGGATCAACGTTCCGATCCTCGCGATCGCGTTCGTGGCCGGGCTACTGCTGATCGGCGCGGTGGCAGCGATCGCGCTGTTCGTGGCCTGGGAACGGCACGTCACCCACCCGTTGATGACGTTCCGACTGTTCCGCATGCCGCAGTTCACCTGGAACACCGTCGCCATCATGATCGTCGCCTTCGCACTCGCCGGCGTCATCTTCGTGGTCCCGCTCTATCTGCAGGCGGTGCGGGGCTTCGACCCGCTCGGCACCGGCCTACGGATCATCCCGATGATGGCTGGTCTCCTGGTGTCCGGCGCCCTGGCCACCAGCCTGGACCGAAAATTCGGCGGGAAGGCCATCGTGATCACCGGTCTGGTGGTGCTGGGCACCGGTCTGCTCCTGCTGACCAGGGTCGACGATGCCAGCGGGTACCTGTGGCTGGCGGTCGGCCTGGCCGGCTGCGGGTTCGGTGTCGGCGCCGTGATGGCCACCTCCCTGGAGGCGGCGGTCGGCTCGGCCGGCGACGACGACGCGGGCAGCGGCTCGGCCGTGGTGAACACGCTGCGCCAGGTCGGCAGCGCCGTGGCGGTTGCCGCGCTGGGCAGCGTGCTGTCCGGCGTCTACCGAAAGGACCTCGCTCCGGCTCTCGACGGCCTCCCCTCCGACACGGCCGACGCCGCGAAGGAGTCGGTGTTCGGCGCGGCCGCCGTGGCCGAGAGGCTCGGACCGTCCGGTCCCGCGCTGTTGCGCGCCGCCCACCTGGCGTACGTCGATGCGATGTCGATGGTGATGTGGTGCTGCTTCGGGCTCGCCGTGGTCGGCGGCGCGCTCTGCCTGGCGTTCCTGCCGACACGCGAATCGCTCACGGCGGTGACACCGCACGATGACGACGAATCCCCGGCGCGTACCACCGCGCACAGCAGAGGTTAGGCTGCCACGGTATCCCGATGAATCCGCAGAATGAGCCCCCTGTGAGCGGTACTGATGCGTCCCGGGCCGCGGGAACCGACTGGCGGCGCGCGAAACGTGAGCGCACCCGTCGGCTGCTTCAACAGAACGCCATGCGGCTCTTTCTGGAGAAGGGTTTCGACGCCACCACGGTCGAGGAGATCGCCTCCGCGTCCGGCGTCTCCCACATGACGTTCTTCCGCTACTTCCCCACCAAGGAGGACGCGGCGCTCGAGGACGACTACGACCCGATGATCGCCGACCTGATCGACGAGCGCCCCGCCGACGAGCCCGCCATCGACAAGATTCGGCACGCTCTCACGCACGGGCTCAACCAGCTCTACGACAGCGAACGCGACGTGTTGCTGGCCCGGATGCGGCTGGTCCACCGGACGCCCGCGCTGCGAGCCGGCACCGGGCAGCGGCGCGACGCCGACCAGCGGCTGCTCCTCGCGGCCCTGGCGCCCACCGCCGGCGGGTCCCGCAGCGAACTGCACCTGCGGGTCGTCGTCGCGGCGGCCCTGGCGGCCACCACGGAGGCCATCCGGTACTGGGCGGAGAGCAACGGCGCCGACGACCTGCGCCACCTCATCAACGAGGCCTTCGACGCGCTGCGCGCGGAGTTGACGCACGACGCCCCGGCCGACAGGGCCTCCGACTGACCCGACGCCGACCGTCCGCACGAGGATGACAGACGCCGGGGCCAGGCCGCGCGCCACCGGTCTCCCGGTGGTCAGCCGGCGAGCAGGTGCTTCTGCACCTTGCCCATCGCGTTGCGGGGCAGCGTGTCGAGGAACCTGATTTTTCGAGGCCGTTTGTGGACGGACAGCGTCCGCGCCACGAAGTCGACGAGCTCGGCCGCGGTGACCTGGTCCGCGACGACGAAGGCGGTCACCTCCTGGCCGAGGTCGTCGTCGGGCGTACCGACGACAGCGGCCTCACGAACGCCCGGGTGGGCCAGCAGCGCGTCCTCGACCTCACCCGCGCCGATCCGGTAACCACCGCTCTTGATCAGGTCGGTGGACCGGCGACCGACCAGTCGGTGCGCGCCGTCGGGTGACACGCTCGCGATGTCACCGGTACGGAACCACCCGTCCCCGTCGAGCAGTCGGGCGGTGACGTCGGGTTTGCCCAGGTAGCCGTCGAACAGCATCGGCCCGCGAACCCAGAGCTCCCCGATGGCAGTACCGTCGGCGGGTACCGGGCGTCCGTCGTCGTCGACGACCCGCGTCTGCGCCCCCGGCACCGGAGTGCCGACCATGCCGGGCCGACGGGACGGGTCGTCGGCCCGGTTGCTCAGCGTGATCAGCGTCTCGGTCATGCCGTAGCGCTCGACCGGCCGGTGACCGGTGAGCTGACGCATCCGCTCGAACGACGGTACGGGCAACGCGGCGCTGCCGGAGACCAGCAGCCGCGCCGAACTGAGGCGCGCGGCGGCCGTGGGCTCGGCGCAGATCCGCGACCAGACGGTCGGCACCCCGAAGTAGAGGGTGCCGCCGGCCTCGGCGTACGCCTGCGGGGTGGGTCGTCCGGTGTGGTGCAGTCGGCAACCCACCCGCAAGGCGCCGAGCACGCCGAGGACGAGACCGTGGACGTGGAACAGGGGAAGACCGTGCACCAGGAGGTCGTCGGGGGTCCAGGCCCAGGCGTCGGCGAGCGCGTCGATGCCGGCCTCCACGGCACGGTGCGACAGGACGGCACCCTTGGGCGCCCCCGTGGTGCCGCTCGTGTACATGATCAGGGCGGTTCGTTCGGGGGCCGGCGCCGGGTGCCGGGTGTCCGAGACGCGCCCCAGGTCGACCCGGCGGACATCGACCTGCGCCGGCTCGTCTCCGGTGCCGCCGAGCAGCAAAGTCGCCCCGGAGTCGCGCAGGATGTGCGCCCTCTCCCGAGGCCCGGAGTCGGGCGGCACGGGGACGACGGCAGCCCCGCCGAGCAGTGCGCCGACCACCCCCACCACGGTCTCGGCGGTGGCGGTGGCGTGCACGGCGACGACCGGTTCGCCGTGCAGGTCGTCCGCCACCGCGGCGGCGCATCCCAGCAGACGCTCGGCGGACATCGTCACCGGGCCGAGCCGGATCAGGTCGCCGACAGCGGAGGTGGAGCTGGCGAGACCGGCGAGCAGGCGCATGGGCCGAGGCTACGCCGGATGTGACGGGTACACGGCTGCGCGTGCGTGCCCGAGTGACCTCGTGCGGGCGTACGCCGGTCAGCCGCCGTCCAGCGCGGAGGCGATGGTGGCCGGGGCCTTCAGGGGTGCGAGCTGATCCTCGCCCAGTCCGTACCGCTCGACGAGGTACGCCGGGGCCTGCCACGTGACCAGCGAGCCCGGGCTCGCCGTCGTCGCGCACCATGATTCGCATCGGCAGGTCGATGGCGATCGCCGGATGGGCCTGCATGAGCGGGGTGCCCGCCTGCGGGTTCCCGAAGATGACGACGAGCGTGTCAGGACGGGCGGAGTCGCTCGCGGAGCCAGGCCCGATCGGGGTTCACCACGGCCTGACCACCGAGCACGACGGTGGGCACGGTCTCGTTGCCGCCGGTTATCGCCCGGACGGCGGCGGCACCCGCCGGGTCGTGCCAGATGTCCACCCAGTGCGCCCGCCGGGCGAGCCTGCCGAGCGAGAACCGGAGGTGAAGGCAGTAGCGACAGCCGGGACGCCAGTACACGATCGGCCGCCCGTCCGCCGCGCTTGCCCGTTGCGCCACGGCCGCGCCCGCCGAGCGGGGAAAGGCCCACGGCGACAGCAACAGCGCCAGCAGCACGAGGATCAGGAATTCGACGCCACCGACCACGGGCAACCCGGCGCGCAGTTGGGCCACCAGGACCACCACGCCGAAGGCCGCCATCACGATCGCCAGGGTCCACCGTCGCGCCACGCCGGGGACACTACCGCCGGACGAACGGACACGCGTTCTCGCCGGCCTGGGCGGGATTCCCGAACCGCACCGCCGAGATCGCGCGAGCGCGGTGCCGAGTCCGGTTGACGACTCTCACGCATCACCAGATGCGAATACGTAAGTGCGTGGCTACTATGGGTCAGCAATCCAGAGGGAAGGGGGGTCGTGCCGGCGTGCGAAGTCCCGTCAACGGAACCGCGACGATGTCTGCGCCAGACCGATCGGCTCCGCTCGTGGCCGGCCGACTGCGCAGGCTCGCCCGGCGGGTGGTGCTGATCGCGGCTGCCGTCGGCGCCGGTTTCCTGCTGGCCGCCCTGTTCCAGGAGCCGGCCGCCGCCGACGGGACACGCAGCCACCCCGGCGACGAACCTCATCGGCAGCTCCGCGCCCTGGTCGAGCCGATCGCGCGGCTCACCGTCGCCGAGCGTTCCGAGGATGCCCGCCCGCGCGTCGTACGGGCCGACAAACCCCGTCATGACCGGCCCCGCGCCCCGCTGGCGGGGGCCATCGGCAGCGTCGTCGCCACCCGTGCGGTGACACCCCCGGCGGCGCCTCGTCGCTCGACGCACACATCGCCCCGGCCCGTGCCGCCGCCTCGGGTCGACGCCACCGTCCCGTCCGGCACCGCCGAGCGCACACGGCTGCGGCCCGCCTCCCCCGCACCCGCGGCTCATCGGCCCGCTCGCCATGGGCGCCTGTCCCGGCCGGTCACTGGCCCATCGCCACGGCCGGTCCCCGCCACGACCGACACGCTGGCGCTGCCCGTACCGGCCGATGCTCTCGCGGTGGGCCTGATCACCGCCCCTCTGCCGCACGTCGTCGACATCGTGCGCGCGGTGCCGATCCAGTCGGTCATCATCGCGCTCGTCCGTGTCACCGACGCTCTTCTCCCGCCCGCCCTCCGGGCGGTGATCCCGCCGGCACCTCCGCTGACTGCTCCCCGAGCGCCCGGGCCGGCCGACGTGCCGGTGACCGGCTCGCCACCGGCGGCGGCCGTTCCGACATCACCGGCGCTGCCACCCGTCCACGCCGCGTGCGGGGCGGTACGCGCCACGGCGGCCGCGCCTCCGGCCGCGCCGCCGCCGATGTCCGTCGCCGGACCCGCGCGTTCCACGGCCTCGAGGGAACACCCGGCCGTGCGCTCAGCCCCGTTGGCTGTGGCCGCCGGCCATCCCGTCCGACCCGTCGCGCCTGTCGACGAGGATGCCGCCGGCGTCGACAACGGATCGACGCCAGTCCCCGGGCTGATCCGGCCGGTCGACCGGCAGTCCCCCCTCGGCAACTGGGTGCCCTGCGAACTCGTGCCGGTCCTCGTCACAAGCCGCGCTCCGTCTGCGATCGCCCGACCGGGCTGAGGCGGATCGACCGCCCCCGGGTGGCCGGCCGATCCGCTCGGCCCCGCCCGCTGGTCTGGTCGATCAGTGCCCGTGCCCGTCTGCCCTGACGGTGTGCCGCGGGCCCATGCCTGTCCGTCCGTCGCGCACGACCGCCTGACCAGCCCGTGGACGTTCCGGGTTCGGTGGCCGGTGTGACGCGTACCTGAGATCGGAGAAACGTGGTGATCCACGTTGTCGTCGCCGAGGACATGGGTTTACTTCGCGGGGCGCTCTGCGCCGCGCTGTCACGTGAGGAGGACATGGAGGTGGTCGCCGACGTCGAGGGTGTCGGCGAGTTGTTGACCGTGGTCCGCAGGTGCAGACCCCAGGTGGTGGTGCTGGCACTGACACCGGAGTCGACCGACCCGGTGGAGGTGGTCGCTCGGATCAGCGTCGAGGTGCCGCACGCGGCCGTCCTGGCGATGAGCCCTCGGTGGAACCCCGCCCTGGTCGAGGCCGCGCTGGAGGCCGGCGCACGCGGCCTGGTCGGAAAGGACAGCTCACTTGTGGAGCTGGTGCGGGCGATCCGCGCGCTCGCCGCCGGGGAACGGGCGATCGACGTGGCCGCCGCGGTGGCGGTGCTGAGCCCTGCGGCGACCCCGTTGACACCTCGGGAGATGGACGTGCTGCGGATGGCGGCCGAGGGTCTGCCCCTGAAGGAGATCGCGTCCCGCCTCTTTCTGGCACACGGGACGGTGCGCAACCACCTGTCGGTGATCCTGCGCAAGACGGGGGCTCGCAACCGTCTGGAAGCGGTGTGGCGCGCGCGAAGTAACGGCTGGTTGTAGCCGTCGGGGGCGGGGCCGGCAGAGGTGTCCTGGCCCCGCCCCGTCGCCGTGCGGACCCCGTGGATGCGTGTTTGAATATTGACGTTGTGTGATCGTCATTCATCGGAGTGCGGGAAGGTTCATCGTGATCCGTACCCTGCTCGCCCTGGACGGCGCCCTGATGCTGGGCGCGCTGTCGTTCGTCCTCGCCGCCGAGGACGACATCCGTGTCGTGGCCGAGGTGGATCGTGGCGACGCGGTCTCCGCCGCCGTCCGTGCCCAAAGCCCCGACGTGGTGGTGGCCGACCTCGACGTCGTCGAGGGAGTCGACCCGAGCCGCCTCGGCCGGTGCCCCGTCCTGGTGCTGGCCCACCCACATCGGGCACGGCGCCTGCGGGGCATGCTCTGCCCGACCCGGACGGTCGGCATCCTGCGCAGCGACGCGGCCCCTCAGCGGGTCATCGAGGGGATTCGCCGGCTCGCCCGCCGCGAGCCGGTGCTCGACGCGGATCTCATCGTGGCGGCGCTGCGCTCGGACGGGCCGCTGACCAGCCGCGAGACAGAGGTGTTGACGCTTACCGCAGCGGGGGCGCCGGTCGCGGAGGTGGCCGCGTCGCTCGGGCTCAGCCGGGGCACCGTCCGCAACCATCTCGGTCGAATCACCCGCAAGGTGGGTGCGCGCACCCGGGTGGAGGCCGTACGCATGGCAGGCGAGGCGGGCTGGATCTGACAGCGGCGTCGGCTCGGGCAGGCGGAGTTCACCCCCGCCGCGCCACCGCCGTCCGGGGCCGCGCCACCGGATCGTCCCAGCAGCCGACGAGCTCCCGGTAGGTGGCTGAGCGGGCCATCAACTGCTCGTGCGTTCCCACCATGGGCTCGTCGCCGCCGAGGACCAGCACCCGATCGGCCCGCAGCGCGGAACTGATCCGGTGCGCGATCACCACGAGGCTGCCGGGCCGCCGGGCGAAGGCACTCTCGACTGTCGCCTCCAGCGCCGGGTCCAGGTGACCGGTCGCCTCGTCGAGGACCACCAGCGGTGCGGGTGCCAGCCAGGCCCGGACCGCCGCGATGAGCTGCCGTTCACCGGCGGACAGCAGGGCCGGCGCGACAGGCGCGTCCACACCGCCCAGGCGCGTCGCCAGGGGACGCGCGCCGAGTGCGTCGAGGGCAGCCTCCAGCAGGTCGGCGTCGGCGTCCGGCCGCAGGTAGCGGAGATTGTCGGCGAGACTGCCGGTGAAGACGTACGCCTCCTGCGGCACCAGCACCCGCATCCGGGCCAGGTCGGCCGGCGCGACGTCGGCCACCGTGACGCCGGCCAGGTGGACCGTGCCGGTCTGCGGCGGCACCAGACCGGCCAGCAGGGCGGCAAGCGTGGACTTGCCCACGCCGCTCGGGCCCACCAGGGCGAGGTGCTCCCCGTCGGCAAGCGTCAGCGAGAAGTCCTCCAGCACCGGCCGGGCGCGCGGGCCGTACCCGAAGGTCAGTCGGCGAACCTCGACGGCAGGTGCGCGGCCGGCCGGACCGGTCAGCGGGCGGGCGGGCGCTGGCCCGGTGGCGGGAGCGGGCAGGTGGGGTCCGTCGGGCGCCGTACCGGCTCGCAGGATGTTCTCCAGGGTGACCACGTACCGCAGCCCACCGCCGCCGAGGCCCTGCACCAGCGTGTGCAGGGCCGGTTGCAGGCCGGTGGAGACGTAGATCAGCGCACCCAGCACCGCGCCCGCCGTCAGTCCGCGTTCGACAAGCCACGGAGCGGCCGAAAGCAGCACGACAAGCGGCAACCAGCCGCCGATGCCGAGGCTGAGGCTGCGGATCACCGCCATCCGGGCGAGGGTACGTTCGGCGACGGCCTGCGCCGACACGCGCCGCTCCACCTCGGACGTGACGCGTGCCTCCGCGCCGCAGGCCACCACGTCGCGGTGACCGGCCAGCGCGGTCGACGCCGACTGGCCGAGCTGCTCACCGGCCCGGACGTACGCGCGTTGGTGCCCGACCATCGACGGCAGCGCGGCGAGGAACACGACAAGGCCGGCGAGCAGCGGCGCGGCGGCCAGCGCCGCCACCACCGGCGCCAGTGCGAGCAGGCCGAGCAGGGCCGCGCCGGCGGAGAAGAGGAAACCGCGGGTCACCATCAGCAGACCGGCGAAGGTGTCGCGGACGATCTCCATCTGGTGGGTCAGCCGGGTCACCGCTGCGCCGTCCGGGCGACCGCCCGCCCGGGTGGCGTCGCGCAGCGCACCCCGGACCACCTGGGCGGCCACCTCGTCGCGGAACGGCTCGACGACGGCGCCCAGGCTCCGGTACGTCCGGCCGGTCGCCGCCGCGCCGAGCATGACGGCGACGGCGAGGACCGCCAACCACGCCAGGCCGGTGAGGAGACGTCCGGCCAGAAACCCCTGGTCGACGGCGCGGGCGACCAGAAGGCCGGAGAGCAGCGCCGGCAACGACTCGACGAGCGACCAGCCGCAGAGCCGGGCGAGGTCGCGCCGGCGGGCCCGCAGCGCCCGCCAGGTGACCCGTCGTACGCTGCGACGGCTCATGACCCGCCGCCGGCCGGCTGGAAGACGGCACGGTACTCCGGGTCGGCCCAGAGTCGCCGGTGCGGCGCCAGGCCGCGCAGCCGACCACCGTCCAGCCAGGCGACGAGGTCGGCCGCCGCGGCCGCCGCGCTCCGGTGGGTGACCACCAGTCGGGTACGCTCGCCGCCGCCTCCGAGAACCGCCTCGGTGATCCGGTGCTCGGTTGCGGTGTCCAGACTGGACGTCGCGTCGTCCAGAATGAGCAGCCGCTCGGCGGCGAACGCCCGAGCCAGGCCGAGGCGCTGCGTCTCACCGCCGGAGAGCGGTGTGTCCACAAGCGGGGTGCGGTAGCCGTCGGGCAGGCGGTCGATCACGTCGGCGACCGCCGCCAGATGAGCTGCCCGTCGGACGGCAGGCGCGGCCGGGCCCGGGCCGGCCGGCGGCGTCGCCGAGTCGGCCGGCAGCGCCAAGCCGATCGCGTCGTGCACTGTGGCGCCGATCAGCACCGGCTGGTCGAAGGCGTAGCCGACGGCACGGCGCAGCGCCGGGCCGTCGAGGTCGCGCAGCGGCACACCGTCGAGTCGCACCTCACCGCCGTCGGGGTCGTGCAGCCGTCCCGCCACGGCGGCCAGGGTCGACTTGCCGGCGCCGGACGCGCCGACGACGGCCACCGTCGCGCCGGCCGGCACGTCCAGGTCGATGCCGTCCAGGATGGGCCGACCGTCGTCGGCGTACACGCGTACGTCACGCAGGCGCAGGGCGCCCCCGCCGGGTGGAAGGGGCCGGTCGCCCGCCGGCGCGGTGGGTTGGTGCAGCAGCTCGGCGACGCGGGCCGCTCCCGCACGGCTGCGTACCAGATGGTTCAGGGTGGCGAGCACCGCGCCGAGCCCCGCGCCCATGGCCGCGTACCGGACCGCGGCGACCAGTTGGCCCGGCGTGAGCCAGCCCTCGGTCAGCGCGTACCCGCCGACCGCGACGACGCTCAGGTGCAGCAGCGGCGCCACGGCGGAGGTGCGCGCGCTCGCCCGGGCCAGCAGGTCCCAACCGCGGCGGCCGTGCCGACCCAGGTCCGGTAGGTCGGCCAGTACCCGGTCCTCCTCGCTGCGGGTGGTCGCGGCGGCGGCGATGGTCCGGGCGCCGCCCAGCGACTCCAGCAGTCGGCCGGCGATGGCGCCGAGCACCCGTTGGTATCCGGCGGTCACGGCCGAGGCGTCGACAACGAAGGCGCGCATGAGGACGGCGAGCAGGCAGAGGCCGGCGAGCAGGGTGATCCCCAGGATCGGCTCCATGATGGCCAGCGCGATGACGCTGCCGAGTGGCGGGAGCACCGCCACGACGGCCAGGACCACTGCGTTGCCGGCCTGGCCGGCGTCGGCGGCCTGGCCGACCAACCGGCCGACGAGGTCACCGACCGGATATCGGCGGGTGGCACGGACGTCCAGCGCGAACAGGTGACGCAGCAGGTGCCGGCGCAGTCCGGCGGTGGCGCGTGCCGCTCCGTACCCGCTGGTCAGGTCCGTGAGGGTGTCGACGCCGATGAGGACGACTACCAGGCCACCGGCGGACACCGCCCACCAGCCGGCGCCGCCGGCGAGGGCGGCGTCCACGGCGCGGCCGAGGGTCGCGGGTAGCACCAGTTCGGCGGCCGCGCCGAGCAGCGCGACCGCGGCGAGTCCACCGGTCCAGCCGCCGCCGGCCCGGGCCGTCCGCCGCAGCAGCCGGTCCCCCGTGGCGAACGTCGGCATGGGTCCTCCCGTGGGTACGCCGCTGCCCTGGGTGGGTACGTCTACCCACCCAGGGCGTGTGCGGCGGATCAGTTGCAGGTCGTGACGGAGAGCGAGCTGTCGCCGCAGAGCAGCAGGCTCGCCCGGCTACCACCGCCCGTGCGGTCGGCCGGAGCCATCTCCAGGCCCTGGAGGTCCAGAAGCGCCATGTCGTTCACCTCCCTTCCATCCGTTCGCCGATCACTTCGCCCCCGCTGTCGCGAGGGAGTCTCTGCGCGCCCGGTAGAGGCGCGAGGAAGGGCAGCACCGGCGGCTGGTCGTGCTGCGCGCAGGCCAGCGCGTAGAGCACGCCTGCGGTGCCGGTGCCGAAGTCCATGGAGAGCCGCAGCAACTGCTCGCCGGGGAACGCGGTCCCGTCGCGGTACGGCAGCGCGTGCCAGGCAAGCCGGTCCCGCTGCGCGTCGAGTTCCCGGCGGTCGGCCTCGTCGGCCGAGGCGGCGAGGTAGGCGATGATGCCGGCCCGGCCGGCGAAGAGCCCGGACTGCGCGTAGAACGGTGAGCGTGCCGCGCGTCGGATCCCCGCGCTCGCCTCGGCGAAGCGGTCGTCGGCGCGGTGGCGCAGGTACTGGTCGAGGACCAGCCCGATACCCACGCTGCCGTGCGCCAGGTACGGCATGGTCCGCCAGCCCTCGTTGACCTCCAGGGCGCCGTCCGGGCGCAGCACGCACCGGCGCAGATCCTGGCGCAGCGCCGTGGCCGCGTGTCCCAACAGTTCGTCGTCACCGCTGAGCTCGTGGAGCCGCAGCAGCATCAGCGCCGGTCCGGTCCGGCCGCGCAGCAGCCCGGCGTACGGGTTACGTCCGCCGCTGACATCCGGGCCCGGGTCGTCGGCGAGTTGACCGATCACCCGTTCGGCGGTCCGCCAGGCGGCGTCGCGCAACGACGTCTCCCCGGTCCGCGCGGCCATCTCGGCCAGGTTGAGCGCGATCCCGGACAGTCCGCTCGCCAGGCTGTGGTCGAGCCCGTCCAGGGGTTCCCGCAGGCAGATGTCCAGCACGTCCAGCGCGTCCTGCCGGCGTCCGAGGTGATCGAGGGCGTACGCGACGCCGTGCAGCCCGTCGTAGAAGCCGCAACGGGTGCCGGACGCAGGCGCCGTCGCCCGCCGCACCAGCCAGTCCTCGTGGTCGGGCCACCGCCCGGCACCGCTCCTGTCGAGCGCGTACAGCACGCCCGCCGCCCCGTGGGCGAGGTTGAGGCCGCCGCTGCGGAACTGCTCGATGTCACCGGGAAAGAGCCTGTCGTCGCGCTCGGGGGTGGCGCTCGCCAGGATCGCCGTGGTCAGTCGGTCCCGCGTGGTCGGCCAGTCAGCGGTGGCGTAGGCCCCTGCCGGGTCCGCGATCGGGACGGCACCGGTGATCTCCTCGACCGCCGGGTCGAGGAAGGACCTCGGCACCGGGAAGTTCGCGGCGATGATGTCGGCCAGGTGGGCGACCTTCGCCGGGGCGAGCCGGACCAGCTGGGTCAGGGGCAGGAACAGCGCCAACCGCAGGCACGCCAGGGCGTACCTGTCGACCGCCGGTCCGCTCCGGTCCCTCGGTGCCGCGAAGCCCTGGTTCCGCAGCCCGGGCCGGCGGTGCCCGGTGATCGGCGCGGCCACCTCGAAGTCGACAAGGGCGACGCGGTCGTCCGGCCGGATCATGATGTTGAACAGGTGCAGGTCCCCGTAGACCAGACCGCGCTCGTGGATCGCCGCTATGACGGACTCGACCTGCTCGTAGGTCTGCCGGGCCCAGCGGGCGTACGCCTCCCGGTCGTCGTCTGTCGCGTCGGCGTCGATGAGCGGATACCTGTCGACGAGCACCTTGTTCAGGGGCCGGCCCTCGATGAACTCGAGCGCGAGGAACCGGTGCTCGCCGAGGGTGAACTCGTCGTGCACCCGCGGCACCTGCGGCAGGTCGGCGAGTTGCCGCAGGGCGTCGGCCTCGCGGGCCAGCCGGGCGACGGCGTCGGTGCCGTCGGCGTCCAGGCCGGCGTGCGGCCGAGCCTCCTTCAGCACCACCTCGGTGTCGATCCGCAGATCCCGGCCCACGTAGAGCCCACCGCCGTTGGAGAAGTGGATCACCCGCTCGATCCGGTACGGCACCTGGTCGGTGCTGGTTCCGCTGCGGGCGGCCAGGTGCGGGCCGAGGAAGTCGGGCAGGGTGACCCAGGCTGGTACGTGGAAGACCGGCTCGCGGCGGTCCGGCACCAGCGTGCCGGAGTCGTCCTCGATCGCCGGCACCACCTGACCGTCGGGTGAGTGGCAGTAGCGGGCCGCGAAGCCCCCGTAGCGCACGTGGACCGGGCCGTCGCCGTAGCGGAGGTCACTGAGGATGTACGGGCCGGTCTCGCCGGTGAGCAGTTCGTCGAGCTCCTTGCAGACCAGCTCAAGCTCCGCGTCGTCGCGCGGGTAGACGGTGATGAACTTGCCGCTGGCGGCCCGCGCGGCGTACTTGGAGTTGCGCAGCAGCAGCGTGCGGGGCCCACGGAGGAACTTGAAGGACAGGCCGCGGGGGACGCAGTAGTTCCAGACGGCGTCCAGCACCCGCTCGGCGTTCGCCAGGCCCGCCGAAACGTGGATCTTCCAGCCCTGCTGCGGAAGCGAGCCGCCGTCGGGCGCGTAGATCAGCCAGTCATCGAGCGGCTCGCGCCGCCAGCCGGTCGGGATCGGCAGGTCGGCGGCCGGGAAGACGGGCTGTGCGACGGCGCTGCCGAGCGAGTCGTAGAACAGCCGGTCCGCGGCGCAGTAGCTGTCGTAGCGTTCGTCCACCGTCCCGCCCCTCTCGAACTCGGCCGGCTGTTGTTCCGGCGTTGAATCGAGTCTCATCGACGGGATGGGGCGGGCTCCAGTGCGCTTAGTCACCGACTGCAATGCGGGGCGCATCGGCGGCCCATGACATTAGTCAGGGTCACCTCCACCAGGTGTGGGTGCCGCCGACCGGCCCGGCGCTCCGCGGAGACCACCGATCGCTCTGCTGCGGTGATGACTCGAAAAGCCCCCTGACCTGGGGTTTCTCCACCCCACTCAGTAACGCAGAGCGTTCACCCGCTCACCGAACCGCTTTTCCTTGACCCCCGCGACGGACGGAACTTAGACTCCCGTCATTGTTAGCGTTAACAGTCGCGTCACTCGATCGAAACCACACGGATAAGCACCACCGGGACCACCGTCACTCTCAGTCGCGACGCGACACGCCAGTGCCGACCGGGCCGATGGGACCGCGACGGCGCGTACCACCACCACCCAGGAGGACGAGACCATGACGAACGAGCAGAACGAGCCGGTACGCGGCGAGCGACGACTGGTGAGCCGGAGAACCATCCTGACGACCATGGGTGCCGTGCCGCTCGCGACTGTCGCGACCGTCGCGGGGGCCACGGAAGCCTCGGCCGCGGCGGCGAGCATCAACCTGTCGGCGCAGCGGCAGACGATCCGCGGGTTCGGCGCGATGGCCCACGCCGCCTGGATCGGCGACCTCACAGCCGCCCAGCGCGAGACGGCGTTCGGCACCGGCGAGGGCCGGCTGGGGTTCTCCCTGCTGCGGATCCCCGTCAACGAGAACCAGGCGGACTGGAGCGCAGACCTGGCGACGGCGCAGCGCGCCGCCGAGCTCGGGGTGACAGTCTTCGCGTCGCCCTGGAATCCCCCGGCCAGCATGATCGAGACCTTCACCCGCGGCGGTCAGACGAACGCGAGGCGCCTCCGGTACAGCTCGTACGGCGCCTACGCCCAGCACCTGAACAGCTTCACCACCCACCTGCGCAACAACGGCGTGAACCTGTACGCCATCTCCGTACAGAACGAACCCGACTACGCGTCGGAGTGGACGTGGTGGACGTCCACGGAGATGGTCCGGTTCCTGCGGGAGAACGCCGGCTCGATCAGCACCAGGGTCATCGCGCCCGAGTCGTTCCAGTACGTGAAATCCGTGTCGGACCCCATCCTCAACGACTCCACGGCCCTCGCCAACGTGGACATCATCGGCGCGCACCTCTACGGCACGTCGTACTCGAACTTCCCCTACCCCCTGTTCAAGCAGAAGGGCGCGGGCAAGGAACTCTGGATGACGGAGGTCTACTACCCCAACAGCAACACCAACTCCGGCGACGCCTGGCCCGAGGCGCTCGACGTGGGCGAGCACATCCACCACGCCATGGTGGACGCCGAGTTCCAGGCGTACGTCTGGTGGTACCTCCGGCGTAGCTACGGGCCCATGCGGGAGGACGGCCAGATCAGCAAGCGCGGGGCCATGATGGCGCACTTCTCCCGCTTCGTCCGCCCCGGGTACGTGCGGATCGACGCGACGGCGAACCCGGCGTCGAACGTCTACGTCTCGGCCTACCGGGGTGGCGACACAGTCGTGATCGTCGCCGTCAACAAGAACACGTCGTCGGTGAGCCAGCAGTTCACCCTGTCGAACACCACCGCGTCCGGCAGCGTCTCGAACTGGCTGACCGACGGGAGCAGGACCGTCGCGCCCCAGGGTGCGCTCACCATGTCGAACGGCTCCCTCACCGTCACACTGCCCGCGCGGAGCGTGATGACCTTCGTGGCCAACGTGAGCGGTGGCGGCACCCCCACCGGGGACACCTACAAGCTGGTGAACGTCGACACCGGCGTGGTCCTCGGCGTGCAGAACATGTCCACCGCCGATGGCGGTCTGGCCGTGGTGTGGGGCGACACCGGCACCGCCGACCACAACTGGGTCCGGGTCACCGACGGCAGCGCGTTCCGGTTCCGCAACGCCAACAGCGGCAAGGTCCTCGGCGTCGAGAACATGTCGACAGCCGACAACGCCCGCGTCCTGCAGTGGAGCGACAACGGCACCGCCGACCACCGCTGGACCCTGGTGGCCAACAGCGACGGCTCCTACCGCATCCGCAACGTCAACAGCGGCAAGGTGCTCGCCATCCTCAACGGCTCCAGCACCTGGGGCACGCAGGCCGTCCAGTACACCGACAACGGCAGCACCCGCAACAACTGGCGCCTGGTGCAGGTCGGCTGACCATCGCACGGCTCCGGGCCGACCGCACCCGGCCGGTCCGGAGCCGTCGCCACGACATCCAGGTGCCCGGGGGTACGCCATCGCGCGCGGGCCCTCAGCCCGACGGCTGCTCCTTGGTCAGGTGCAGCAGCCACCCCTCGCCGGTGCGGATGAGCGCGTAGCGCCGGTGACCGGTACGCCCGTGCAGCGTGAACAGCATGCGGCGGTCGGTGCGGTCGTGCTCCTCCCAGGTGCCGATGTCGGCTATCGACTTGTCGGCGTCCTCGTAGGTGAGGTGTTCAAGATCGTGATCGGGCACCGCGATCGCGAGCCGGTTGTCGCGGGGACTGTCCGGCAGACCCCGGGGAACCGCCCACGAGCGCAGCACCCCGTTCTCCTCGAGCCGCAGGTCGAAGTGCGGTCGCGGTTTGCGGTGGTCGTGCAGGACGAAGGCCGGGTCCACCCTTGCCATTGTCGGCGATCTCCGGCCCGGGCGCCGGTCCGGTGGGAATCAGGCCGGTCTCCCGATCCCCACCGGTCGGTTTGACGCCCTCAGCCCAGGTACTTCTCCCACGGGCCGGTGATGGCCAGGGTGAGGCCGGGGTCCTGCATGTTGACGAAGAGCACCCTGCCGTCGGCCGTGAAGGTCGGCCCGCAGAACTCCGAGTCGTTGAGCTGGTTGCGGGCGATCGGGTACGTGGGCCCGCCCGGGATCGTGCTGAGCACGTGGGAGGCGCCGGTGCCGTCCTCGGCGAGCACCAGACTGCCCCACGGGGTGACCGTCACGTTGTCCGGGCCGTCGAAGGTGAGGTCGGTGTACTTGACGGGCGTGCCCTCCTCGGAGGCCGTCTGGTGCGGGAAGTACGTCACCAGCTGGATGGTCTGGGTCCGGAAGTTGTAGAACCAGACCATGCCGTCGTGCGGCGCGGCGTCGGCCGGCAGGTCACCGTCGTCCCAGGCGTACGAGTTGACCACGTACACGCCCTCGTCGGTGGCCCACACGCCCTCGAACTTGCGGCCCCGGGTGACCTGGCCGTCGGCGAACTGCTCGCGGACGGACGTGGTCCGCGCGTCGCGGTCCGGCACCTCGATCCACCGCACCGGGAAGGGGCGGCCCAGCTGGGCGGAGGTCAGGTAGGCGACGTCCGGCAGCACCGAGCCGTCGTCCATGATGATCTGCATCGCGGCGAGGACGCCGGCGTTCGGCGCGAGGCGGGTGAGCACGCCGGGGCCCAGCTTGACGCCGGCCGGGGCGGTCCAGCGGTAGAAGAGACCGTTGGGCTCGTCCGCGTCCTCGGAGAGGTAGACGTGGGTCCGGTCCTTGTCGACCGCCACTGCCTCGTGGGAGTAGCGGCCCAGGCACTTGATCGGCCGAGGGTCGGCGCTGCCGTCGGCCCAGACCTCGAAGACGTACCCGTGGTCCTTGGCGAAGGTGCCGGTGCGGCCGCCCTCCTCCCACGCGTCGCCGGCCCGGTCCTCGGCCTCTTCGCAGCTCAGCCAGGTCCCCCAGGGGGTCGGCCCGCCGGCGCAGTTGGAGATGGTGCCGGAGAGCGCGACGAACTCGCCCAGGTTGCGGCCCGCGCGGTCCGTCCTGATGACGGTGCAGCCGCCGGCGTTGACGGCGCCCGCGTCGTAGACCGTGCCCTTGATGTGCGGTACGCCGAACTCGGCGCCCGGGTCGATCTCGTGGTTCTGGATGAGGGTGTAGCGGCCGTGGCCTGCGTCGTAGACGGCCATGCCGTCGTGGTCCGACGGGGTCGTGCCCTGACCACTGTCGAGTCGGGTGACACCGGTGCGCGTGACCACTGTGTAGCTGAAGCCCTCGGGCAGGGCCAGGATCCCCTTGGGGTCGTCCACGAGCGGCGGGAAGGGCACGTGACCACCCGGGACCGGCGGATGCGGCCGAGCGGGGCTGGCCTGCGCCAGGGACGGCAGGCCACCGGCGACGGCGAGGCCCACACCGGCGGCGGCGCCGCCGGCGAGGAAGGTACGACGGGAGGAAGGCACGCGGATCAGCTCCTGGTCAAGGCAAGTGCGACGGCCGACAGCCAACTCCCGCCGACGGACACGGACACATCACCTCGGGGGTCGCACGGTGACATCGAAGTGAAGAATCAGGGTTGCGCCACCGGTGCCGGCTCTCGCCTCACCCGTTTCGGCGCGGCGACGTCCAGCCCCGCTGGTGCAGCCTTTCGATGCCGTCGAGCAGCAGGTCCAGCGCGAACTCGAACTCGAACTGGTCGTCGCAGCCCTGTCCCACGATCGACTGGTCGTCGTGGGACGCCGCCCCGGCGATCTCCGCCAGGTGGGGGAACCGGTCGGCGAACTCCGGCGGTAGGGCGGCGGGCGGCTCGGGGTTGGTGACTCCGGACCGACCGGCCTGGCGGGAGGCGTCGAACAGCTCCTGGCTGAAGCCCAGAACCCGGCTGCCCATCGTGTGCATCACGTGGTGGGCGAGGTTGGCGGAGAACCCGCCGGCCCTGAACGTCGCGACCACCGAGTCGAGGTAGGCGAGGACGGCCGGCGTCGCCATCGTCCGGGACTCGATCGCGAGTGGCGCCCAGGGGTGGCGACGCAGCACCTCCCGCGCCGAGAGGATGCGCCGACGGACGGCGTCCTTCCAGTGGGTGTCGGGCGCGGGCGGGTCGATCTGGCCGACGATCACGTCGATCATGCCGTCGAGCAGTTCGTCCTTGTTGGCCACGTGCTTGTAGAGCGCCATCGGCACGACGCCCAGATCCTGGGCGAGGTTGCGCATGCTGAGGGATTCGATGCCGGCCTCGTCGGCGAGCGTCACGGCGGCACGCAGGACGCGGTCCCTGCTCAGCGGCGTCCGGCGCAGCGTCTCAGCCTGCTCAGCCATCTCGTCCTCGTCCTGTCCGGCGGTCGTTGAACCATAACCGCCTTGACAGGTGTACGGCGTACACCTACCGTCGGTGTACGCCGTACACCCTCGGGAGGGGCCATGAAGGCGATCGTTCAGGACCGGTACGGCCCACCGGAGACCCTCGCGCTCGCCGAGGTCGCCACGCCGACGCCCGCCCCCGACGAGGTCCTCGTCCGGGTGCAGGCCGCCTCGCTCAACGCGTACGACTGGCATGCCATGCGGGGTGATCCCCGGCTGGCGCGGTTGGCGATGGGCCGGACGCGGCCCCGGGCGCGCATCCGTGGCCGCGACTTCGCGGGCCGGGTCGAGGCCGTCGGCGCGAAGGTCCGGCAGGTACGGCCGGGCGACGCCGTGTTCGGCGACCTCGGCGAGGCCAATGGCGCGTTCGCCGAGTACGTGTGCGTGCCCGAGACGTCGACAGCGGCGATGCCGGCGAGCCTGACGCCGCAGCAGGCGGCGGCCCTGCCGCTGGCCGGCGTCACCGCGCTGATGGGACTGCGCGACGTCGGACGGGTCGAGCCCGGCCACCGCGTGCTCATCAACGGCGCCTCGGGCGGCGTCGGCACCCTCGCCGTGCAACTGGGCAAGGCGCTCGGCGCGACCGTGACCGGGGTGTGCAGCACCCGCAATGTCGACCTGGTCCGCTCCCTCGGCGCCGACCACGTCGTCGACTACCGGCAGGACGACTTCGCCCACGGCACGGACCGCCACGACGTCGTGTTCGACCTGGTCGGCAACCGCCCACTGAGCGAACTACGGCGGGCGCTGACACCGACCGGGACGCTGGTGCTCTCCGGTGGCGGCGTGTACGACGGTGGCCGCGTGCTCGGGCCGGTCTGGCTGATCGCGCGCGGACGGCTGCTGGCGCCGCTGGTCCGGCACCGCATCGTCACGCTCGCGGCGATGCCGAGCCGACCACACCTCGACGCGCTGCGCGGCTACGTCGAGGCCGGCCACCTCACCCCGGTCATCGACCGTACGTATCCACTCCACGAGGTGCCGGTGGCTCTTCGGTACCTCGAAGGCGAGCACGCGCGGGCGAAGGTCGTCATCACCATCTGACGGTCCAGCACCGGTGTGCGCGCTACGTCGTCCACTCCTCGGTCGAGGTGAACGGGACCGGCGCGGGCCGCCGCACCGCAGTCGTCAGCTCGATCCGCTGGCCTTGCGCCGCCGACCGGAGCAGAGCGGTCATCGTGTCGAGCACGTGCAGCGCGACATCGCCGCCGGCCCGCGGTGGACGTTGGTGGTCGGCCCGGATCAGGTCGAGCAGACCGATGCCACGGGAGGCCCCGGCGTAACCGCCTAGGGGTTCGAGCGCCTCCCACTCGGTGCCGCCGAGCGCGCGAAGGCGGACCGTACCGTCGAAGGTGTTCGGGTCGGGTACGGCGATCGTGCCGGCCTCCCCGTGCACCTCGATGGGCGCGGCCGTCGTCGCGACGCCGTCGAAGCTCGTGGTGATTGTGGAGAGAGCGCCGTTGGCGTGTTCGAGCACGCCTGTGACGTGGGTGTCCACCTGCACCGGGATCGGCTCGCCGGTGCGCGGGCCCGACCCGATGACGCGCTCGGCGCGCAGACGGCTGGCGGCGCCGACCACCGCGCGAACCGGCCCGAGCAGGTGGATGAGCGCCGAGAGGTAGTACGGCCCCATGTCCAGCAACGGACCGCCGCCCGGGGCGTAGTAGAAGTCGGGGTGGGGATGCCAGCGCTCGTGCCCCGGCGTGACCATGACGGCCGTCGCGGACATCGGGCGTCCGATGAGCCCGCCGTCGATCGCCGCCCGCGCCGTCTGCGTACCCGTGCCCAGGACGGTGTCCGGCGCGCAGCCCACGCGGACGCCCGCCGCCGTGGCCCGTTCGATGATCGCTTGGCCGTCCGGGAAGGCCACGGCCAGCGGCTTCTCGACGTACACGTTCTTGCCCGCGTCGATCGCGCCGAGGGAGATGTCGGCGTGCGCCGCGGGGATCGTGAGGTTGAGCACCGTCTGCACGTCCGGGTGGGCGAGCAGACGCTCGACGGTCAACGCCTCGCTGCCGGCGATCGTGGCGGCGGCCGCCGCCGACCGGGAGGCGTCGAGGTCGGCCACCGCCGCTATGTGCACCGCCGGGTGGCTCGCGAGCGTGTCCAGGTAGGCGCGGGAGATGACCCCGAGACCTACGATGCCGACGCCGTGCGGGTCGCCCACACCATCCCCCTCTCGATGACGGTACGGACGGCCGGGTGCTCCAGCACGTCCAGGCTGTGGCCCGGAGTGGTCACGACGACGCGCCCGGCGCCCCAGCGGCGGGTCCAGATCGCCGGCGACGTGACCGGACGGTGCCACGGATGCCACGCCTGCGTCGGGTGGGTGGTGACGGCCAGAACGTCGATCAGGTCGTCGTGCAGCACCCAGTACTGCTCGGTGACCAGGTCGAAGTCCTCGACTCCCGCGGTGATCGGGTGTTCCCGGCCGAGGTCGGTCACGCACACCCTGTGCGGCAGGAAGTTGTCCTCAGCGCCACCGTGCCGCTCGCACGGCTCCTTACCCGGATGGGTAGCGAACTGGCCGCCCACCAGATGCAGGTACTCCGAAGACGCGCGGAACGCGTCGACGATGCCGCCGTGCCAGCCGGTGAGGCCCGTGCCGGCGCTGACCGCCGCGCTCAGGCCCGCCGACTGGGCCGCGGTGATTTCCCCCATCGTCACGCACTGCACGACGAGGTCGGTGGCGGCCATCTCGGCGGCATCGGCGTAGATCTCCGTCGACTCCTCGACCCGTACGGCATAGCCGCTGTCGCGGAGGAAGGGGATGAACAGGTCCGTCGCCCCGACCGGTTGGTGCCCCTCCCAGCCGCCCCGAACCACCAGTGCTCTCGGCTGTGCCACTCGTGCTCCCTCCCCAGGTCCGTCGCCGCCGGGCCGGCCGCTCCCGACCGGCGACGTGCCGCCGACACCGGCGCTCGTCGAGCACCGACCGACGACGATCACGACCATTGTGTCCACGGGGCCCGAGGGTGACAACGGGCGGACACCGCGGCTCGTGGTCTTGCGTCGTATGGCCGATTGTCCACACTGCACACCGTCGATACGGTGAGTCACGTGTTCGGGGAGGCCGTACAGGAGCTGCGGCGGCACAGCGCGCTGACGCAGGAGGACCTGGCCGCGAAGACGGGGCTGTCGGTCCGGCACCTCCGGGACCTGGAGGCGGGCCGGATCGCGCGGCCGCGACCCGCGACGATGCTGCTGCTGGCAGACGCCTTCGGCCTACGGGGCGTGCGACGGGACCGGTTCCTCGCCGGTACGCCGACGCCGGCTCCCACCAGCGGTGTTCCGGCGCAGTTGCCCGCGGACGGCTTCGGTTTCGTCGGCCGAGCGGGCGCGCTGACCCGCCTCGACGAGATCCTGGCCGGGGCGGTGGAGCAGCCGACCGCGATGGGCCTCGCGATCGTCTCCGGCACGGCCGGAGTGGGTAAGACCGCGCTCGCGGTGCACTGGGCACACCGCGTCGCCGCGCACTTTCCCGACGGTCAGCTCTACGTCAACCTCCGCGGCTTCGACCCGGGCGGCGTCCCGGTCAGCCCGAGCACGGCGCTCGCCGGATTCGTCAACGCCCTCGCGGGCCCCGGTGACCGCCCGGCGACCACCCTGGACGAACAGGTGGCGCGTTATCGCAGCCTGCTCGGCGGCCGCCGGGTGCTTGTCGTCCTGGACAACGCCGGTGACGCCGACCAGGTACGCCCGCTGCTGCCGGGCGCGCCGGGCTGCTTCGTCCTCGTCACCAGTCGCGACCAGTTCCTGGGTCTGGTCAGCGTGAACGGCGCCCATCCGCTCACCCTGGACGTCCTGTCCGGGGGCGAGTCCCGTGAACTGCTGACCCGACGCCTCGGCGCGGCGCGCGTGACCGCCGAGCCGGATGCCGTGGACGCGATCGTCAGCGCCTCCTCCGGTCTGCCCCTGGCGCTGTCAGTGGTGGCCGCCCGGGCCGCCATCAACACCGGTTTCCGCCTGATGGAGCTCGCGGCGAACCTGCGCCCGGTGTCCGGGCGCCTGGACGCCTTCGACGGCGGTGAACCCGTCACCAACCTGCGGCTCGTCATGTCCTGGTCGTACCGGACCCTCGACGCGCACACCGCCCGGCTGTTCCGGCTGCTCAGCGTCCATCCGGGCCCCGACTTCGCCGTCGCGGCCGCCGCCAGCATCGCGGGGATCGCGCCCGCCCAGGCCCACCGGCACCTGACCGAGCTGACCCGGGCACACCTGCTCAGCGAGCACCGTCCCGGGCGGTTCACGTACCACGATCTGCTCCGCGCGTACGCCGCCGAGCTGACGGCTGCCGAGGACAGCGAGGCGAATCGTCACGCTGCCCGTTCCCGCCTGCTCGACCACTACCTGTCCGTCGCGTACGCCGCCGACGAGCTGCTCTATCCGCAGCGGGACCGGCTGCCTGTCGACCCGCCGGGCCCCGGGGTCGCGTCGGTGCCGCTCGACGATCGTGACCAGGCCATGTGGTGGTTCGCCGACGAGCACCAGGTGCTGCTCTCGGCCGTGCGGCTGGCGGGCGACCACGGCTTCGACCGCCACACGAGCCACCTCGCCTGGGCGATCACCACCTACCTCAACCAGGGCGGCTACTGGGAGGACTGGACCAGCAGTTTGCGGGCGGCGTTGTCGGCGGCGGTCCGGCTGGCCGACGACCGGGCCGAGGCGTACGCCCACGGGGTGCTCGGCTTCGCCGACATCTCGCTGCACCAGTACGACGACGCGCGGCGCCACCTGGAGCTGGCGTACGACAGGTACCGGCGTCTCGGCGACCTCGCCGGGCAGGCCCGGGTCGAGCTCAACCTCGGGTGGATCCGCGACCGTGCCGGCCAGCCCGCGGAGGCGCTCGGCCACGCCCGGGAGGCGCTGCGCCTGCACCGGCAGGCCGGACACGTCACCGGCCAGGCGTTCGCGCTCAACGCGGTCGGCTGGTCGCACAGCCAACTGGGCGACCACCACGCCGCGATCGAGAGCTGCGAACAGGCTCTCGCCCTGTTCCGGTCGGTCGACAACGTGCTCGGCCAGGCGATCACCTGGGCCAGCCTCGGGCACGCCCACCTTCAGCTCGACGCGTCCACGGAAGCGGTCGCCTGCTTCGAGCACGCGGTCCGCCTGCGCCGCGACATCGGTCACCGACGGCTGGAGGCGGACGCGTTGATGAGCCTCGGTGACGCCCACCTGGCCGCCGGTGACGCCACCCCGGCCCGCTCGGCCTGGCAGCGGGCGCTGGACATCCTCGTGTCGCTGGGCGAGGCCGACACCGGCGTACTCGACGCCAAGCTCGCCGCGCTGGGCTGACAAGCCCCGAAGTGCCGGTCAATCTCCGGTCCGGCTCCTGTCCGGGCCGCGCGCCGGACGAAACGATGGTGAGGCAAGCCGCGCGCCGCAGCGTTGCGCGTGCGACCCACACCTCGACCAGGGGGTTCCCATGCTCCGACGTCTCCTCCGCCTCGGTCTCACCGCCGTGCTCGCCGTCACCACCGTGGGCGGCGCGGTGGCGATCTCCTCGCCGGCCCAGGCCGCTCTGCCGCACTGCAACGGCGCGGGCGTCTACACCTCCACCTGGTCGGGAGCCCGGGGCGCCACGGCCTGGATCCCGGCGTACGTCAGCAGCACCATCAACTTCAACTGCCTGCTGATCCGCGGCGACCACAGTTCCGGCGTCGGTGAGCTGCAGCGGACCCTGACGGGGATCTACGGGAGGTACCTCGGCCCCAACGGGGTCGACAACGACTTCGGCGGCTACACCCAGAGCGCGCTGCGCAGCGTCCAGGCCGACCTCAGAATCTCTGCCGACGGCGAGTACGGGCCGCAGACCCGCGACCACCTCTGCTGGCGGTGGACGGGCAGCGACAACTCGTGCATCTGGCTCAACAACAACCACTGAGCCGACGGCGCCTGCTACTCCCTCGAGTCGGTCAACTATCCCGGTCAGTACCTGCGGCACCAGGATTCCCGGGTCCGCAACTCGCCGAACGACGGGTCAGCACTCCTGCGGGCCGACGCCACCTGGTGCGCCCGTGTGGGGCTGACCGGAAGCGGCGTCTCGCTGGAGTCGTACAACCTTCGTGGCAGGTACCTCCGGCACCACAACTCGGAGGTCTGGCTCAGCAACGGCACGGGCGGTGACGCCTACAACACGCCCACCCTCTGGGCGCCCGACAGCACCTGGAACATCGCCTCCCCCTGGGCACCCTGACTGCGGCGGACCGTGTTCTGACCAGCGGTGCGGGCCGGCCGAGAGCGGCCGGCCCGCACCGCGTCAGCTCTGGATGGAGAACGTCGCGACGACGCCGTTGTGGTCGGACCGGGTGCCGCCGACGATGTCGTAGCCGGTCATCCACATGAGCTGGTACTCCGGCAGCCGCTTCCAGAAGTAGACGTAGTCGATGTGCCGACTCCCGTGCGTTCCGGTGCTCTTCTCGCCGTAGAGGTTGTAGTTGGAGCGCAGGTTCGGCAGTTCGTTGGCCTCGAAGACCTGCCACGGGAACTTCGCGTACCCGAAGCTGCGGTCCGCGCTGAAGTCGACGTTGAGGTCGCCGCTCACGATGACCTGCCCCTGACCCTGCTTGTCGATCGCCAGATCCTTGAGGCCCTGGAACTGCGCCTCGGCGCACCGGGTGCGCGGCAGGTCCTCCGGCCGACCGGCGGTTTCGATGCCGGCCACCGCGTGGGCATTGATGTGCGTAACGGTACGGCCAGTGGCTCGGTGCCGGTAGGTGACCCAGTTGTTGTACCGCGCGGGCGGCACCTCGCCCGGCCCGTTGGTGTCACAGACGAAGATCGAGCCCTTACCGACGACGTCGAACATGCCCTTTCTGGCGATCAGCGCCTCGCCGGCCTGGTTGGTCCCGCCCGGCGCGTACAACCACCAGCCGTTGTCGGTGGCCCAGCTCTCCAGGAACGCCTTGCGGTTACCGACCTCGTTGAGACCGACGAGGTCGGCGTTGGACGCGATCAGGTTCAGGTCGTGCACGAAGTCGGCCTGACTCAGCCCGTTGTAGATGTTCAGCGTCGCCGCCCTGAACGCCACGTTCGCGGCGACCGCCGGAGTGACCGGCAGCAGGGCCACGACCAGCGCGACCGCGACCGCGAGGGCGCCCAGGCCACGTGCCGACCAGTGCGTTGTCCTGGACATCGACTCCCCTTCGCACAGAACCGCCGTCGGTGGCGGCCTGCGCACCATATCGAGCCGAGTCGACGTACCGCCGAACGGCGGGGAACCAGGTATCGACAGGCCCGCGTCGATCGGGCTCGGGCCGGTGACGCTTACTTGCGTGACGCGCATTTTTGCGGGACACGCAACTAGTGCTACCGTGGTGGCATGACGGGGCTACGGGAGCGCAAAAAGGCCGAGACGCGGGCGGCGCTCGGCTGGGCTGCCATCCACCTGACCGCCGAGCGCGGCTACGACAACGTCCGCGTCGAGGACATCGCCGAGGCGGCCGGGGTCTCCCCGCGTACCTTCAACAACTACTTCTCCAGCAAGGCCGAGGCGATCGCCTCCCGCCACCTCGACCGCAGCCTGCGCACCGCCGCCGCGCTGCGCGAGCGTCCCGCCGACGAGCCGCTCTGGGCGGCGCTCACCCAGGCCGCGCTGGAGCAGTTCACGCGCGGCCCCGAGGTCGACGCGATGCCGTCCCCCGCACACGCCCAGTGGGTGGCAGGCGTCCGCACCATGCTCGCCGAGCCCGCCCTGCAGGGCGAGCGACTGCGCGCCGTCGCGATCGCCGAGGCCGAGTTGGCCGCCGCGGTCGCCGAGCGCACCGGCACCGACCTCGCCACCGACATGTATCCCCGGCTCGTCGCGGCCGCCGCCAGCGCCGCCGTCGCCGTCGCCATGCAGCACTATCTCGACAGCCCCGATCCGCCCACCCCGATCGAGCGCCTCATCACCGACGCCTTCACCCAGGTCGCCGCCGGCCTTCCGGCGCCACCCCGCTGACGCCCTGCCCCTCGCTCGGGGCAGAGCCGCTCCCCCACGTCTCCCGCAGCGTCACACCCCACGGTGGGCCGGCCACGTGCCGCGCCTGGCGGGGCGATGACGCACGCCCCGAAGGGATCACCACCATGATCGATGTCCTCATCGTCGGAGCCGGCCCCAACGGCCTCATGCTCGCCTGTGAACTGGCCCTCGCCGGCGTCCGCCCGGTCGTCCTCGAACGCCACGCCACACCCACCCGCGAGCCTCGCGCCAACGGCGTCGTCGGCCAGGTCGTCCGCCTGCTCGACAGGCGTGGCCTCTACACGCGGCTCAGTGGCGAGAACACCCCACCGGCCCCCCAACCGGCCTTCGTCTTCGGCGCGTTCCCGCTGGATCTCACGATGCTCGCGGAGAACCCGCACTACGTGCTCGGCGTGCCGCAGGCCCAGCTCGAGGCCACCCTCGCCGCCCGAGCGGCCGAACTCGGAGTCGACCTGCGCCGCGGCCACGAGGTCGTCGACCTTCGCCAACGCCCCGACGCGGTCGAGGTTCACCTCGCCGACGGTACGCAGCTCACCGCCCGCTTCCTCGTCGGCGCAGACGGTGGCCGCAGCGTGGCGCGCCGCCTCGCCGGCATCGACTTCCCCGGCACCACGTTCGACAGGTCGGTCTCCCGCACCGCCACCGTGACCGTCCCCGCGTCATCCCTCGACCCCGAGACCGGTGGCCTGCTCGTCCCCGGCTACGGCGTCGTCCCGCCGTTCCAGCACACCCGCACCGAGCGCGGCATGATCGCCTGGGCCCCGTTTCCCGGCCGCCCGGCGATCCTGAGCACGACGGAATGGCCCGACGTGCCGACCAACGACGAGGCCCCGATGAGCCTGGCGGAGCTACGCGCCAGCCTCGCCCGGGTACTCGGCGCCGACGTCCCCATCGGCCCGCCGGACGACTCCGGCCTGCTGCGGCGGCTGACCGGCCAGAACACCCGCATCGCCGCCCGCTACCGCGCCGGGAGGGTGCTGTTGGTCGGCGACGCCGCGCACGTGCACCCGGCGATCGGCGGCCCCGGGCTCAACCTGGGCCTGCAGGACGCCGCCAACCTGGGGTGGAAGCTCGCAGCCACCGTGCGCGGCTGGGCGCCATCGGGGCTGCTCGACACGTACGAGGCCGAGCGCCGCCCCGTCGCCGAGCGGGTGGTCATGTCCACCCGGGCACAGTCGGCGCTCATCGGCCCCGGCGACGAGATCACCGGCCTGCGGGAACTCTTCGCCGAACTGCTGCGCACGCCGGAGGTGACCGGGCACATCGCGGCGCTGATGTCCGGCGCGGACATCCGCTACCCCGCCGACCCCGCCGACCCGTTGGCCGGCCGGCCCGCTCCTGACGTGGTGGTGCACGGCGACCACGGCGCCGTACGCCTCGCCGAGCTGACGCGTACCGCCCGGCCGCTGCTCTTGGATTCCACGGGTGCCTACGCCGAGGTGGCCGCGCCCTGGCGCGACCGGGTCGACGTCGTCTCCGGAGCGCTGCGGGGCACGACCGCGACCGCGTTGCTCGTACGCCCCGACTGCTTCGTCGCGTGGTCCGCCGGGGACGCGGACACCCTGCGCGCCGCGCTCACCCACCACTTCGGCCTGGCCAGCTGACCGGGGAACATTGTCCCTCGGACCTCGTGCGGCGAGCACGACCGGCCGTATCGTGGCACGCGGAGGCAGCGATCCGCGGTCTTCGATGGCACACCACCTGCGGCAGCCGAGGAGAGCGTGATGATCGGTGTGGCGACCATCGGTGCGGTCGTGGCCGTCCTGCTCGTCGGTGTCGTCGTCCTGGTCCGCAAACCGGACGACGCTCGGCCGGTCCTGCGCTTGTCGGCCCTGGGAATCACCGTGCTGGTCGCCGCCGTGCTGACCCCCTACACCGTGGACGACTCCGGGGCCGCCGCCGGCTATCTGCTCGGGGTGCCCGTCGTCGCCGCGTTGCTGCCGCTTCTCGCACAGCGGATCGGCCGGCTGGCGGTGGTCGCCGACCTGGCCGCCGCGCTGGTCATCACCGGGTGGGGGCTGCTCCTCGGGCTGGGCATCGGAGGCGCGTTCCTGCCGGCGGTGGTGCTCCTTTTCGCCAGCGCCGTGAGCACCGGGGCAGCGCGGCCGTCCGCTACCTCCTGACCCCAAAGAGCCGTCCGCCGGCCGGCAGCATCTCGTGCGCGTGCTGCCGGCCACCGACCACACCGACGAGAAATCAGGCCGTGATCACCGGCCAGGCATAGGCGAGCAGGGCGCACGCGGCACCCAGCAGCGCGAACGAGACACCCCGGGTGGGCAGGGGCAGGGCGGCGAGCACGATCAGGATGACCGCGACGATGTAGAGAAATGCCTGAGCCGACATGGAGCTCTCCTCGATAGGGGAATTGCTGGCGACCGGCGATGACCGCCGGGGTGACACCCCGCCTGTGGGCGAACGCCACACGGGTGGGCCGGGCGCGCGGGCTCGATCAGCCGTCCGGCGTGAACAGCCCCTGGATGCCGACGACGATCGCGATGAGACCGAAGATCGCGAGCAGCAGGCGGACTCCGGTCGCGCCGTCCGACCGCTCCTCACGTGACGCTGGCCGCCCGGTCAGCCGGCTCCACAACAGGGCGAGTCCCACACCGATCCCCACCACTTCGAAGTGGAACACCCGGGGACCGGAGACCAGGTGGACGATGAGGTAGTAGCCGCCGGTCACGAGCGCCACGAGGCCGACCACCCACGCGATCGGGGCCGCCCGACCGGCGAGGCGGCCCAGGTCGTCACCGACGCGTGGCAACAGTCGCAGGACGGCGACGGCGAGCAGAAAGCCACCAACGATGTTGGCGAGGTCGAGCAGCAGAGCCATGATCACGAGGGTCTCCGTCGATCGGATGATCAGCCGGGTGGGAGCGTACCCACGGACCCGGTCGGTTGAAACGGGTTCTGGTGGCCGACGACGCACCGCCGGCAGTGGGCGGTCGAGGGTTGCGCGGCGAAAGGTCCCGGTAGGATGGGTTCCGGTGCGCCGGGAAGTCTGGTCGGCAGTGGCTCCGACCCGTCTTCTCGAAAGCTGGCCCGCCTGTGACGTCCAATCCCCCGTCATCTCCTCGTGTCCTCGGTCGTGGTTCCTGGGCTGAGGCACGCCGCATCGCCGACGTGCTGCGCAAGGAGACGATCGGCGGCGCGCTGTTGCTGATCGGCGCCGTCGTGGCGCTGATCTGGGCCAATTCGCCGTGGGCGCACCGCTACCAAGCGATGACGGCGCTCACCGTGGGGCCCCACGCGCTGCACCTCGACCTGTCACTGGCGATGTGGGCGTCCGACGGACTGCTGGCGATCTTCTTCTTCGTCGCCGGCCTCGAACTGAAGCGCGAGTTCGTCGCCGGCGACCTGCGCGATCCCCGCCGCGCCGTCGTGCCGGTCGCCGCCGCCGTCGGCGGCGTACTCGTGCCGGCCCTGCTGTACACGGTGGTGAACTGGGGCGGCGCGGTGCAGGGCTGGGCGGTTCCGACAGCCACCGACATCGCGTTCGCCCTCGCCGTACTAGCGGTGATCGGCAGGCATCTGCCGAGCGCGCTGCGCACCTTCCTGCTGACCCTGGCGGTGGTGGACGACCTGCTGGCGATCGTCATCATCGCGGTCTTCTACACCGCCCACCTGTCGGTGCTGCCGCTGCTGGCCGCGGCGGTGCCGCTGGGCTTGTTCGCGCTGCTGGTGCAGCGTCGGGTGCGCTCATGGTGGTTGCTCCTGCCGCTGGCGTTCGCGACCTGGGCGCTTGTGCACGCCTCCGGTGTGCACGCCACAGTCGCCGGAGTGCTGCTCGCCTTCGCCGTACCGGTGCTGCGCTCCAAGGGGGCCGGCCCGGGACCCGGCCTGGCCGAGCACTTCGAGCACCGGTTCCGGCCGATCTCCGCAGGTGTCGCGGTGCCGGTGTTCGCGCTGATGGCCGCCGGGGTGGCCGTCGGCGGGCTCGACGGCCTGGCGCGGGCCGCCATGGACCCGATCGCCGTGGGCATCATGCTCGGCCTGGTCGTCGGCAAGCCGATCGGCATCCTGCTGGCGACCTGGCTCGTCGCCCGGTTCACCCGGGCCCGGCTGGACGCGGGGCTGGCCTGGATCGACGTGGTCGGGCTGGCCGTGCTGGCCGGCATCGGGTTCACCGTCTCGCTGCTGATCGGCGAACTCGCCTTCGGCATCGGCAGCGACGCCGACGGCCGGGTCAAGATCGCCGTACTGGCGGGCTCCCTGATCGCCGCCGCGCTCGCCACGGTCGTCCTGCGGGCACGCGATCGCGCGTACCGGCAGATCTACGAGGCCGAGCAGGTCGACAGCGACCGCGACGACGTTCCCGACGTCTACCAGCAGTAGGTCGGCCGTAGGCGGGCTGACACGCGGAATCGGCGCGGTCGAGGCGGCGGCCCGGGCGTATCGTCGGTGTGTGCGCGCGAGCGATGTGGCGATCCAGATGGACACCGTTACCGAGGACATGCCGGCCCGGGAGGCCGCGCGGATCCTGGCGGCGCAGGACCTGCCCGGCCTGATCGTGGTGGACACCATGGGCCGCCCCTCGACGGTGCTGGCCGGCACGCAGGTGCTGCGGATGGCGCTGCCGTCCTACTGCCAGGACGATCCCGCCCTGGCCCGGGTTATCGACGAGGCCGCTGCCGACGTGATCCTGGAGGGCATCGGGGAGCGCACCGTCGCGGACCTGCTGCCCCGCAACCGTCCGGACCTGCCGGCGGTCAGCGTCGACGCCACCCTGCTCGAAGTCGCCTCGGTGATGGCCCGATCGAATGTGCCGCTGGTCGCGGTCGTCGACCGCGACCGGGTGATGACCGGCGCGATCACCCTGGACGGGCTGCTCGACCGGATGCTCGGCACCTGAGCGTCAGAAGAACCGCAGCCACAGGTACGGCACCGCGATCGCCACCGAGATCACGGTGACGATCAGACCGTACTTGGTGAATCCCCAGAATGTGATCTTGTGCCCGGCGCGGTCGGCGATGCCGAGCACCACCACGTTCGCCGACGCGCCGACGGCGGTGGCGTTGCCGCCGAAGTCAGCCCCGATGGCGAGCGCCCACCACAGCACCTGAGCCTTGTCGAGCCCGCCCTCGGCGTTCACCAGCTCGCTCACGATCGGGCTCATCGTCGCCACGTACGGGATGTTGTCCACGATCGCCGACAGCCCCGCCGACGCCCACAGCAGCAACATGGTGGCCGGCCACAGCTTGCCCTGAACGGCCTCGGTGGCCGACCGGGCGATGCTGTCGATCACTCCGGTGGCGACCAGGGCCCCGACCATGATGAACAGGCCGGCGAAGAACACAAGCGTCGGCCACTCGACCTCCTTGGCCACGTCTTCGGCGTCCAGCCGGGACAACGCCAGGAGCAGCAGGCCGCCGAGTATCGCCACCACCGACGGCTCCAGGTGCAGCACCGTGTGCAGACTGAACGCGACAAGCACCGTGCCGAGCACCACCAGGCTGATCACCACGAGGCGGGGGTCGCGAATCGCGTCCGCCTCCCGCAGCGCCATCACCCTGGCGGCGCGCTCGGCGTCGTAGCGGAACGCCCTGCGGAACATGATCCGGCACAGCCCGATGAACACGACGAGCACGATCAGCACCAGCGGGGCCATGACGTTCAGGAAGTCGGTGAAACTCAACCCCGACCGGCTGGCGATGATGATGTTCGGCGGGTCGCCGACCAGGGTGGCCGCACCACCGATGTTGGACGCCATCACCTCGGCGATCAGGAACGGGACCGGCGGCACACCGAGCCGCTCACACACCAGCAGCGTCACCGGCGCCACCAGCAGCACCGTGGTGACGTTGTCAAGCGCCGCCGACACCACGGCGGTCACCACGACAAGGATCACCATGATCGGGATCGGGCGTCCCCGGGCCTTCTTGGCGCTCCAGATCGCCAGGTACTCGAACAGGCCGGTGCGTTTCAGCACGCCGACGATCAGCATCATCCCCAGCAGCAGGAAGATGACGTTCCAGTCGATGCCCGCCTCTTCGGAGAAGAACGCGTGCTCGGCGTCGGTGGCCCCGATCGCCAGCATGATCGACGCACCACCCAGGGCCACCGCCACCCGATTGATCTTCTCGGTGGCGATGAGGACGTAGGCGGCGGCGAACACGGCCACCGCGATCCAGGCCAGGGTGCTCATTCAGTGCTTCTCCGGTTCTGGTCAGCCGTCATCGCAACGCCGACCAGACTTCCCGGCACACCTGGGTCAACCTATCAGCCTGGGCAGCCGGCAACGGGCGGCGTGCACGGGAGGACCGCCGATCGGCAAGCGGGCGACGCACTCGGGTGGGCGGCTCACCGTGAGGTGATCAGTGGGGCGTAGTCGGCGCGGCTGAGCGGTTGTTCCGACAGCGATCCGTCGGCGCGGGGCACACCCAGCGGCTTGCCGTCGCGGAGGAACGCCACGGCGGTGACGTCGCCGCGGCTCGTCAGGGTGCAGACGATCTGACCGAAGGCGAGAACCTCGTCGCTGCGACCGGCGTCGTCGCCGGGTTCGTCGACCGCGACCCGGGCCTGGCTGCCGGTCAGCGTCACACCGACGCCATTGACCGCTCCGGGCAACGCGCTGGTGAGGTCGGTGTCGCGTTCGGCCGCTGTGGGCCCGGCGAGCAGGTCCCGCAGCTGGTCGTCGATGCTGGCGGGACGGTCGACGCGCCGGAGCACCGGGATGATCCGGTTGTCGCGGACCAGGCAGAGGGTCTCGGTGGCGGGGCCCGCCGGCGCGCTGTCGACGGGGGCCGAGGTCGGGAACGGCCCGCGCGGCGGTTGCACGACGCGGGGTGTGTCGTCGGTAGGGATGCCGCAACCGGTGAGCAGCGCGACGAGCCCCACCGTGAGGAGGTGGCGGCGGTTCATCTCAGGCTCTCCGGCAGGGTGACGCGGAAGCGGGCGCCACCGCCGGGACGGTCGGCGACGGTGACGTCTCCGCTGTGTGCGGCGGCGTGCTGGGCGACCAGCGCGAGGCCGAGCCCGGTGCCGTCGCCGGCGCCACGGGTGTGGGCCGCCCGCCCCCGTACGAAGCGGTCGAAGATCATCTCACGGTCCTCGACGGGCACACCCGGGCCGCCGTCGTGGACCTCGATGACGCCGGCTTTGCCGTCGCGGTCGAGCAGGAGGAACGTCGGTCCGCCCCCGTAGGTCACGGCGTTGTCCAGCAGGTTGGCCAGGATCTGCGCGACGCGCCGCCGCTCGACCAGCCAGGTCGCCGGCACCTCCGGTGCGAGGTGGACGATCGACACGGGTAGGTCGAGCGCGGTGCAGGCTTCCCGGGCCAGCACTGCCACCTCCACGGGGGCCCGGTGGGCGGCCTGGTCGCTGCGGGCGAGGTCGATCAGATCATTGACCAGCCGCTGGAAGCGGTCGATCTCGTCGGCTACGAGCCCGGCCGCCATCGCCGTCCGCTCGTCCTGATGTTCCCGCCGACGCGCCAGGACGCTGGCCGCGGCGGCGAGGGTCTGCAGCGGCGAGCGCAGTTCGTGGCTGACGTCGGCGGCGAAGCGACGGTCGCGCTCGATGCGGTGGGCGAGGCGGTCGACCATCTGGTTGAACGAGGAGGACAACCGGGTCAGGTCGGGGTCGCTGGCCGGGTCGAGGCGGGCGGTGAAGTCACCGGCGGCGATCTTCTCGGCCGCGTCGGCGACCGCGGTCAGCGGGCGGAGCCCGTGCCGGGTGGCGTACCAGCCGAGCGCCGCACCGGATCCGGCGATCATGACGGCCACGGTGGTCAGCGCGAGCGCCAGGACCTGGACCGTCTGCTCCAGCTCACGCAGGGAGTTGACCTCGAAGTACGCCGCCGTGGCGGACAGCGGCACGCCGACCACGAGGACGGGCTGGCCGTCCACCCGTACCCGCTGCACCGCCGGGTTCCCGGACGCCACGACGCGTCGCAGGTCGGTGGGAATGGCGGTGGTGGGGCCGGGGTCGGCGGTGCGGGCGTACCACTCACCGTTGAGGTGCAGCACCGGGCGGCGGCCGCCACCAGTGTCCAAGGACCGCAGCACCTGTACGACGTCAGGAGTGTCGGTGTCGATCCCGGCACGGACGACTGTCGCGTCGAAGTACGCCGCGCGCAGGGCGGCGCGTTCCCGCTCGCCGATCAGGGAGCGGCGGGTCAACTCATACGAGACCAGAGCCATCGAGGCGGCGAGCAGGAGCGCACCGACGGCGAACGCGGCGGTGACCCGGGTACGCAGTCCGAGGCGTCTCATCGCTGCAACTTGTAACCCAGACCCCGCAGGGTGACCAGATGCTGCGGGTTCGTCGGGTCTGGCTCGATCTTCTGCCGCAACCGGCCGACGTGCACGTCGACCAGCCGCTCATCACCGATGTCGTACCCCCAGACCCGTTGTAGCAACTGCTGGCGCGACAGCACCCGGCCTGCGTGTTCGGCCAACTCGCACAGCAGCCGGAACTCGGTGCGGGTCACCGCGACGGGCTGGCCGCCACGGCGTACCTCCCCCGCGTCGGGGCTGATCTCCAGCTCGCCGAAAGCCAGCACGGGTACCGGATCCGGCGCCGGTCCCCCGACTCCGGTAAGGGCGCGGCGGCGCAGGGCGCGCAGCCGTGCGGTCAGTTCCTTGATCGCTACGGGTTTGACGAGGTAGTCGTCGGCGCCGGCTTCGAGGGCGGCGACGATGTCGTGGGTGTCGTCGCGGGCGCTGACCACCACGATGGGCACGTCGTCGTCGCGACGGAGCTGCCGGATGCACTCGAAACCGTCGAGGCCGGGCAGCATCAGGTCGACCAGTACGTAGTCGGCTGGGTCGCGGCGCTGCACGCGCAGCCCCTCCTCGGCGGTGGCCGCGCCCACCGCGTCGTAGCCCTCGTCCTCCAGTGCGAGCAGCAGCGCCAGGCGGATCCGGTCGTCGTCCTCGATCACCAGTACGGCCGTCATACCCGGCATCATTCCCAGGCCACCTGCGCCGGGGCCAATCGTGTCCGCCGGCCTGCGGATTTGTCACGCAACTGTCATAGATCCGCGCAGTGACCGCCAAGCCCGACCGGCACGGTGACAGGCGACCAGAATCGCGACGAGAGGGGTACGACCGTGACGGGACCACTGCAACCGACGTCGTACGCGCTGCCGCTGGTCGAGGTGTCCATCACTCAGCTCGACCTGGCCTGCCTGGCGGAGACCGGAGCCGCGTTCGACGGGCTGCTGGCCCTGCGCCCCCAGCGGGTTGTGGTCGACCTGGCCGGGTGCCGGCACATCGACGCCGCCGCCATCGGCCTGCTGCTCGACGTACACCGACGGCTGGCCCGCATGGACGGGGTCCTCGTCGTACGTAACCCGAGCCACCGGATCCAACGCATTCTGCACCATGCCCGCCTGGACCAGGTCCTACCGATCGTCACCGGACCGGCGCCGGCTATCCACGGTGGCCAGGTGCCGCAGGACGAGTCGCCGCCGGCAGAGCCGACGCTTGTCGCTCTCGGCAGAGCCCGCGCCGAGCACTGCGGCTCCGGGCACGGACGGCTCGTTCCCGCCACAGCCGGCCAGACCTCCCGGGCACAGGAAGGACCAGCAGCATGACCGTCGTCCCGGACGACCACCTGATGACACTGATCTGTGACACCTGTGGTGACAGCCTCACGGCCGCCGCGTGCGTACTCCCCGACGCGGAGGTGGTGTGGACCCTCGTGTCGGAGCACGGCTGGAGCGGCTCCCCGTTCGCCACCGGCCCGCACCGCTGCCCCCACTGCAGTCTGCTTTCGCCCGCCCGCCCCGGGCACTCCTCGGGCGAGGGCCACGGTTCCGGCGGAATCCTCGGCATCGACCACCTCGACGACGCGACAGTCGTCACCGCGGCCGGTGACATCGACTTCGACACGGGCGACGCGCTGCGCGCCGCACTGCGCGACGCGGCCGACGCGATCGGTCCCGTGGTGGTTGATCTCAGTCGCGTGCATGTCATCGACTCGACCGGCCTCGGTCTGCTGGTGCGCGCCCACCTCGACGCCCGCGAGCGGGGTGTCACGCTCTGCCTCGCCGCGCCGTCGCGGTTCATCCGCACCGTCCTGCACACGATGCGCCTCGACGGGGTTTTCCCGGTCTTCGACAGCCGCGACGAGGCCCTCGCCCGAATGCCCCGACCCGTGCTGTCCGCGCCCTCGGGCAGCGGAACCCCGAGCTGACGGACGCACGGAGGGAATAGGCGCCGCCTGACCTAGTAGAGAGACGAGGAGACCGACGTGTACCTGCCCTGGCCCCTACCGGACGAGAACTGGTTCGCCGACACGAGCGAGCAGCCCGTACCGGACAGCGGAGATCTGCGCATCGAGGCGTTGGTCGCGCAGCGCCTGAGCATCGACTGGACCACGCGGCGGCAGCAGATCAGTGTGCGCGTGCAGAACGGCGTGGCCATGCTCTCCGGGTCGGTGAGTGGCACGGACGTTCGACAGGTCGCCGGGGAACTGGCCTGGGACGTGCCCGGTGTCGTCGACGTCTGCAACATGCTGCGGCTGGCCGGTCAGGGGCGTCGGCGCGACTGACCCGAATGGGGAGCTGCCACCGGTCGCCGGTGCGATCGGCAGGGGTGGGAGTGGCGGACGGCACCAGGGCACTGACCGGCAAAGTTTCGTCGATCACGGTGCGGTTGAGGCTGGCCTGCGTCGTGCCGGTGCCGCCGACCCGGCCCGCGCGAGAAACCGGCGGTGGAAGGCGTACCTCTGCTCGCGCTAGTTCGTGTTCGTCTGATCCCCCGGTGCCGTGCCGTCGCCGCCGTCCCGGCCGGGAGGCACGGTTCCCGCCTCGGCGGCGTCGCGCCGGCGCGTCCCGGCCGTTGGCCGCCGCCCCCGCTGGATCCGGCGGAGCACACCGTGCCAGTTCGGGGTTTCGACACTGTCGTCGAATGCCCGCGCGATGACGACGTCGGTCGAGGAGTGCGCCAGAATCGAGATGACGATCGTCAGGGCGACCAGGTGGAAGACCTCGTCGGCGGCGGCGATGCCGGACTCCAGCACCAGCAAGCCGTAGACCACGGAGGCGAAGCCCTTAGGTCCGAACCACATCGCCGCGGCCTGCTCACGTAGCCCCAGCCCGGAGCGCAGGAAGGACACCCATAGGGCGAGGGGGCGAGCCACCACGATGGCCAGTACCGCGAAGACCCACCCGGTCCAGGAGATGTCGGCGAGGAACTCCACCGAGATCAGTGCACCGAACACCAGCAGCGCGGCCAGTTTGAGCAGCTCGGCGACGTTCTCCCCGAAGTGCTCGAACGCGGCCCGCTCGCGCGGCCCGAACGTGGCCACCGTGATGCCGGCGGCGAACGCGGCCAGGAACAGGTTGCCGTGCGTCGCCTTACCCAGGGCAAGCACCAGCAGCCCGATCGCGACCCCGTTGAGCGGCGCGTACGCCGCCGACGCGGCGAAGAGTCGGGTCCGCTCCAGCGCGATGGCGGCCAGCGGCACCAGGACGCCGATCGCCAGCCCGACGGCCAACTCGGTGCCCAACTTGGCGAGGTGCAGATCGTCCGATCCGGCCGCGATCGCCAGGAGGACCACCACGAACGGCAGGGCCAGGCCGTCGTTGACCCCCGACTCGACGTTGAGCAGGTGGCGCAGCCGGGCAGGCACCTTGTCGTTGCCGACCAAGGCCGCAGCGAACACCGGGTCGGTGGGCGCCAGGATCGCCCCGATCAACAGCGACTCGGCCCAGCCGAGCCCGGCCACGTAGTGCGCCAGCACGGCGGTGACCAGCAGCGTCAGCGGAAGTCCCCAGCCCAACGCGCGGCCGGGAAGCCGCCACGCGCTGCGCAGGTCCGCCCAACCGACCCGCATCCCGTCGGTGAACAGCACCGCGAACAGTGCCAGCTCGGCCAGTTGCGCCACGATCGACGAGTCGGCGTGCAGGTGCAGGACGCCCGCGGTGCCCTCGCCGAGGACAAAACCGGCCACGAGGAACAGGGCCGCGGTGGACAGGATGGTGCGGTGCGCGAGCGCCGACAGCAGTACGGCGGCGAGCAGAACGGCAGCGAAGCACAGCAGCAGCATGCGATGACCCTCCGAAGCGCACGGTCGTTCCCGGTGCCGACCAGACTTCCCGGCGCTCCACGGATCCCGCCGATCATATCGGCCGGCCGTCCACCCAGCCGGGCGGCTCCCGGGCGTCGCGCCCGGCCGCCCGGGCCGGCGAGCCCTGATCGGTCCCGCCCCTTCGGTCAGCGGCTTCCCCGGCTTGCCCGCCGCGAGTACGGTGAGCGGTGGTGCGCCGGGAAGCCTGGTCGGCAGTCTCATCCGCATACGTCGGAAGGCCTGCCGTGCCCACTCCCGCCATTCGCACCGACCAGTTGAGCAAGAAATACGTTGCGGTCCACGCTCTCGACGGGTTGAGCCTCACCGTCGAGGCTGGTGAGGTCTTCGGATTTCTCGGCCCCAACGGCGCCGGCAAGTCCACCACGATCCGCCTGCTGCTCGGCCTGGCCCGCCCCACCGCAGGCCATGCCTGGATCTTCGACGTCCCCGTCGGCGACGTGGCCGCCGCGCACCAGTTGCTGGCCTATGTGCCGGCCGACGTGGCACTGTGGCCGCAGCTGACCGGCGCGGAACTGCTGGAGCTGCTCGCCGCCACAGGCCCGGGCACCGACTTGGCCTACCGCGCCGACCTCGTCGAGCGGTTCGACCTCGACCTGTCCCGACCGGCCCGCACGTACTCCACCGGCAACCGCCAGAAGGTGGCGCTCGTCGCCGCCTTCGCCACCCGCGCTCGCCTGCTGGTGCTCGACGAACCGACAAGTGGGCTGGACCCGCTGATGGAGCTCCAGTTCCGCAGGGCCGTCGCCGAGGCGCGCGACAACGGGCAGACTGTCTTCCTCTGCTCGCACCAACTCGCCGAGGTGGAGGCCGTCTGCGATCGGGTGGCCATCCTGCGCGACGGGCGGCTCGTCGACGTCGCGACAGTGCCTGAGCTGCGGCGCCTGCACCAGAGCGAGGTCACCGCACGGTTCACCGGCCCCGCCCCGGATCTGAGCGACGTGCCCGGTCTGGAGCTTCTCGACCAGGCCGAGTCGGTGGTGCGCTTCTCCCTGACCGGGCCGCCCGCCGCGGCGCTGCGCGCTCTCGCCGCCGCTGACGTCACAGCCCTCACCGTCCGCGAGCCGAGCCTTGAGGAGATCTTCCTCGACTACTACGGTCAGGCCGGCCGATGAACCCTGTCCCGCCGTACACGGGCCACCGCATGGTCACCCGCCTCGCGGCCCGCCAACTCCGCCGCCCGGCGCTCGCCGTCGTCGGGGTGACCGTCGGCATGTCCGTCCTAGTCGTCAACACCTACGCCCGCACCGTCGGTGACCCCGCGGCTGCCCAGGCGCTGGACGCGCTCGCTGGAAATCCGGCGATCCGCACTCTGTTCGGTGAACCCGTCGCCCTGGACACCGCCGGCGGGTTCACGGTGTGGCGCACCGGCACGGTCCTTGCCGTCCTGCTGAGCACCTGGGGAGCGCTCGCGACCATTCGCATCACCCGGGGCGAGGAGGAGAGCGGCCGTTGGGACCTGCTACTCGCCGGCCGGTTGACGCCGGCCGCGCTGTTGGGCCGGCACCTCGCGGTTCTCGCTGCGGTGCTGGCGCTGACCGGGATCCTGCTCGGCGGAGCGTTGACGGCTGCCGGCACGCCCCGTAATGGGGCGCTGCTGCACGCCGGCGGCCTGGCGCTTGCCGGGCTGTTCGCCGTTGCGGTAGCGGCCTGCGCCGCGCAGGTCTTCCCGACGCGGGCCGGGGCCAGCGGCGCCAGCCTGGCCTTCCTCGGCGTCGGGCTCCTCGCCCGCATGATCGGCGACGGCGTGCCGGGGCTGGCCGGGCTGCGGTGGTTGCCGCCGTACGGGCCGCTCGCTCTGACCCGCCCCTACCGCGACGACCACTGGGCTCCGCTGCTCGTGCTCGGGCCGGCCGCCGTCGTGTTGGCATGCGCCGCGCTGATTCTCGCGTCCAGGCGGGACGTCCGGGCCGGCCTGCTGCGCCCGCCGGCCGGCCGGGCGCCCCGCCGGTGGCTCCTCGGCTCGATCGGCGCCTTCTCCGTGCGACGCATGATGCGACCGCTCGCGGGGTGGTCGACGGGTATCGGCGCGTACTTCCTGCTGATCGGCCTGCTCGCCGACTCGCTCACGGGCTTCCTCAGCGACAATCCCCGCTTCGCGGACCTGGCCGCGCAGGCGGGCTTCGCCGGACTGGGCACGACCCGGGGTTATACGGCCACCCTGTTCGCGCTGCTGGCCATCCCGACCGGCGCCTTCGCGACCGCACGCCTGGCCGCCTTCGCCTCTGCGGAGAGCGCCGGACGGTTGACCCTGCTGCACGCGGGCCTGCTCCCCCGCGCCCGACTGCTGACGGCCGAGGTGGTCACCACCGTCGCCGGCACCGCCATACTTGCCACCGTGGCGGCCCTGGCGACGTGGATCGGGGTGGAGCTGGCCGGCGGCGAACTGCCCCTGGCCGCCGCCCTCGCCGGCACGGCAAACGTGCTGCCGGTCGCGCTGCTCGGCGCCGCGTCCGCCACCCTCGCCCTCGGCCTGGCACCCCGGGCCGTTGCCACCATCGGCATGCTGCCCACCGCGGGTGGGTTCCTCCTCAAGGTGACCGCCGACAGCGTCCACGCACCCGTGTGGGTTGGCTGGCTCACACCGTACGCGCACCTCGCCGCAGTGCCCGCCAGCCCGCCGAACTGGACAGCAACGGCCGTCATGCTGGCCGTGGCACTCGCCGTAGCCGGTGCGGGCACCTGGGCCTATCACCGCCGTGACCTGCGGCTCTGAGCGGTCCGAGGACGAACGACGCGCGGTTATGATCATCGCGGCGGTGTCGACCTTCGACTGGCACTCCGTCGCCCCCTCGACCGGCTCGCCGTCGTCAAACGCATGAAACCCCTCGGCTTCACCCTCGACGAGATGCGCGATCTCCTCGCCCTGCTCGACGCCCTCGACGCCGCCACCGGCGCGGACCGCGCCGTCCTGCTCGACCGGCTCGCCATGTTCCACATTGCCGCCACCACCCGCGTCACCGCACTGCGCGACCAACTCGCCACGGCCGAAGGCTTCGCCGAAACGCTCCGCGCCAAACTCGACCACCACGTCGGCCAGACCGCTGGCGCTGACGCGGGCGGGATCGGGCACCCCGCAGCGTCGTAAGAGTTCCGAAAGGGCTCGCCACCGGTCCGACGACGGCAACGGTCGTACGCTCCGGGGGTGAGAAAAAGGATCTTCCGGTCGCGCGCGGCCTGGACCGCTCTCGCCTCCGCTGTCCTCGTGACGGCTCTGGCCCTCTACTGGTTCCAGCCGTGGAAGCTGTTCACCGACACGTACGTCGACGAGGCGGTTCCCCCGGTGCGGGCGACGACCTCGGCCGCGCCGACCCTCGCGTCCGCGACTCCCGCCACTCCCGCGGCTCCCGCCACTCCGGCGGCGACACCGGCCGGGAACGAGATCCTGACCGCCGGCGAGTTCGTCACGCACGAGCACGGCACGACCGGCACCGCCGAGATCCACCGGCTCGCCAACGGGCGTCACCAGCTCGTCATCCGAGACCTGAGTACGTCGAGCGGGCCGGACCTGCGAGTGTGGCTGAGCGACCAACCGGTCACCGTCGGCAGGGCCGGGTGGCGGGTGTTCGATGACGGCGAATGGGTCGAACTGGCCCGGCTCAAGGGCAACAAGGGCAACCAGGTGTACGAGATACCGGCCTCGGTCGACCCCCGCGACTTCCGAAGCGTCTCCATCTGGTGCAAGCGGTTCGCCGTCTCCTTCGGCGCGGCCGACCTCAGGGCCGCCTGACGCGGGAATCGCCGGGCTCAGCCGTTGCGATGCCGACACCTCCGGCGTCGGTACGGCGCACACCCCCGGTGCCGGTCACCAGCTCGGTACCGGGGGTGTGGGTCACCGTGGATCGGTCGTCACGTCGAGAAGACCGTCAGACCGCCGTGCGCGACCACTGCTGGTTGGTGCCGGTGTTGCAGGTGTACTGCTTGAGGATCACGCCGTCCGCGGTCGAGGCCGCCGGCACGTCCACGCACTTGTTGCTGTGCCGGGCGCGGAGCTGGAAGTAGCTGCCGTTGGTGACCATCTGGAACTGCTGGTTGGTGCCGCTGCCGCAGGTGTACTGGACGAGCTCAGCGCCGTCGGCGGTCGACGCGCTCACCACGTCGAGGCACTTTCCGCTGTTCCGGCTGATGATGCGCCAGTAGCCGCTGCCGGCGTCCTGGAACTGCCACTGCTGCCAGGCGTTGCCACCGTAGGTGTACTGGCCGACGCGAGCGCCGTTGTCGGTGTTCGGTGACTGGACGTCCATGGCCTTGCCGCTGTGCCGCACGTTGATCCGGTAGAACGTTCCCGTCGTGGGCGGAGGCGTCGTCGGGTCGCCGCCGCCGATGGTGTCGCCCCAGGCGTACCGGATCCGGTCGGCGCCGGAGGTGTTGCGGACGGTCAGATTGAGGTCGGTGCCGCTGCCGGTGAGGGCGAACATCGAGTACCAGTCGTAGCCGATGGTGCCGGTCTTGCCGCCGAGGGCGGGCCAGTAGGTGCCGCCCATCTGGTTGTCCCGCATGACCTGGGCCATCGCGCGGATGTAGCGCACGAAGTTGTCGGTGCTGCCCGCGTCGGCGTAGTTGCGACCGTCGTTCATGGGGCCGCCGAACTCGGTGGCGACCGCGCGGGAGGCGCAGTTGCCGAGGCGGGCCTGGATGTGGCTGCGGAAGCCGTCGTAGGTCATCGCGCCGTAGAAGAAGGCGTAGTAGTGGAAGGACAGCAGCGTCGAGTTGAAGCGGCTGTCGTTGCAGATGTCGCGCAGGTCCTGGCTGAAGCCGGTGCCGCCGATCAGCACCCGGCCGGGCACCGCTGAGGTGTGGTAGCTGAGCCAGTTCGCGGCGACGTTGCGCCACTCCGTCGAGCTGTAGCCGTGCGGCTCGTTCATCGGCTCGAAGTAGACGTTGGGGTTCGAGCCGTACGTGTTTGTCACCGTTGACCACATCGTGTTCCACGCGGCCAGGTTCGTGATTCTGCCGCCGGAGGCGGCGGCGTCCTCCCAGTAGGCGAGGATGACTTTGAAGCCGCGGGCGGTGGCGGCGTCGATGGCGCCTCGGTACGCCTCCCACCAGGCGGTACCCACCGTGTGGGTGTTGATGGGCAGCCGGACGGTGTTGACCCCCATGGTGGAGGCCATGTCGTCGTAGAGGGCATTGGCCTTGGCCCGTACGGTCGCGTTGCTGTCGGACATGCTCAGGCCCTGCACGACGAGCGGGCTGGTCTTGAAGTTGTCACCCAGCATGGCCCAGTTCATGCCGCGGAACTGGCTGGTGGCGGCAGTGGCCGGCGACGACGTGACGACGACGACGCCGACCAGCGCGGTCAGAGCGCTCAGTAGGGCGATCAGGAGCCGGCGCAGCGGCCGGGAGCCCGGCGAAACGTCTCGGTGGGTCAGCCTTTTCCGTTTCATGACAGGTCCAATCGATGTGGGGGACGGTCGGCGTTCAGGTGGTCAGGCGGAAGGTGGCGTCGGCGCGGCTAGTCGTGTCGCTGACCGGGTCGAGCCGGAGCAGGTAGCTGTAGTGCCGGATGTAGCGGTCCGGGTGGCTGTACGACTGGAACGACGTCCAGGAGGAGTTGGCGAGGCCGGCGACCTGCCGGAAGGTGGCGTCGGCGGCGAAGGTGGCGGTGCCGTCGTTGGCTTCCAACCGGAAGTCGAACCCGTAGTGGCGCAGGTAGTAGCCCGGGTAGTTGACGGACTGGATGGAGACCGTGCCGGCGCCGGCGAGGCCGGGCACCAGCCGCCACTGGCCGTCCTGGGCAGGGCTGACGTTCGGGTCGATGCGGACGTCGTAGTCGTAGTGCCGCACATACCGGTCCTGGAAGTTGTAGGACTGGATCCGGTTGACAGCCGTGACGGGCCAGCGGGCGAGCACGCGGCTCTGTTCGGCGGCGGTCAGGTTGAGGATTGAGCCGTGCCGCTTCCTGGTGCCACCCATGGCGTACGAGCCGGACGCGGGCAACCGGTAGCTGCCCACGCTCGACGGGTCGGTGGTCAGGACCGGCAGGTAGCCGCGCCCGCTGGAGTACTGGTCCAGGTAGAGGACCCACTCGTTACGGGAGTTGAACTTCATCCACATCGGCCCCTCGACCTGGGAGCCGGTCAGCCCGATGCCGGACAGGTTTCCGAGGTTGGTCCAGGTGCCGAGGATGGAGTTGCTGCCCTCGATGGTGATCTGGCCGTCCCGGGAGGCGCGGACGTAGCGGTAGGCGCCGACGCCGGCCGGCACCTCGACGATCTGGGTGTCGATGATCTCCTGGCTGCCGGGCCGGTTGAGGTAGACCTGGGGCGTGCTGATGGTGCGGAAGTCCGCCGTGCGGGCGTAGTAGATGCGGTGCTTGGTCGCCCCGTCGAGCGGGACGTTCGTCGCCCAGTAGAGGACGTAGTCGCCGGTGGCCGGGTTCCAGATCGCCTCCGGGGCCCAGGCGTTGCGTCCGTCCGGGATCGCGCCGGCGACGTTGAGCAGCCACGGCGCCGACCAGTTGACCAGGTCGGTGGACTCCCACACGACGAGGTTGCGGCTGCCGTTGTTGATGGCCGTCGACCAGTCCTGGCCGCAGCCGATGCACAGGTCCGTGGCGATGATCCAGTACCGGTCACCGGCGGGCGAGCGGACCAGGGCGGGGTCGCGGACGCCGCGGGTGCCGACTGTGGAACGCAGCACGAGCCCGCCGTTGTTGAGGTCAGTCCAGCGCAGGCCGTCGGTGCTGTGGGCGAGGTAGATCTGTTGGCCGGTCGAGGACTCGCCGGTGAAGTGCGCCATCAGGTAGCCGACGGTCGGGTCGAGCGCGGCTGCTTCCTTCGGCGTCGCCACCGACCAGGTGGTGAACAACAGGCACGCGGCGAGCGACACCGCGTAGAGCCGGGCGAGGACTCTCGACATCGGTCCTTCTCCTTCGCGGAGGGGCAGACGACTCAGCGGGGAGGTCCCTACGACGGAGCGGATGCCTGCGTCGCCTCGAACCTTCGCCGGGTGTCGCGGGTGCCAACACCCTCGGATCGACTTCACGTGTGAGCGTTAACAGCGCTGGGGCGTTGTGTTCTCGGGCTGCGCCGCCGGGGATGGCGGGTGACGTGCCACACCGGGGTCGCCGGCGAGGCAGACGCCATGTGTCCAGATCATTAAGTACGTGTTGCCGACAAGTGTTAGCGATCCCATCTAGAGTGTCAAGGCATCGAAGACGCTCGTTCGGGGTGGCCGGAGGGGGCATCCCGAAGGCCGGATTCGACTCGGCAATCTGCTCCACGGCGACGGATGACGTCATACGTCACACGACGATGCTAGTCTATTTGTGGCGTGGCTCACCGCCAGCCGGCGGCCCGGCGACCAGAACCGGACGCCGCGGCGTCGGCAGTGCCCTCGACTGTCCGCGAAGGACCGCCGACGGCGCCATCGCTGGCCGGTGATCCCGAACGCCAGCAGCAACAACCAACCACCGATGTTCGTCCACCACCACCACCGCAAGGAGTCGCAGCTGTGCCACTTCGCAAACTCTCCAGCCCCTGGATAGGGGCCGCCATGGCGGTCATGGTTCTCGTCGCCGTCGGGGCGTACGTCCTCATGGCCGGCGGATCGGCGTCCGCCGCCACCACCGCGGGCTGCGGCAAGGCGCCCGGTCTGAGCAACGGCACCCACACGATCCAGAGCAGCGGAAAGAACCGTAGCTTCATCCTTCGGCTGCCCGACAACTACAACAACACCTACGCCCACCGACTGGCCTTCGGGTTCCACTGGTTGGGGGGCACCGCCGAGCAGGTCGCCTCGGGCGGCAGCGACGGAGCACCGTGGGCCTACTACGGCATGCTCTCCCAGTCGAACAACACCACGATCTTCGTCGCCCCGCAGGGCATCGGTAACGGCTGGGGCAACTCCAACGGTGAGGACGTGACCTTCACCGACGACATGGTCCGCGTCATCGAGAACGCGCTCTGCGTCGACACCACGCAACTCTTCTCGGTCGGGTTCAGCTACGGCGGGGCGATGAGCTACTCGTTGGCGTGTTCCCGGCCGACCGTGTTCCGTGCGGTCGCGGCGATCGCCGCCCCGGGGGCGATCAGCGGCTGCAGCGGTGGCACCCAGCCAGTGGCGTACCTGGGGATCCACGGCATCAACGACAACATCACGAGCGGACGGTCGTTGCGCGACAGGTTCGTCCGGAACAACGGTTGCGCCGCGCAGAACCCGCCGGAACCGAGGGCTGGCAGCCTGACCCACATCACCACCGCCTACTCGTGTCGGGCCGGATATCCGGTGCTCTGGGCCGCCTTCGACGGTGGCCACCAGCAGGGCCCGGTGGACGGGTGTGCCGGCTGTGAGAGCGGCGCGCGGAGCTGGGTCAAGCAGGAGGTGTGGAGGTTCTTCAGCCAGTTCGGGTCGACCGTGCCGCCCACCAGCCCCCCGCCCAGCACTCCCCCGCCGAGCACTCCCCCGCCGTCCGGCCAGCAGAACGTGCTGATCGCGGGCAGCCAGTCCGGCCGCTGCATCGACGTCCCCGGCTCCAGCACCACCAACGGGGCCCGTCCGGCGCTGTGGGACTGTCACGGTCGCACCAACCAGCGCTGGACCCACACCTCCGGCCGCACCCTGACCGTTTACGGCAACAAGTGCCTGGACGCCAGCGGGGCGGGTAGCAGCAACGGCACGGCGGTCATCATCTGGGACTGCAACGGCCAACCCAACCAGCAGTGGAACCTGAACTCCAACGGCACCATCACCGGAGTCCAGTCGGGGCTCTGCCTCGACGCCGTCAACTCCGGCACGGCCAACGGAACGCAACTGCACCTCTGGGCCTGCCAAGGCAGCGCCAACCAGCAGTGGAGCACGCGCGCCTAGTGCCGCATCCGGCAACGCCGAGCCTGCCGGAGACGCGCCGCCCGGGTCCTGTCCCGGGCGGCGCGTCGCCGTCCGGCCGCACGGGCGGCCGAACGAGGCACGCATCGCTACAGCCCCACGCTGCGCAGGGTCGGCACGGTCTTGCCCACCCAGGCGAGGTCGGCGTCCTCGCGGGCGCCCTGGGTGCGTTGTGTGCCGGCCAGGAACCACAGGAAGTACGTGGTGTAGCCGGGCGCGCTGACCACTGTGTGGTAGCCCTCGGGCATCATCTGCATCACGTGGTCGCGGATGGTGACGTTCTCCTCGTACCCGTCGTCGGTGTAGACCCGGCTGATGCCGAACCCGTTCGCCGGGTCGACGCGGTAGTAGTACATCTCCTCGTGCGCGGCCTCGGCCGGCAGGTCGTCGACCCTGTGGCGGTGTGGTGGGTAGGTGCTCCAGTTACCCGAGGGCGTGTACGTCTCGCCGACGATGAGCCGCCGGGCCGGCAGGTCCGGTTGCGCGATCTCGGTGAGGATCTGGTGGTAGTTGCGACCGAAGTTGGCCGCTCCCCAACGACCGGTCGCGACCTGCTCCGGCGCGATGACGTAGGGGTCGGTGGCCAGTTCGCTGGGGGCGCTGGGGAGGGCGATCTCCACGTCGGTGACGGCCTCGACGGTGATCGAGGATCCGGCCGGGAGGTAGACGGAGTGCGGCTTGCCGGAGAACACGTCCGCACGACCGCCGACCTGTGGGAAGTGGTGGCCGGCGACGGTGAAGCTGGCGGTGCCACCGAGGATGACGGCCAGGATCTCCCGGTCGCCGGACTCGCCGGTCCAGGACTCGCCGGCCGACAGCCGCAGCAGGGTGAAGTCCAGCAGTCGGCAGGGATTGAAGGGCAGCGTGTTCCGGCCGTCGGCGGCGGGAATCGAGCAGTGGTAGCGGTAGTCCATGGTCACCTTTCTGCGGGGTGCGGGGCGGTGCGGGTCGGTCGCCGTGGTCACCAGGGGCTGGTCCAGCCGGGGATGGTGGCGCGGGTGAGGGCTTCCAGGTAGAAGTAGTCGCCCCACAGGGTTCCCTCGTCGACACCGACGTCCTTGGGTTTGTCGTAGACGCCGTGCAGGAGCAGCGCGTTCGAGATCGGATGGCTGCCTGTGGAGTAGTGGTCGATGAGCGAGCGCAGGATCTCCGCGGCGGCCGTCCGGTACCGGCCGGCGCTGGCCGGGTCGGCGAGGTTGTCGGCGAGTTCGATCAGGCCGCAGACGGCGATGGCCGCGGCCGAGCTGTCCCGCTCCTGACCGCTGCCGTCGCCGAACTCCAGATCCCAGTACGCCACGTGGTCGTTCGGCAGGCTGGCGAGGAAACGGTCCGCGCAGATCCGCGCGGCGGCGAGCAGCCCGGGGTCGCCGATGTGCCGGTGGTTGAGGCTGAACCCGTAGATGCCCCAGGCCTGCCCGCGTGCCCAGCAGGAGTGGTCGGCGTGACCCTGTTCGGTCTCCCCGCGCAGCGGCGCACCGCTGACCGTGTCCCAGTAGAAGGTGTGGAAGGTGGTGCCGTCCGGGCGCAGGATGTGCTGGCGCAGTTGAGCGGTGTGCCGGCGGGCCGCCGCGGCGTAGCGGTCGTCACCGGTGGTCTGGCTGGCCCAGAAGAGCAGGGGCGTGTTCATGAGGCTGTCGATGATCGTGCGGCCGCGTTGGCGGCTGTCGTTCAGGTCACCCCAGGCCTGGATGATTCCGGCGGGTTCGAGGACGCGCGTCATCAGGTGGTCGGCGGCGGCGAGAGCCGCGTCTCGGGCCCGCGGGTCGCCGGTGCGGCGGGCCGGGGTGACGCAGGAGAGGGTGTAGAGGAAACCGAGGTCGTGGGTGTCCAGGTCGATGCCGCGGTTCACGCGCTCCGCGAAGCTGTCCACGTGGGACAGCGCGGCCCGCAGGTGGCGGTCGTCGCCGCTCAGGTCGTGTGCCAGCCAGAGCTGGCCGGGCCAGAAGCTGGTGGTCCAACCGACGTTGGCGCCCTCGGGTTGGCCAGCGCTCGGTGGCCGGAGCGGGTAGCGGTTGGCGGCGGTGGTGTCCGCGGGATACCGGTCGCCGAAGGTCGCGATGTTCGCGTCGACGGTGCGTATCGCGGCTGCCACCGCGGCCGCCGTGGCCTCTGCGTCGGAGCTGGGACGGACGTCGGTCGCCGTCATGGATGCTGTTCTCCCTCGTGGGTCCGGTCCGGTGCCGGGCAGGTGTGTCACAGGCGTCCCGGGTGGGTGGCCGGGACATGGTGGTCAGGCGCGCTGGGGTGCTGCCGTCGGTGGGTCGAGGGCGGCGCGCAGGGTGAAGCGGCTGTTGGCCCAGACGACATAGAGCAGGGGCGCGGCGGCGAGGCCGAGCGCGATCGCCGGGCGGGCCGTCAGAAGTTGGGCGAGCAGCGCGAGCACGAGCAGGGACGCGGCGGTGAGGTACCACCGGCGCACCGCCAGATACACGCAGGCGCGGGCCACCTCGCGCAGCGGCGCGGTTGGTCGCTCGGCGACTGTCACCAACCCGAGCAGCGCGGTCGCGACGGTGAGGACCAGCAGGGTCGCCAGCACCGGCAGGGCGAGTGCTCCGACCCGGTGGCCCCACGCGGCGCGGGCGTCGACAGCGAGCACCACCAGGGCAACCATGGCTACCGCCGTCCAGAGCATCGCCGGCCGGGCAGTGGCTCGCCACGCGCGGCCGTAGGTGCGCAGCACGCCGCCGGTGTCGCCGGCCGAGTAGGCCGACATGACCGCGAAGACCGCACAGAGCCCTGGCGCGCAGAATGGGGCGGTCAGCGCGTACAGGGGCCAGGAGCGCGCCGCCTCGGTGGTGAACGCGAGCATCACCAGTGGCAGGCAACCGAGCACCAGCAACAGGTTGGTGACGAGCGCGACGTGGAACCCGTCGAAGACGGCGGTGATGATGGTGTGGCGCGAACGCATGGACCTCAGCCCTTCAGTCCGGTCGAGGCGACGCCCTCGACGAAGTAGCGCTGGCCGAGCAGGAAGATGACGGCGACGGGCAGCACGGACAGCACCGAGCCCGTCATGATCAGCGCGTACTCGGCGTTGTACTGGGAGATGAAGGTATTCAGCCCCAACTGGATGGTGCGCAGCTCCGGACTACGCAGATAGATCAGTGGGCCGAGGTAGTCGTTCCAGGTGGTCGTGAACGTCAGCAGGGCCAGGCTGGCGAGCGCCGGCCGGGACAGCGGCAGGATGATCCGTCGGTAGATGCCGAACTCGCTGAGCCCGTCCACCCGCGCCGCTTCGCTGAGTTCCTCGGGAATCGTCTCGTAGAACTGCTTCATCAGGAACACGCCGATCGCGCCGAACGCCTGTATCGCCACGATCGACCACAGGGTGTTCGACAGGTGCAGCTTCGACATGAGGATGAACTGCGGGATCATGTACGACTGCCAGGGCACCGCTATCGTCCCGACGTATGCCAGGAAGAGCAGGTTGCGGCCGGGGAAGCGGACGCGGGCGAAGCCGTAGGCGGCGAAGCTGCCGGTGAGCACCTGCAGGAAGGTGACGGTCACCGCCAGCAGCAGGGTGTTCCGCAGCCACGTCGTCATGTCCGAGCGTTGCCAGATGTCGAGGTAGTTGCGCCACACCACGGGATCGGGGAGCCAGGTGATCGGGATGGTGAAGACGTCGTTGTTGGTCTTCAACGACGTCACCACCATCCAGAAGAACGGCAGCAGCAGTCCGGCCGCGGCGAGCACGAGGGCGACGTACCCGACGAGCCGCCGGCCCCGAGACCTGCCACGTCGGGCGGACGTTGCGTGGTTGCCGGGCTCGGCGACGGCCGGGACGGGCGTCGAGAGGTCGGTCGCGGTCATCAGCTGTTCCTCCGCTTGTTGACCCAGAACTGGATGACCGTGATGCCGAAACAGATGGCGAACAGGACGATGGAGACCGCCGAGGCGTAGCCGAACTGGTTCTCCTCGAAGCCCTTCTGGTAGATGTACTGCGAGAGCACCAGTGTCGACTGCCCCGGTCCGCCGCCGGTCATCACGAGGATGAGGTCGAAGACCTTGAAACTTTCGATGGTGAGCAGCACGGTGACGAAGAAGGTCGTGGTTCGTAACCCGGGCAGGGTCACGTGCACGAACCGCTGCCACGGTGAGGCGCCGTCGGTCTCGGCCGCCTCGTAGAGCTGGGTCGGGATGGTCTGCAGGCCGGCCAGGAACAGCAGCATGTAGTAGCCCATGTACCGCCAGGTGCCGACGATGATGACCGCCGGCATCGACCAGGTCGCCGACGCGGTCCAGCCCGGCGGATCGTCCACCCCGACGGCGCCGAGGAGAGCGTTGATCGGGCCGTACTCCGGGCTGAACAGCTGGTTCCAGACGACCGCGATCGCCACGATCGACGTGATGTAGGGGAAGAAGGCGACGGTGCGGAAGAACCGCACACCACGCAGTTTGCGGTTGAGCAGCAGCGCCAGCCCGAGTGCTGCCGCGAGGGTCAGCGGGATGTGGAAGACGGCGTAGTAGACGGTGTTGCGCAGAGCGGTCCAGAAGCTCGCGTCGTCCCACATCCGCCGGAAGTTGGCCGTGCCGGTCCACTCGGCCACCCCGAAGACGTTCCAGTTGGTGAAGGCCACGTAGAACAGCACCACGACGGGTAGCAGGGTGAGCACGGCGAAGCCGAGGAAGTTGGGCAGGATGAACGACCAGCCGGCGACCGTGTTGCGCGACACCAGCCGCCGGTTCCTGGGTCTCGTGCGCGGCAATGTAGCCATAGGGAGTCTCCGGAAGCGTTCGGCCTGGCGGCGGGACCGGCGTACGGCGCAGGCGCGCCGGTCCCGCCATCAGCTCACTGGTTGAGAACTTCGTTCTTGGCGCGGGTCTGCGCCTTGCTCAGCTCCGCGTCGACGCCCTTGTTGTCGGAGAGGATCGCCGAATGCGTCTCGTTGAGGAGGTTCTGCAGGCCGGCGGTGTGCTTCGACACCGGGTTCTCCGGCTTGATGGTGTGCTTGGTGTAGGCGAACTTCGACAGATCGTCCTGCGGTACGCCGTCCAGCCCGAACATGCTCGCGGTGACCGCGTCGGTGACCTGGGCCGGGGTGAGGCCGATCCCGGCCAGCGCCTTGCCGGCTTCCGGGCCGGCCGCGTACCTGAGGAAGTCCTTGGCCGCGGCGGCCTTCGACTTGCTGATCTTCGGGTTGATCCCCAGGCCGGTCGGGTCACCGAAGGTGACGGGCGTGGCGGAGGTGCCGGTGGTGGACTTGTCGAACTGTGGCGCCGGTGCCATCCCCCACTGGAACGTGTCGGCGTCGCCGCTCTTGCGCTGGTTGAGCAGTGTGGCCACGTACCAGGTGCCCATCAGCAGCATCGCCGACTGCTGCTTGCCGAACTGCGCCTGGTAGGTGAGCTTGTTGGTCTTCGCGGTGCCGAAGGTCGGCTGCGCGCCGGCCGCCTGCAGGTCCAGTGACCGCTCGTAGTACGGCTTCATGAAACCGAAGTCGCCGGAGAGCAGGTCCGCGTTGGGGGTCTGGGCGAGCGCGAATCCCTGCACTGTCGACTGGAAGGTGTGCTGGTAGGCACCGGTCGCCTTCGAGCTGGCCCCCTTCAGGCCGGTGGTGAGTCGCTTCGCCGCGTCGGTGTAGTCGTCCCAGGTCCAACTGCCGTCCGGCAGCGCCACCTTCGCCTTGGCGAACAGGTCCTTGTTGTAGTAGAGCACCCAGGAGTCCTGCCGGTACGGCACCGCGTACGCCTTGCCGTCCACCTGGTACGACGCGAGCGCGGGGCTCGAGCCGAGACCGGAGGTGACGTCGGAGACGTCGAGCAGCTGACTCCCGCTCTGGTACGTGTAGAAGTTCTTGAGGTTCTTCATGACGTAGACGTCCGGGGCGGTGCCGGCGGCCAGGTCCGTGATCATCTGGGTGTCGTAGTCGTTGCCGGGGGCGTACTCCTTGAGCTCCACCGTCACGTTCGGGTGGGACGCCTTGAAGCCGTCGGCGAGCGTCTTGAACTCCGGCGTGGACGACAGGCTCCAGCCGGCCAGGGTGATCGTCACCGGGGCGTTGGGGTCGACTGGCTCGTCGTCGCCCCCGCAGCCGGTGAGAACAAGCGTCAGGGCCATCGCGGCGCTGATGACGGCCGGTATCGTGCGCTTCATCCCTTTCTCCTTAGGTCAGGGGCCCACATGGGCCCGCACTGCTACCAGGTCGCCTGGCTGGGCCTGGAGTGCTCCGTGTCCGGACGGGTCGATGTGCTGACCCCGTCTGGCCAGTCGACCGCCACGTGGAGGCCGCGGGCGTCCTCGTCGATCACGGCCTGGCATGCCTGCCCGACCGTGGTCGTCGGCGCCGTGGACAGCTCGATGAGGGTGGCGGCCCAGGCGCCCGGCCGGACGGGGTGATCCAGCCAGGGCACGACAAGCCCGCCGGCCAGAGGCCCGCCGTCCGCAGTCGTGGTGGCGTCGGCGGTTCCGCCGCCGTGCACGCTCTCGATCCGACTGGTCAGACCGGCGCCGGTCACGGCCGCCACGTTGCCGCGAAGAGTTACCGTCGCATCCCCGGCGATGGCCCAGCCCCCGATCCGTAGTCGCAGCGCGTCCGCCTCGACGCCGTCGGCGAGGCCGTCGACGCGGGTCAGACGCAGCTCCCAGGGGCCGCGGACCAGCGAGTACACGGTGAGGTGCCCGGCCTGTCGGGACCGGCCCAGGCGGCCGCCGCCGTGATCGCGCTGACCCGGATCCGGGTCGACCCAGTGGGCGAGGGCACGTGATCCGGCCACACCCACACCGTCGGTGTCGACGCGCACGGTCAGCAGGCGCATGCCCGCGCGGTGGGTGACCCGGCCCGCGTCGTCGACGAGGGTGACGGACTGGTCGAGCGGACTCAGCCAGCCGCTGTCGTCGAGGACGGGGCTGGTGGCGGTGGAGTAGCCCAACCGGGCGTAGAGCGGCGAATCTCCGACGGTGGCACCCTCGACCGCGTGGTCGGTGCCGTGGTTGACGACGCGGACGATCCCGTCGGCACGGGTGCCGGAGACGAGCCAACCGGGTGCGTGTATCGCCCGCACCTCGTCGCGCTCCTCGACCGGCAGCGGCTCCTCGGGTGTCGTCCACACCGGATGATCGGCGGGCAGCGCGATGCCGAGCAGGCCCTTGCTGGCCCAGTACGGCGAGCCCGGCCCGGAGTACGACTGCGCCAGTCGCGGCCACGGCCGGTGCCAACCGACGGTGAGCAGGCCACGTTCGTCCAGGGCGTCGTTGGCGACGAAGTGGCGCACGATCCGGGTCGCCGCGCCGCGCAACTGGCCGAGGCTGACCGAGGGCACGCCGGCGATCGCGCCGACCCAGAACGGCGCTGCCGCGGCGAAGCGGTAGATCAGGCTCCGCCCCTGGATCAACGGTGATCCGTCGGCGCCCACGAGCGCGACCGCGTCACCCAGGAAGCGGTCGAGGCTGGCCCGGTCCCGATCGCGGCGCTGCTCGGCCAGGTCGGCAGCGCCAGCCATGCGTGCCCACAGCGTCGGGTACAGGTGCAGGGCCCAGCCGACATAGTGGTCGTAGGCGCGGTCCGGTCCGTCGGACATCCAGCCGTCCCCGCGGGCGAAGCCGTCATGCGTGTGCAGGTCCTCGGCCATCTCGTCGAGCGAGTGCGGCCCGCCGACCGACCGCAGGAACGTCTGGACGACCAGCCGGAACCAGACCCAGTTGATCCGTGGATACGTGTCGTCACCGACCGCCGGGCGCAGGTAGTCGACCACCCGCTCCCGCACCGCGGACGGCAGCCGATCCCAGATCCACGGACGGGTCAGGTCCAGGGCCAGTGCGATGGAGGCGGCCTCCACCTTCGCCTGGGGGTGCTCGTCCAGGCGTACCCAGCGGTCCGGAGAGTTCGGGTCGGTGCCGGCGGCGATGCCTGCCGCGTACCGGTCCACGAGCTGGTCCACGCCCACTCCCCGGGCGCCGGTGATGCGGAAGGCGGCCAGGAGGAAGGTGCGGGCGAAACCCTCCAGGCCGTCGACGGCCCGCCCGTAACCGCCCTGGGGGCCGGGAAGGGTGACCAGAGCGTGGCCGGGTGACGCGAACGGCCGGGTGGCGGCGAGCATCCGGTCGGCGAGGGCCAACCAGTCGGCCCGGCCCCAGGTCACGGCGGCAGCGGCATCCGCAGCCGTTCCCGGTGCCAACCGGCCGGTCGTCCCGGACGTCATCCCAGATCCTGTCGCATCGATCCGTCTCCGTGGAGGGTGGCGAGCGGGGCGTTGCTCACGAATGTGACGCACCGGCTTCCGCGAGGTTTCCGAAGTAAAACGCTCACATCAGATCAAGTCAATGCTGATCTCAAACCAGTTCGAGCACATCCGATCAGAAGAGCGCACGCAACCCTTGTGAGCTGCCGCGACCGGGCACCGTCGACATCGGAAAGAGTTCGTTCGCTGGCTTGCGACCCGATCGGCGCCGGCACTACGGCGACTCGGCCAGCGCGTTCAACGGCGCAACTGATCTGATACGATCAGAATCGCTCACAGCTGCTCTCTCGGCTGGAAGGGCCGTGGTCGTCGCGAACCACCTCGCCGGCTTCGAGCTGTGGGTCGCCGGGCAACAGCAGGACATTGCCGGCAGGGGTGCCCGCGCAGCCGCGTTCAACCCGGCCGGCAAGCTGGTCGTCACCACGCGAGAGCTTCCGCCGCCCGAAGCGTTCCTCGGAGGTCCCCCATGAGCAAGGACAGTTCTGTCGTCGCCACGGCGGAGACGTCCCGCGCGCCGCTTCAGGTCGCCCGCCGCCAGCAACTGTTGGCAGCCCTGCAACGCGACGGCTCGATGCGTATCTCCGACCTGTCACACGTGCTTGGTGCCGCGCCGGTCACCATCCGGCGCGACATCGTTGAGCTCGCCGCCGAAGGGTTGGTTCGTCGGGTCCACGGCGGAGTCGCCCTGATCCTGCCGGACGACGTTCCGGCAGCCGAGGAGCCGCCCGCCGCAGGTCTGAACCCGCTGGTCGGGCGGACGCTCGGCATGCTCGTGCCCTCCTTGGACTACTACTGGCCGGACGTGGCGCGCGGCGTCGAGAGCGCCGCCCGCGAGCTGGACATGCGGGTGGTACTGCGCGGCTCCTCCTACGACAGCGAGGACGACCAGCCGCAACTGGCTCGCCTGGTGGAGCGGATGGGCGCCGAAGCGCTGATCATCGCGCCGAGCATGGACGCACCGACCGCCGAGCGCACCATCGAGTGGCTCGACCAGGTCGGCGTTCCGGTAGTCCTGCTCGAACGCACAGCCACGGTCGGCAGTCATCACGCCGTCATGGAATCGGTGGTCACCGACCACGCGCTCGGCGCGGCCATGGCGGTACGCCACCTCACCTCGCTCGGGCACCGCAACGTCGGCCTGGTGCTCGACGCCGACAGCCCCACCAGTCAGCACGTGCGGCGCGGCTGGCTCGACGCCGCCACCCAGTGCGGCCTCGACTCCGACGCGACGGTGGTGGCCGTCGTACCCGACACGCGGTCGCCGGAGCGGGACAGCGTGCTCGACGGCGTGCTCGACCGATGCCAGGCGACCGGGACGACGGCGCTGCTCGTGCACGCCGACGCCGAGGCGATCGCGCTCGTGCAGCACTGCGAGGAGCGGCACCTCTCCGTCCCCGGTGACCTCTCCATCGTGGCGTACGACGACGAGGTCGCCGGACTCTTCAGCCCGCCCCTGACCGCGGTCCGACCGCCGCGACGCTCGATCGGACGGGCCGCCGTACGTCTCGTCGCCGACCGGCTCGCCGACCCCGACCGCCCCACCCACCGGATCGTCATCAGCCCATCGCTGCGGGTCCGGGGATCGACCGCACCGCCACCGGCGTAGGTGCTCCTTCCACGGCCCCTACCTCCGGCCGCTAGGAAGCACCGTCGCCGGCGGTGGCAGCGCGCAGCTCCTTGAGCACGTACGTGGCGGCCTTCTCGACGACGCGGATGCCCTCCTTCTGGCTCACGTGATGGTCGGAGAGCACGGCGATCAGCCAGTCGTGACGGGCCTCGACGATCCGTCCGATGCTGTTGACCAGCCAGCGGCCACCGTCCACATCGGCGGTGTCCCAGCCGTTCTTGACGTACTCGGAACGACTGCCCGGCTCCCGCGCGGCGGTGACTCCCCATCGTTGCTCGGGGATCACCTTCTTCATGAGGCCCATGACGAAGGTCCGGTCCTGCGGGGTCAGCGGTCCCGTCGGCGACGTCAGCGCGGTCAGCAGACGGAGCTGGTCGGCAGCCGTGGTCGTGGTGGTTCCCCAGTGCGTGTTGGGCCTGGTCTCGCGTAGACCGAGTGCACGGTTCGCGGCGGCGAGGCCACGCGCGCTTCCGATCCGCTGCCACAGGGCCACCGCCGCGTCGTTGTCACTGGACACGATCATGCTCTCGGCCAACCGTCGGGTGTCGCCGCTCAGTGCCCTGCCCTGCGGGCTCTGACGCAGCAGCAGTGCCGCGAGGATGTCGACTTTGACGATGCTTGCGGTCTCGAACCGTCTGGCGCCGACCGTCACCGCTGCCGTTCCCTGTCGGTCCAGTGCCGCGACCGCCAGGTGGCCGTCGTACCGCTGCACGTAGGCCTTGATGCGCGTCCTCGCCTGGTCGATCCGGTCGATGGCCGGCGTGGTGGGGATCGGACTGGCAGGGGAAGGACCGCGCGATGGACCGGCTCCGTCGCCGTCGTGAGAGCGCGTGGCACCGAAGGCCGCCGTCGCGACAGCGGCCAGGGAGATGGTGCCCGCCGAGACGACCCAGCGGCGCGACACCCGCCGACCTCTGCGCTCAGCCAAGGCGGGCCACCGCCCTCGCCGCGATCGAGTCCACCGCCGCCCTACTGCCCGGATCAGGCAGGCGGACCGTCGAAACCGTCTCCCCCCGCTTCAGCATCACGAAGTACGTGACGGTATCCGGGACGTCCCGATGGGCGATGCGACCTCGGACGAGCATGCCAGCACCCTTCAGGTAGTGGGGATCGACGACGTCGAACGAGACCTGGGATCCGAGGACCGGGTAGCTCGCGCACCGCAACAGGACCCGACGGACGTCATCGACGTTCCGCTCGGCCCATCCAGGCTCGTACGTCTCCACGACGTGGTAGGCCGCCGACGAGCCGTCGGGCAGCCGGTAGTAGCGCTCCACGGCGTTGCGCCGGTGCGACTTGGCCGGGTACTCGCGGCTCTGGTAGTTCGGGCAGTTGTCCTGCTCCCACGGCCAGGGCGGCAGACCCGTTCGAGCGTCGTCCACGCGCCAGTCCGCTCCCAGATCGACCGCACCAAGCAGTGGGCTCAGATCGCCCCGATCCGCGTTCGCGCTGTGTCGCTCCTCGGCACCGACGTCGGACTCCCGCCGATCGCATCCGGCGGCCATCACGACCAACACCGACAGGACCGCCGGCACAACAGCGGCCGAGACTCGGCCCCTACCGCGAATCCGGCCGCGGCATGTCCTGCTGCTCGACTCGGACACCGGACACCTCCCCCACACCCACATATCTGCCAACAAGGTGGCGCTTCAGGCGACGATGCGTGGTGGCGCGCTCGTCGCCGCCGCAGCACAGGCGCGGCGGTAGACGGCGGACCGCCCGACACCGTCCGGAGTCCGCCGCTCCCCCGCCGCGGACGGGACCGGTCAATGGCGTTCCTCGGCGAACAAGTCGGAGCGGGTCTCACCGAGCAGCTCGCGCAGGCGGTTGAGGGAGCGCATGCTCTGGCTCTTGACGACCGCGGTGGAGACGCCCACCACCTCGGCGGTTGCCTCCACGCTCAGGTCGTCCCAGTAGCGCAGGACGATGATCGCCCGATCCCGCATCGGCAGGGTGGCGACCGCGTCCAACAGCGTCATGCGCAGCTCGGCCGGATGTTCCTCGCCCCGCTCCGGCGGCGCCGACATCGCCAACTCGCGGCTGGAGCGACGCCGCTGCTGGTCGATCATGCAACGCAGCAGAATCTTGCGCGCGTACGCGTGGGGGTCGTCGGCCCGGTGGACCCGCCTCCAGTTGGCGTACACCTTGGCCAGCGTCGTCTGGGTGAGGTCCTGGGCGAGATGCCAGTCGCGACACATCAGGAACGCGGCATCGCGCAGCCGGCCAGCGGCCGCCTGCGCGAACTCCAAGAAGTCCTCGTCAGCCATTCGACCGGGCCAGCGCCGGGAACCTCTTGGCACCGCTTATGACGTACTCGGTAGGCAGTCTCGTCCCCCAGATCGGGTTCGCGGCGATCTCGGTCGCCTCCTTCAGGGACAGGACGGGCGGTGCCGGCACCTTGCCCTTGCCGTCCCACGCCAGGCAGGTGGAAATCATCAGATCGACCTGGAGGCCATCGCGGTGGTGCACGGTGACCGTCTGGTTCTGCACGCAGTTGTCGGGTACCTCGGTCAGCTCCACAGTCCCCGGGACCGGGTCGCCGCCGAGCCTGTCGCGGTAGATGGCGAGCCGCAGCATCCCCGGTCCATCGCCCCGGTCCAGGTAGAGCTGGACGAACGGCATGCCGGGGCCGGCCCCGCTGCTCTCCAGACTCGCAAAACCGCTTGTCTTTCCCGAGGGCAGCAGCCGGGTCAGCAGTTCCAGGGCGCCCTGCGGCGTGGTGGTCCGCAGCTCACCGCCCGGCCCCGGCTCCATCCTCAGGGTGTCGATCACCGTGGGCGAGGGAGCCGGCGACACGAACCGATGGGGCGCATCTCCCTGCTCCTCGTCGGCGCCCGTCCCGATCCCGCCCGGTGCGCCACCGGAGGACGTAGCCGGGGACGGCGTGGCGATGTCGACAGGGCCACCCGGCAAACCCACGTTCGGCCCGCCGGGCTGACCGACGTCATCGGCGCCGACACCGAGCGGCCCGGCGGCCAGGCCGATCACGAGCAGCATGGCCAACGCCGAGCCGCCGCCGCCGAACTGCGCCAGGCGGCGTCGGCGACGCAGTCGGCGGCCTTGCACCATCGACTGCTGGACCAGGTCATCCAACGGCGGAGCTGGGTGTCGGGCCAGGTCGTCCCTGAAACGCCTCCGGACGTCCCCCATGTCCCATCCCTTCTCGGCTGGCCGCGCGCAGTGGCGATCCATCACTGAACTGACGGGTTGGCCAGCCGATTTCGTTACCGAACTCCGTCGTGAAATTTCCGCCACACCTGTCGGCCGAACGCGGTGTTCCACAACGTGTTCGACCACCTCCGTAGCGTCATGTTTCTCGCGCCGGGAGCGCTGCTGCGGACCGACCTCGGCGGCCGACGGCACCGCTAGGGCGGCGATCGACCCGCCGTCGAAGACGCCGGTGGCGGCCCCACGGTGGCGGCGGCCCCACGGTGCCCGAAGCGGTCCCGCTCGCGGTCGGCGTCGGTTGGCCAGGGCACTACCCGTACAGCGTCCTAGGAGGTTAGGTTGTCGGGCGTCTCGCTCCTGATCAGCCCATCGCTGCGGGTCCGGGGGTCGACCGCGCCGCCGGCCGCGTAACGGGTCTTCCAGTCCTCGGCCATCGACGGCCGACATGGCACGATGGCCCTGTCCTGCGCCGCCGGTGGCCGGGCACGACGCTGATGGAGTCGGAATGTCAGAACTGGCCGGCACGCCGGTGCCAGGGTTGGCGAAACTGTGGACGCACGATCCGGTCACCGCCGGCCCGTACCGGCTGGTCGGCCGACTGGGCGCGGGTGGGCAGGGGGTCGTCTACCTCGGTGAGGACGATGCCGGTGACCGGGTCGCGGTCAAGATGGTCAACATCGACCTGACTGACCCCCGAGCGCGGTCGCAGTTCGTGAAGGAGATCGCCGCCGCACGCCGGGTCGCTCCGTTCTGCACCGCGCAGGTGCTCTTCGCCGAGGTGGACGGCGAACGGCCCTATGTGGTCAGTGAGTTCATCGAGGGCCTGACCCTGCATCGGCACGTCCGCGAGCGCGGCCCGGTGACCGGAAACGCCCTGCACCGGCTCGCGGTCGGCACGGTCACCGCGCTCGCCGCGATCCACAGCGCCGGGGTGGTGCACTGCGATTTCAAGCCGGACAACGTGGTGCTGGGCGAGGACGGTCCCCGAGTGATCGACTTTGGCATCGCCCGCGCGTTGGGTGTCACCGAGACGGCGTCCAGCCGGGTCATGGGGACCACCGCGTACATGGCGCCCGAACGATTCCGCAACGACGCTGTCGGTCCGCCCTGCGACGTCTTCGCCTGGGCGGCCACGATCGCCTTCGCCGCCGGTGGCCAACCACCGTTCGGCAACGACTCGCTCTTCGCCGTGATGCACCGGGTGCTGCACGATCCGCCCGACCTGCCGGCGTTGCCTCCCGTCCTGAACGAGCTGATCCGGGAGTGCCTGGCCAAGGACCCTGCCGACCGGCCGGCCGCCGAGCACGTGCTGGTGCGACTGCTCCGGCAGGACGGCACGGTCAGCGAGCCGCTACGTCGGGACAACCTGCTGGAGGTCGGCAACGAGACCGCGGGCGCACCGACGCCGAACGACCCGCTGCCGCAGGTCACGCAGACGGTGCCGGCCCAGGCCCAGCCGACCCGACCGGTGACGACACGGCCTGCACGCCCGCCGGTGACGGCGTCCGGCGTCGGTGCCGGAGGTGGTGGCGCCGGAGGTGGTGGCGGCGCGTGGCGGCGGTTGCGTGGTGAGGCCCTCGACGCCTGGGGCATCTCGACCGCGCTCTTCCTCGGTTCGGCTGGGGCCGCCGCCGGCTACGTCGCGTCGAGCGCGGTCGGCCCCGCCGCCGCGTCCGGCGCGGTCACCTTCGTCGTGGTCTACCTGGTTCGACTGCTGGTCGCGACGGCGGTCGGGGGACGACCCGACCACGGGTGACAGGCCCGCTGGGGTCAGGGTCGCCGGCTGGCACCGGATCGATAGGTTGACTGCCACCAGCCGCCCGCCGAGGAGGACGTCCCATGGCCCCATCCGCTACGCGTACGCGGCAGTGGTTGCCGTACACCGCCGCCGTCACCGCCGGGCTGGTGGTCATCGCCGGGGCGTTCGTGTTCGTCCGGCAGCGCGAAGCGGGCAACGAGGGGGCACGAGGCGACTGCGGCACCACCCTCCAGGTCAACTCCTCCACGGAGAAGGCGGCTCTGCTGGTCGAGCTGGCCGAGCGCTACAACCGCAGCGACCGGTCGATCGACGGCGGCGGCTGCGCCCAGGTGCACGTCAGCGCGCTGAACTCGGGCCAGGCCACCGAGGCGCTGGCAAGCGGCTGGACCCACACCGGCCTGCCGCAGCCACAGGTCTGGCTGCCGACGTCGAGCCTGTGGACCGGTCAGCTCCGCCTGCTCGACCAGGCCGCCGGGCGGGAGTTGCAGACCCCGGACCACTACCCGTCGATAGCCAACAGTCCGCTGGTGATCGCGATGCCGCAGCCCAAGGCCGAGCTGCTACGCCAGCGCGGGCCGCTGGGCTGGGGAGAGATCCTGGGCCTGTCCGGGCGGGACGGGTGGGCGGGCTTCGGCAAACCGGAGTGGGGCCGCTTCACCTTCGGCAAGGACAACCCGAACCTGTCGACGTCCGGGCTGGCGGCGACCATCGCCACCTACTACGCGGCGGTGCAACGGTCGAGCGATCTGACCCGGTCCGACCTGGCCAACCCGACGGTCACCCAGTTCGTCCGCCGGATCGAGGCCAACGTGTCGCACTACAGCGACGACTCGGTGGACCTGCTCCGCAGCCTCGCCGAGGCGGACCTGGCCGGCGGGGCGGGCAGTGCGGACGACATGAGTGCGATCGTCCTGCAGGAGGAGCTGGTGGACCTCTACAACACGGGCGCGCTGAGTCCTCGGCAGGACGGGCAGGAGCGGGGTCGCCGGCCGAACGTGCCGTTGGTCGCCGTCCACCCCAAGGAGGGCACGTTCAACCTGGACCACCCGTTCGTGGTGCTGCCCTCCGCGGACAAGCGGCAGCGCGCGGCGGCGGCCGACTTCCAGAAATTCCTGACCGAGGATGACCAGCAGGAGAGCTTCGCCCGTCTCGGCTTCCGGGACCACGAGCGCCGCGCCTCGACGGAGCTGCTCGCCAGCGTCGGCGCCGAGCCCACCGGCGGGCTTACCTACTTCGATCCCCCCGACCCGCAGGTGGTCGGTGCGATGCTGGACGGTTGGCGCACGCTCCGTAAGAAGGCAAACATCCTGATCGCCCTGGACACCTCGGGGTCGATGCAGACGATGGTCGGCACCCGTACCCGTTTCCAGGTCGCCTCGGCAGCGGCGGGCAAGGGCCTCGCGCTGCTCAACAGCGAAGACCGGGTAGGGCTCTTGTCGTTCTCGTCGGAGACCCCGAAGCGGCCGAAGAGCCCCTACCGGACGGAGGTGCCTCTCGACGAGTTCGACCAGAAGCGGATCAAAAGCAAGATCGCCGGCCTGCACGTCGAGGGTGGCACCGCGCTCTACGCGACGGTCCGGGCCGCACACCGCGAGCTTGTCGACAGGTACGACCCGCAGCGGATCAACGCGATCGTCGTGCTGACCGACGGCAAGAACGAGTACAGCAAGGACGACGACCTGGCCCGGTTGCTCGCCGAGGTCGCCCTGGACCCGCAGCGTCCGGTGAAGGTGTTCTGCATCGCCTTCGACCGGGAGTCGGACTTCGCCACCCTGGACCAGATCGCCAAGGCGTCGTCGGGCAAGGCCTTCGACGCCACCGATCCCGCCAAGATCGATGAGGCGTTCGTGAAGCTGGTCAGCAGCTTCTGACGCTCTCCTGCCCGTACCAGCACGCTCAGAGCCGGGCGGCCGGCGTCGGTTCCGCGTGTCACTTGTCGGCCTGCGCGTCGCAGAGCACGTCGATGTGCAGCACCCTAGAGGTGCCCTCACGCACCGACTGCTGCTGGCTGCGGGTCAGGTGGTCGTCGAGGTAGCCCACCGCCTTGGGCCGGTCCCGGATCTCGTACACGGTCACCCGGCAGCTGCCCGTGTCCGAGTCGGTGCCCTCGCCGGTCGCCAGGTAGTCGTAGAACAGGTACGACAGATCCGTGCCACCCGCACTCAGGGTGAGCCCGGGCGCGGTGACCGCGGGCGTGCCGTCGCCGGCAGGGCCGAGGTAGGACCGACCTTCGCCGTTCGCGTACGCGGTCTTGACCAGCGTGAATCCCTCTACCCGTATGCGGTCGGCGTACCGCTGGGTCTCGTTGCCGTCGTAACCGCACCCGGATGCGGCGACGGTGAGCAGCGCGGCCGTCACCGCGAACCGGGCGCGGCGACGCACCGACGTCGGGAACACGTGCGCACTCCGCAGTGGTGGGGCAGCCAACCGGGTGTCAGTGCTTACGGCCGACCCCGCCGAAGGCATCGATGTCGGCGGGCGTGTCGACCGCGTCGTCGGGTCGCCACTGCGGGCACGGTACGACGCCGGGCGCCACCAGCTCCAGGCCGTCGAAGAAGCCGGCGATCTCGGCGGGCGACCGGAGCGTGTACGGGGTCGCCCCGCTGTCGTTGTAGTCGTCCTGCGCCTGCTGCATCTCGGCGCTGATCAGGCTCGTGCCGTCGTTCAGTGAGAGGTAGCTGCCGCTGGGCAGGGCGGCCAACAACTGGCGCGTGATCGACCGGGCCGTCTCGTAGTCGGGCACATGGCCCATGACGCCGCTGAGGATGAGACCTATCGGCTGCTGGAAGTCGAGCGTCTTGCCGGCCTCGGCGACGACAGCCGCCGGGTCCCGCAGGTCACCGTCGATGTAGGCGGTCCCGCCCTCGGTCGTGCCGACCAGCAGTGCGCGGGCGTGCACAAGCACCAGCGGGTCACTGTCGACGTAGACGATCCGCGCGTCCGGCGCGATCCGCTGCGCCACCTCATGGGTGTTGTTGGCCGTCGGCAGCCCCGTGCCGACATCGAGGAACTGGCGGACGCCCGCGTCGGCGGCGAGGAACCTGATCGAACGGACCAGGAACTGCCGCGAGGCGCGGGCGACGTCGACGACGCCGGGGAAGACCTGCCGGTACTGATCGCCGGCCTCGCGGTCGACAGCGAAGTTGTCCTTCCCACCGAGCCAGTAGTTCCAGATACGCGCCGAATGCGGCACCGACGTGTCGATCTTCTGCTGGGAGCCGACCTCGCCCGCCTCGGGCCGGCCGGTCGTCGGCGATTCCATGGTCACGACGAACCGTCACCTCTCAGTGCGCTTTAGCAAGCGCATGGTTGGTAGTCCTGCCTTGCGGCGGAACGGTCCCGGTCTGACCGGCGGATGCCGTGCCGGGTTCACGCTTCGTCGCCGCCTGCCCGCGTACGCGGGTCTTCTGGTCGGCTCCACGTGCTGGCACCGGGCCACTCCCGGCGGTTTCGAACTCGGCCGCGAGAGCGGCCAGGTTCAAGGAGGCGTTGCGGTCCCGGTCGATGACCAGACCGCACGCCTCGCA
>NZ_JBNCKR010000009.1:275696-277898 GCF_049841645.1 Micromonospora sp. DT43 | reverse complement strand
CGGGGCGGGGGTGGCCGTGGTCCTGCGATCGTCAGGGTGTGTAACGACCCCCGGCCCGCCACGATTCCGGCCCACGGATGCGCCCGGTCACACCCGGACCGGACACGGAAACGGACATCGCGCCCATACCTGCCCGGCAGTGACCACCGAAGCGGACGTCGGGCGGTGATCGACACGAGTTCCTCGATAGCGGGGTATCCGGGGCACCGGGACACGCCGACATCGCTGATCCCGTGTCGATCAAGCTGGCGAGCCTGACCGTAGGCCCTGCTCAGGGTGGGTAAATCGGTTGAGACGGCGGGGCCGCTGACGGCACGCTGGGTGTTCCGCCACCCACGTCCGGAGGAACTCCGATGCGCCTGCTCCGTGACCTGTGGGACACCTCGCCGCGTCGTCTGGCCTTCGTGGCCGTCCTGATCGTGCTCGGGGCCGCCGGTCAGGCCGGCGCCTCGGCGCTCGCCGGCGCGGTCCTGGTACACCGGTCGACCAGTTCCTTCGCTGTCCTGGCCGTGGCGCTTGTCGCGGCGGTCCTCAGCGATCTCGTGGTGAGTCTGTTGATGGCCGGTTTGACCGCCGACTGGTCCGCGCACGTCCGTCGGCGGCTCTGCCGGGTCGCGCTCGGGCAGGATCTGCCGAGCCTTGAGACCACCCCGGTGGGCGAGCTGCTCGACCGCGTCGACGGGGACGTCTACCAGGTGGCGTCGGCGGTTCGGAACCAGGGCATGCGCCTCGCCCAGGGGCTCTGCGTCGGCCTGCTGTCGATGGTGGTGGCGCTGGCCGTGTGGTGGCCGGCCGGAATAGCGATGCTGCTGCTCACGGTGCTTCTCGGGGTGGGGCTGCGCCGGCCCACGGCACGGATCGGCCCCGCTCGGATGGTCGAGGAGGAGGCCTGGTCGGACCTGGCCGCAGTGATGGAGGAGGCGGTGCACGGCCAGGACGACGTGCGGACCAGCCTGGCCCAGCCGTACGTGCTGCGGCTGTACGCACGGCGGGCCGCCGCAGTGCTGTCCCGCGGTCACCTGGTCTGGGTGCTGTCCGCCCGGGTGGCGACGGTCGCCACCGCGACGATCCGGGCCGGCGTCGGCGTGGTGGTGCTCGGCGGGGCCTGGGCCCTGGCCACCGACCTGATCGACGCCGCCCGGCTCACCGCGATCTGGCTTCTCGCCCTGGCCTTCGGAGCCACCGCCGAACACGTCAGCCGGATGGTGCCCGAGCTGCAGGAGGCCCTCGGCGCGTGGGCCCGGGTGCGGTTGCTCCAGAAGTCCCGGCAGGAGCCGGTCGGTGGGCTCAGTCCGGTCGACGGTGACCTACGCATCCGGGACCTGACGTTCGGATACGAGGTGAGCGGCCCGGAGAGCGGGCGAGGGCCGGCCCTGCGCGGAGTCAGCCTGACCTTCGCGCGCGGCCGGTCGTACGCCCTGATCGGGCGGACCGGTTCGGGCAAGTCGACACTGGCGAAGGTGCTCACGAGGGCCGTGGACGTGCCGCCCGGCACCGTCTTCCTCGGCGGCACCGACCTGTGTGACCTCGACGTCGAAGAGCTGCGCCGCTGGGTGGCGCTGGTGCCACAGCGCACCGAGATCCTGGCCGGCACGCTCGCCGAGAACGTCGCGCTCTACGATCCGGAGCTGCTCGATGCTGCCGCCCGCGCGCTTGACGAACTGGGCCTGACCGGCTGGATCGCCGAGCTGCCCGACGGGTTGGCGACCCGGCTGGGGGAGGGCGGGCATGCGCTCTCTGCCGGCCAGGAGCAGTTGGTGGCGTTTGCCCGGATCCTGGTTCGCGACCCGGGCGTGGTGATCCTCGACGAGGCCACCGCCCGGCTGGACCCGGTGACCGAGGCACGGGTGCAGCGGGCCACCGCTCGACTGCTGCGCGACCGGATCGGCATCGTCATCGCCCACCGGCTCTCGTCGGTGCGCCGCTGCGACGAGGTGGTGGTGCTGGCCGACGGCGCGGTGGTCGAGGCCGGCCCGTTGGAGACGTCGACGCGTTTCGCCGAGTTGCTGGCGACCAGTCACGCCGCCGCGTACGCCGGTGGGGCGCCCTCGTTCCGGTCCGGCGGCGGCACCGGCCTGTTGACCGGCCCGGACAGCGCCGGCGCCGGCCTGTTGACCGACAATTCCGGCACCGGCACCGGCACCGGCACCGGCACCGGCACCGGCACCGGCACCGGCACCGGCACCGGCACCGGCACCGGCC
>NZ_JBNCKR010000009.1:273643-275598 GCF_049841645.1 Micromonospora sp. DT43 | reverse complement strand
ACCGGCACCGGCACCGGCACCGGCACCGGCACCGGCACCGGCACCGGCACCGGCACCGGCACCGGCACCGGCACCGGCCCGGACGCCGGCCGCACCGGCCCGGACGTCGTTCGCACGGGCGCGCGCACCGCCGGCACCGGCCCGGCGGTGCGGGCCGACCCGCCGCCGTTGCCACAGGTCCCGCCGGCCCGCACGTTTCGGGAGATCATCCGGCTCTGCACAAACGATCCCCGGTACGGGTTGACGTCGGTGGTCCTGTTCCTCGTGCTCGGCCTGCTCGGGCTGGACGGCCCGCTGCTGCCGTGGCTCTGGGCCGACCTGGTCGACGGGACCGGCAACCCGTACCTGCCGGCGCTGGGCATCGTGGCCGGGCTGCTGGTCACCCTGCCGCTGCCGCTGTACACCTACGTCTGGTTTCCCCACTGGTGGGTGCGGCAGATGCTGCGGATCGGCCTGCGCCTGGTGCACGGCCAGACCGGCCCACGTCGGGTCAGCTCGCACACCCCGGCGGAGGTGGTGGCGCAGGGCGGTGACACCGAGCGCGTGGTGCAGCTCGCCGACAACGTGGTCGACCAGGCGGTCGCGCTGGGCCTGGTGATCGCCATGACGGCGATCAGCGGCAGCGTCGTACCGGGGCTGTTCTTCCTCGGCACGATGGTCGTCTCCGGGCTGGCCGCGACGCTGTTCGGCCCGGAGCTGGAGCGTGCGGCCCGGGCGACGGTGACAGCGCGGGCGGCCTTCGCCACCGCCCTGGTCGCCGCGCTCTCCGCGGCGCGGACGGTGAAACTCGCCGGCGCGACGGCTGCGGTGTTGCGTCACCTGGCCGACCTGGACGCGCTGCGCAGTGCCCGGCAGCGACGGGAGATCTCGGTGCAGGTGTGGTCCCGGTCGACGCCGTCGATGGCCAGTGGCCTGCTGCCGATCGGCGCGTGGGCGCTCTACCTGGGCGGCGAGCTGTCGGCCGGCGCGGTGCTGGTGGCCGTCTCCACGCTGGGCGCGGCCCGGTGGTTCGCCTGGACCACCGCGTCGTTGATCTCGCAGCTGCCGTCGGCACGGGTGTGGACCCGCCGGACGGTGGCGATGACCGGCGTGGGCGCGTACACGGTGGCGGTGCCGGGGGTCGACCTGGCCGCCGGTACGGCGCCCGCGCCGACGTCGCCACCCCGGCACCCGCTGCGCCGGTTGGAGTTGCGCGGCTTCTCGGTGGTGCACTCCGACGGCACGGTCGCCGTCCGGGACGTGGACCTGACGGTGCAGCGCGGGCAGTTGGTCCTGGTCGTCGGGCCGGTCGGGTCGGGCAAGTCCTCGCTGCTGCGGGCGCTGGCCGGCATCGTGCACCACACCGGAGAGCTGTCGTGGAACGGCGACCCGGTCACCGAGCCGGAGCTGTTCCTGCGCCCCAACCAGGTCGGCTACGTCGGTCAGTTGCCCCGTGTGCTGTCCGGCACGGTGGCCGACAACATCGCGCTCGGCCACCAGGTGGACGCGGCCGGCGCGGTCAGCACCGCCCAGCTCGACCACGACCTGGCCGTCGCCGGCGGTGGGCTGGGTCTGCTCATCGGGCACAAGGGCACCCGACTCTCCGGCGGTCAGCTTCAGCGGTTGGCGCTGGCCCGGGCGCTGGCGCCGCGTACCGAACTGCTTGTCGCCGACGACGTGTCGTCGGCGCTGGACGTCACCACCGAGCTGGCGCTGTGGCGGGCGCTGCGGGCGCACGGGGTGACAGTGGTCGGCTCGACCGCGAAGCGGGCCGCGTTGGTCCGCGCCGACCACGTGGTGGTGTTGCACGCCGGGACGGTGGCGGCGCAGGGCACCTGGCGGGAGCTGGAGGGCGACTGGTCGCACCTGGCCGGCTGACGGTCGGGGGGGGGGGCGAGGGGAGACGCCCCCCCACCCCCACAGGCGCCCACAAGACGAGAAAAAAAAAAAAAAAACCACCAAACAAAAAACAAAAA